>JACQTF010000217.1 GCA_016210925.1 Acidobacteriota bacterium | reverse complement strand
CCGGTATATTGGGCTCGCCCGGTGGCCTTCTCCAGCGCCTCCAACCGTGGCTGCGAGGTCCCCACCACCTTGAACACCGACTATGCCTCCTTGCCTGGTTGCCCCAAAAGCCGGGATGCTTCTTGAATGGACTCGATGATCATCTGGTAGCCGGTGCAGCGGCAGATGTTCCCCTTCATGAAATGCTTGATCTCCTCCACCGTGGGATTGGGTTGCTCATCCAGAAGCGCCTTGGCGGCCATGATCATGCCGGCGGTGCAGAAGCCGCACTGAAAGCCGCCGCAGCGGATAAAGGCCTCCTGCAGGGGGTGAAGCTTTCTGCCGTCGGACAGCCCTTCGATGGTGAGCACCTCCTTGCCCCGGGCCTCGAAAGCGAGGGAGGTGCAGGAACTGACCGGGAGCCCGTCCAGCAGAACGGTACAGGCGCCGCACACTTGCATGTCGCAGGAAAGCTTGGTACCCGTCAGTCCCACCCGCTCCCGCAGCACCTCCAGCAAGGTTTCGTGGGGCTTGACTTCCAGAGCCACGTGCCGACCATTCAGCCGAAACTCCAGGGGCAGACTCTGTGCGACCCGGGTGAGACTCACCGCTTTGCTCCCTCCATCCTTGCCGCGGCTTGAACCAGGCCGCGCTTGACGAACACCGCCACCAGCTCCCTCTTGTAGTCCGCCGAGCCGTACAGGTCGTCCAGGGGCTCACCGGCTTTGGCGGCCTCTCGACCGATCTCCAGGGCATGGCGCCCCACTTCCGACAGCGCCATGCCTACCAGCTTTTTCTCGGCCTCCGTGGCGCGCACGGGGGTCGGAGCGACACATCCCAACGAGATGGCGCCGGAGCGGATATGCCGGCCGCCGGGGTCGGGCTCCAGAAGGACGCAGACCGCCACCGAAGGCCGCTCCAAAAGGGCGTAGCGATGATAGGACCATCCCGCCGACTCGCTCAAGGGAGGCACCCGGATCTCGGTCATGATCTCATCGGGCTCCAGAACCGTCTCGAAGTAATCGACGAAGAAATCGGAGACTCCCAGCGTGCGGCTCCCCCGGGCGCTCTGCAGCACCAGCCGTGCGCCCAGGGCCAGCAGGAAGGTGCCCGGATCCGCGTGAGGTTCGGCAAAGCACAAATTCCCCCCCAGAGTGCCGCTGGCCCGAACCCGCACATTGGCAATCTGGCGCTCCGCCTCGGCAATCAGGGGAAATCGGGATCGGATCAGGGGGTCCTTCTCCAGGGCCCGATGGGTGCACAGGGCACCGATGCGCAACTCCGACTTCCCATTTTCCAGGGAGATCCCCGCCAAGCCCGGGATTCCCTTGATATGGACCAGCCGTTCGAAGGTGGCCAGACGCTCTTTGAGGACCAGCAAAAGCTCGGTTCCCCCGGCAAGGATCTTGGCCGACTCGCCGTGGCGGGCCAGCAGCGAAGAGGCTTCCGCTACGGTGGTGGGTTCCTCCAAAAAGAACGGGCTGAGCACTTATGTTTGCGCCTTCCAATCGCAAACCTGAAACTCTAAAACCTGAAACCTTAAACCCACTCTCCGCGATTACGCGTTTTCCGGCTCTTCAGTTTCAGGTTTCAGGTTTCAGGTTTTGGGTTTGTCTTCAGTCCTTCTCTTTCAACGCGGAACGCAAGACGCGAATGAGATTCCGAATTTCGTCCCGGTCTTCTGCCTTGGGTGCCTGCCTCAGGTATTGAGAATAAGCCCCAATCGCCTCCTCGTATCTCCCCGCCTTAAAGTAGATGTCCCCCAGGTACCTCTGCGGATCGGCCATGGAAGAATCCAGCCGGGAGGCAGCCCTCAGCTCCTCCTCCGCCCGTTCGAAGGAGTTCATCAAGCCATAGGTGAAGCCCAGGTTGCTCCTGGCCTGGGCGAACTGAGGATCCAGGGAGACCGCCTTCCCAAGAGCCGATTCCGCCTTCGGATAGTCCCGACGCACCAAATGACAGATTCCTAGCATGTTATGGGCCGGCGCGTAGTCGGGGTCCTCCGTCACCGCGCGTTCGGCCAGGATCACGGCCTGCTCGAAATTCCCCATCTTCAGCTCGGCCGCGGAAAGGTCCACCATCGACTGGACCGAATGAGGATCCGAGGCCACCGCCTGCTGGAGCCGCTGCGCCGCTTCCTCAAGCTGTCCCCTCCGGAAGTGGAGAACCCCCAGGTTGTGCAGAGCCGGGGCGAAGTTCCGGTCCAGCGCCAAAGCCTCCTTCAAAATTCGGGTAGCGGATTTCCACGCCTTGGTCTGCAGGTACACAAACCCCAAATTGTTGTAAGGATCCACGTAATGGGGTTTCAGCCTCTTGGCCATCAGAAAATACTCGCCCGCCTGATGATGTTGGCCCTGGCGGGTCAGGATGATGCCCAGGTTGTTGTAAGCTTCGGCGAAGTTCGCGTCGAGCTCGATAGCCCGCCGCAGGTGCCGGGATGCCTGTTGGTACAACTGGGGAGCTTGCAGGCGCCGAGCCTGCCGCCCCAGGGACACGCCCAGGTTGTGATGCGCCACCGCCATGTCCGGGTTTTGATCCAGCGCCTTTCGATAGTTTTTCAAGGCGTCCGAGAGGAGATCCTTCGTGAAAAGCGCAGCCCCCAGGTTGTTGTACGCCTCGGGAAAAATTGCCTTCATCTGGACCGCCTCCCGGTATTCCTTGACGGCGTCGTCCAGTCTGCCCTGATGGTGCAATTCGCTCCCCCGGAGAAAGTGCAGCACCGCTTGAAGCTCAGTGTTGGCGGACTCCGCCCGGACCCCCCCCTGCCAGGTGATCCACGCCACCCAGAAAGCCGCGATCAAAGGAATCCTTCGCATCTTCATGACTCGAACCTCCTGCACCGCTTGGGAATTACTTCCCCAAATCCTATCTTCCAGGAGGAATAACTCAAAGCATTTTTTTCCAGCCCGACTTCTGGCCGGAGGAGGAACTGCTGGGTTTCTTGGTGGGCGGCGCCCAGGGCCTCCCGCTCCGGATCATCGCGCAGTGTCCAGCTTCCCCGTATCCCTCTTGCTTTCAGCTTGTCCGGGATTCCGAAACGGATGTCCGGGGTGCCGCGCTGCCAATCTCGAATCAAACCACAAGCTCCCGCCTGTGTCAAGTCGGGAAGCCGGTCTTTTGTAAGATGTCAGACCAGCCGTGGAAACCTGAAACTCTGAAACCTGAAATCCCCGAGGGAGGGGTTCAGAGTTTCAGGTTTCAGGTTTTAGGTTTGACTAAAACAGGACGAGGACCCCCAGGACCACCAAGCTGCAGCCGACGGCCACCCTCGCAGTGATTCTCGCCACGCCCCGCAGGAAGATCCAGCTGAAGAACAGGGTGAACAGCGGGGCGGTGCGCACCAGGGGCGTGACCACCACCACCTGTCCCAGATCCAGGGCGGTGTAATTGAACCACCATGCGACGCTGGAGAAAAGGCCGGAGAGGACAAAGTACATCCACTGGTCGCGCGCCAGGGTCCTGAACTCGGAAAAGCGGCGGACCATCGGCACCGAGAGCACCAGGCAAGCCGTCAGCGAGGTGATCCAGGTGGCGATCCAGACGGAGCCATACAGCGCCAGGCCCGCCTTTCGACAGATCACGCCCATGGCATAAAACAGGGCGGAAGACAAAGGGACGACCAGGTAGATTCCCATACTCGAAACCTGAAACTCGAAACCTGAAACCTCAGACTCGAAACTCACCCTCCGGAAGTTTCAGGTTTCAGGTCTTGGGTTTTGGGTGTCATTCCTCCACGGGTTCCCGGGCGATGACCGGTTCCCGGGCGATGACGAACGTTCCCGCCACGATGAGCACGGACCCGAGCACCAACTTCAGGGTCAGGCGCTCCTTCAGCCATCCCGCGGCCAGCAGCACGGCGAACAGAGGCGAACTGGCCACCAGGGGCGAGGTCCGGGAAGCGCCGAACATCTGAATGCTCCAATAGTTCAGGTACCGGGCCGTCGCGGGGCCCAGGACCCCGCCGGCTGCAAAATAGGCCAGAGCGCCCACCGTGTCCTGGTTCCAGGCTGTCAGCGGAAACGCTGGGACCCAGAAGAGCGCGCCCGTGTACACGATCAGGTTGACCAGGAGGGCCAGATAGGTCGCCATCCAAGGGCTCGAGACTTTGCCGATCATCCCTTTTTCCGCCGCCACGTCCGAGAGGGCGAAGAACATTCCCGAACAAACGGCCAATGCTTGAACGTTGACGCTCATGGTGTGCTCTGGGAAGGCCTCTGAGTTGAAGCAAGAACCCTTTCTCCTGGGGCGTGGGCGAAAGGAACGCGGAGCTCAGATGCCGTCGGGCATGGTCAGGGGAAACTTTGGATGGCGGGCTGAGGCTCTCCGGTGCCCCCCGCTTCGGGAACCTCCTCACGCCCCCGCTCTCGAACGATGGCTTCCCAGATGGGACGCCCAAACTTGTAGAAGAGCGAAGGGGTGACGGCCATATTCAGGAGGGTGCAACTGACCAAGCCACCCAAGATGACCGTGGCCACCGGATAAAGGATCTCTTTGCCCGGCGCCCCCCGGGCCAGCACCAGCGGAACGAGAGCGATGCCCGCCGCAAGTGCCGTCATGAGGACCGGGACCAACCGTTCCAGCGTCCCGCGGATGATCATGGGGCGATCGAAGACCTCCCCTTCGTAGCGCATCAGGTGGATGTAGTGGGAGATCATCATGATGCCATTCCGGGAAACGATGCCGAACAGGGTGATGAATCCCACCATGGAGGCCACCGACAGGGTTCCCCCTGAAAGGAAGATGGCGATGACGCCCCCGATGATGGCCAGCGGCAGGTTGGCCATGATCTGAAGGGCAATGCGCGCCAGTCCGAAGTGGGAATACAGGATGACGAAAATGGCCAGGACGGACACCACGCCCAGAACCGCGAGGGTGCCGCTGGCTTGCTGCTGGCTCTCGAACTGTCCCCCGTAGCTGACGAAGTATTCCGAGGGGAGGGAGACGTCTCCTTCGATCCTCCGGCGCACGTCCTGGATGACGCTTCCCAGGTCGCGCCCGGAGACGTTGGCCTGCACCACGATGCGCCGCAGGCCGTTCTCGTGCAGGATCTGGTTGGGTCCCTGGCTGGGCTCCACGGTGGCCACGGTGCTGATGGGGATCTTAGCTCCCGTAGGGGTATCGATGAGGGCGTTCCGGATCATGTCGAGGTCGTTTCTCCACGGGTCGTCGTAGCGCAAAAAGATGTCGAAGGTGCGCTGCTGGTCCAGGACCTGCGAAACCGGCACGCCGTTGAACGCCGTCTCCAGCGTCTCGGTGACGGCCCCCACCCTCAACCCATAGGCAGCGGCGCGCCAGCGATCGGTCTGGATCCGCACCTGGGGGACGAGCACCTGCTTTTCCACCTGCAGGTCCACCAGTCCCTCCACCCGGCCCATGGCCTGACGAATTTCCTCCGCCTTGGCTCGGAGCACCGTCAGGTCGGGGCCGAACAGTTTGACGGCAATCTGAGCGTAAATCCCTGAGAGCAGGTGGTCAATCTTGTGGGAGATGGGTTGTCCCACGCTGATATCCACCCCCGGAATCAGGGCTAACTTCTCCCGCACGTCCTGGAGGATCTCTTCGCGGCTGCGGCGGGAAGGCTTCAAGTTGGCCTCGATCTCGGTGTAGTGGACGCCTTCGGCGTGTTCGTCCAGTTCGGCACGACCGGTCCTCCGCCCGGTCACTTTCATCTCGGGAACCTGCAGGAGCAATTGCTCCCCCAGCGTGCCCAGCCTGTTCGATTCGGTCAGTGCCGTGCCGGGTTCGGCCAACACGAGGACGGTCAAGCTTCCCTCATTAAACGGCGGCAAAAACTCCCGGCCCATGAGGGGCACGACGGAAAGGGCCACCACCACGAGCACCAGGGTACCCAGCAGCACCCGCCACGGATGGTCCAGGGAGACGTTCAGCAGCCTCCGTTCTTGGGCCTTGAGCCATTTCACCAGCCGGGTGTCTTCCTTCCGCTCCACGATCCGGGCTTTCGGCAGCAGGTAGGAACACAGAGCGGGGGTCACGGTCAGTGAGACGACCAGCGAGGCCAGGATCGAGACGATGTAGGCGACGCCCAGCGGAACAAAGATCCGGCCCTCGATCCCTCCCATGTAAAACAGGGGGACGAAGACCAGGATGATAATGACGGTGGCATAGACGATGGAATTTCGAATCTCAGAAGAAGCCCGGAAGATCACCAGCAAGCTGGGATCCGGTCGAGGCTTCTGCCGGTTTTCGCGCAGCCTGCGGAAGACGTTCTCCACGTCGATGATGGCATCGTCCACCAGCTCGCCGATGGCGATGGCCAGGCCCCCCAGGGTCATGGTGTTGATGCTGATGTTGAAATATCGCATGAAGAGGGCCGTAATGAGGAAAGAGAGGGGGATCGCGGTGAGGGTGATGGCCGTCGTGCGAAAATTCCAGAGGAAAAGGAAGAGGATGACCGTCACCAGGATTGCGCCATGCGCCAGCGCCTCTTCCACGTTATGGATGGCGGCTTCAATGAAACTGGACTGGCGGAACACTTCCCGATTGATTTTGACGTCCCGCGGCAGAGCCGCCTGGACTTCGTCCAGCGCTCGTTCCAGGTCTCGAGTCAAGGTCAGCGTGTTGGTGTCGGGCTGCTTGTAAATGCTGGCGATCACTGCCGGCTTGCGATTGAGTCCTCCCTCTCCCCGCTTGATCTGGGGCCCGAACTGAACGCGGGCCACGTCCTTCACGTAGACGGGCAGCCCGTTGCGATAGGCCACCACGGTGGTGGCCAGGTCCTCCAGCCGGAAGGCACGCCCCAGGTTTCGAATCAGGTATTCCTGCCCTCCCGACTCCAGGAACCCCCCAGTGGTATTGGAATTGGACTGGGCCAGGGCCAAGCGAAGTTCATCCAGGCTGATCTGGTAATCTCGAAGCTTGACGGGGTTGGCCAGGACTTGAAACTGTTTCACGCCGCCGCCGATATTGATGACGTTGGCGACGCCAGGTACGGCGAGAAGCCGGGGCCTCAACACCCAATCGGCCAGCGTGCGGACCTCCAGCGGCGATGTCTCACCGCTCTCGCTGTGCAGCCCCACCAGCAGGATGCTGCCCATGATCGAGGAAATGGGTCCCATGACCGGGACAGTCCCGGCGGGCAGGCGAGTCTGGGCCAACTGGAGCTTTTCCGCTACGATCTGCCGGTCCGTGTAGATATTGGAACCCCAGTCGAACTCCACATAGATGATGGAGAGGCCAGCGCTGGAAACGGAACGGACCCGCTGGACGTTGGTGGCCCCGTTGAGCAGCATTTCCATGGGCAGGGTCACCAGCGCCTCCACTTCCTCCGGCGCCAGGCCGTGGGCCTCCGTCATCACCGTCACCGTCGGCCGGTTGAAATCCGGGAACACATCCACTGGAATCTGGATCAGGACGAAGGTGCCGTAGACCACCACGAAAGCCGCGATGGCCACCACCAGGAGGCGGTTCTTCAGGGAGGAGCGAATGATGGCATTCAGCATGTGCGTTCAGCAGGGGACAGACTACGGATTTGCCAGCTGGCAAATCCGTAGTCTGTCCCCTGCCTCACTGCCTCATGGTAACACAAACGGCGGCGGCTATGGACCCCCTACGGACCCATGCCAGCCAGATCGGCCAGTTCCCGCCCGACGGCGTACTCCACCTGCGCCCGGGCCCGCTGGAGCGCCTGCTGAAACTCCACTTTTTGCTCCAGCGCCTGGAAGTAGTCCCGCTGCTGCGAAATGAAATCATTGATGGCGCGCAGCTTCATGCCATAGGCGTTCTCCACTGTTTCCAGGTTCTGGCGGGCCTGGGGGACGAGCCGCGACTCCAGGGCCGAGCCCACGGGCTCCAGAGCCTGCGCCTGGTGGATCGCCGCCTGGACCTCCCTGCGAACGCTTTGCTCGAGAAAAGTGCGGCGGTTCATGGCATTTCGCTGCCGCGCCACAGTCGCCGCGATGTTCCCGCGGTTGCGGTCAAACAGCGGCAGGGGGACCTTCAGACTGAACTCCAGCAGGTTGTCCGTGTCGCGGATGGACTGCAACAGGCCCACAGGCCGGACATTCTCGCGCCCAAAGACCGCACGGATCTGATGAAACCCTACGCCCAAGAGAGGGTTCGGGTAGGCGCCGGCCTTTTCCAGTTTCAAGGTCTCCTCCCAGGCCTGTTCCTCCAGGCGCAGGGCGCTCAAGTCAGCTCGGGTCTCCAACGCCAGACTGATCCACCTTTCTTCAGGCAGGGAGGGGATGGCTGGGAACCTTACGGGGAGAACGCGAAAATCCTCGTCCCCTTTCGTTCCCATCCAGAGCTGAAGCTGCGCTTTGGCGTTCTTCAGGTTCACCTGTGCCAGCGCCCATTCTGCCTGAGCCACTTCCGCTTCCGCCCGTACAAAATCCACATCCGAGGCTGGAACCTCGCCCTGTTCCAGGCGAGCCTTCACGGTGTCCGACAGCCGCTCGAGGGACTCGATCCGCTGCTGGCGCAGCGCGACCTTTTCCTGCCACTCCACCACCGCCAGGTAGGCACTCTTCACCTGCTGTCGGAGGAAGCGGCGGTAATCCTCCGCCTCTTCCCGCTTCTGCTCGACGCGGTGACCGGCAGCCCGGGTCCGGTGCTTGCGCTTGCCAGCCGTCTCCCACGGCTGGGCCACGATCACCGACAGCAAACGATCGCCCGCCCCCTGACTCAACGCATCGGTCTCAAATTCCATCTCCAGGATGGGGTTGGGCAATTCGGAAGCCGCTTCCCGCAGGCCCTCTGCCTCTGAAATCTCGTCTTCCCGCGCTTTCACGTTCGCATTGTTCTGGAAGCCCTGACGCAGCGCCTCCTCCAGGCGGATCTCAACAGGTCCCTCCGCGAGCGCACTTCCCAGCGCCAGCACACAGCCCGCCCAGGCCACCAGAGCGAACGACAAAAATCCAGTCCTATTGGATTCAGGCATCATTTTCCTCCAGGGAATCTAAATGCTGGTTCAACGGGCGTGATACCCGACGGCATCGGATATGCTGTTCAAACGATAACGATCCAGAAGGCGAAGTAGACCCTGGTGGACCCGTCGCGCCAGACCCGGGCCGCGGTAGATCAGGCCCGTGTGGACCTGAGTGAGGGCAGCGCCCCGAGCGAGGTAGTCGAAGATCTCCTCCGCGGGCTCTCTTTCGGGATCGCAGCCGATCCCCCCGCACGCCACCAGGGGGACTTTTCCCTCCGTCAAGCGATACAGCTCCACGATCGTCCTCAGGGTCAAAGGCT
>JACQTF010000213.1 GCA_016210925.1 Acidobacteriota bacterium | reverse complement strand
GATTCCGGACGGGAGAAACTCTATAATAATAAAGGTCTTACGCGGCGAAAGGTAGCGGCATCCAAGAGGACCGGACCTTCGTTCGTCGTTGGTGTGCAACCGTATGTTTGAAAAGGTGGCCAGCATCGAGGAAAAGTACAACGAGCTGACGAACCTGCTCAGCGATCCCAGCGTGATTGGCGATCCCACGCGGTATCACAAGTTCGCCAAGGCTCACAGCGAGCTCCGGGAGGTTGTGGGGAAATATCACGACTACCGGTCCCTGAAGAAAGCCCTGGAGGACACCCGGCAGGTGCTGGACGAGGTGAAGGATGACTTGGAGATGAGGAAGCTGGCCGAGGGCGAGCTCCGCTCGCTGGAGGGACAGTTGGCTCGGTGTGAGGAAGAACTCAAGGTGCTGCTGCTGCCCAGGGATCCCAATGACGAGCGGAACGTGTTGCTGGAGATTCGGGCAGGCACTGGGGGCGCGGAGGCGTCGCTGTTCGCCCAGGAAGTTTTCCGCATGTACTGCCGTTTTGCGGAGCGGCAAGGCTGGCGGGTGGAAGTGATTTCGGCCCATCCTTCCGAGGTGGGAGGCCTTAAGGAAGTGATCGCCTCCATCGAGGGGGAGAGGGTGTACAGCAAGCTGAAGTACGAGAGCGGCGTCCACCGAGTCCAGCGGGTCCCGGAGACGGAGGCCAGCGGCCGGATCCACACTTCCGCGGTCACCGTGGCCGTCCTGCCGGAGCCGGATGAAGTGGAGGTGGCCATCGACCCGAGGGAGATCCGGGTAGACACCTTTTGCTCGTCGGGCCCCGGCGGTCAGTCGGTCAACACGACCTATTCCGCCGTGCGGATCACCCACCTTCCCACAGGCTTGGTGGTCTCCTGCCAGGACGAGAAGTCCCAAATCAAGAACCGGGCGAAGGCGCTGCGGGTGTTGCGCTCCCGGCTGTACGACCTGGCCCTGCAGGAGCAGCAACGGGAGATCGCCCAGACCCGGCGCCAGCAGGTGGGCTCCGGCGACCGGAGCGAGAAGATCCGGACGTACAACTTCCCTCAGAACCGCCTCACCGATCATCGCATCGGAATGACCTTGCACCGGCTGGACCAGCTCATGAAGGGCGAGATCGACGAGATCATCGACGCGCTGGTCACCCATTTTCAGGCGGAGAGACTAAAGAACGAAGCCATCGCTTGAGGCGGGCGAGCGACTGTCCCACCCCGCCGCCGATCCGACCCCGATTCGTCGATCACAAATCGCTCGCGAGTCTTTTAGCAGTCTGGGAGCGTGCAGCAGCGCGTTGCGGGTAGAATCAGGCACAAAAAGGGCCACCGCTCGCCAACCGAGTCGCCGCTACCTATCGAGCTGCCGCCTTTATCCACGGATCGGGGTCCGACCTTGACCATTCGGGAAGCGCTTCAACAGGCAAGTGCCCACCTATCGTCCATCCTACCAGAGCCGACTCACCACGCCGAGGTCTTGATGATGCATGCTCTGGGCTGGGAACGGGTGCGCCTCTACCGGGATTTTCTGGAGCCCCTCTCCCCACCCGATTTTCATCGCTTCTGGTTGTTGGTCCAGCGGCGGGCTCGAGGGGAACCGCTCCAGTACATCACAGGGCATCAGGAGTTTTGGGGGCTCGACTTCAAAGTCACTCCGGCGGTGCTGATTCCCAGGCCCGAGACGGAACTGCTGGTCGAGGAGGCGGTCCGCCGGATCCGCGGAGCTTGGGGTGACACTGAGGTCTGGCTGGCAGACGTGGGCACGGGCTCTGGATGCATCGCCGTGGCCCTGGCGAGGGAACTGCCCGGAGCCCGAGTCGTCGCCACCGACGTGTCGGAGGCAGCCTTGAGGGTTGCTCGGGAGAACGCCCTCCGGCATCACGTGGGCGACCGGATACGGTTCTACCAGGGGCACATGGTGGATCCCCTCCGGTCGAATTTCGCGAGGCGGTTGAATGCCGTTGTCTCCAATCCGCCTTACGTCCTGCCCCAGGAGCGGGACACGCTAGGGGTCGACGTGCGCGATCACGAGCCGCCGGAAGCCCTTTTGACCGATGGGAAGCTCTCCCATTACCAGGAGTTGATCGGGATGGCTCCTGAATTGCTGGTGCCCGGCGGGCTCCTTTTGTTGGAGATGGGATCGGGCCAGGAGGACCGAATCCGCTCGTTCCTGCAGGTCCCAGGTTGGGAAGTGATGGAGACCAGGAAGGACCTTCAGGGGATTCCCCGTTGTCTTGTGGCGCGCCATCTGGGATAATGTGCCGCCCACAGCTTCATGAAAAACTTTTTCATCTTCAGGGAGATGAAGCAGGACCTCCTGGTCGAAAGGGTGGTGTGCAAGCGCTGCTTCGACGAGTGCGACATTCGCCACGCGGTGGACGACATCTACCATGCGTGCAGGACGCCCGGGTGCACCAATCCAACGATCCTGAAGTGTGATTCTAACGCCGATCAGTATTCCGAGGTCCCCGCCAGCCAGGTCAATTTGCAAGAATGGAAGAATGGAAGATTGGAAGACTGACCCTCTGGGGTTTCCAGTCTTCCGGCTTCGTTCAAGTCTTGGATTTTAGAGTGGTCCCATGGATAAGCTGAGGATCGAAGGCGGACGCAGGCTCGAGGGGAGCGTGCGGATCAGCGGGGCCAAGAACATGGCGCTGCCCGCCATGACGGCGGCGCTGCTCACTCCGGAGCCTGTCACGCTCCGAAACGTTCCCCATGTGCGGGACGTCCTCACCATGAAGCACTTGCTGGAGTCCATGGGGGCGCGGGTGGAATACCAGCGCGGCGAAAAGGTGGTCCTGCAGGCGGAGCACCTCCATCACCGGGCGGCCCCCTACGACCTGGTGAAGATGATGCGGGCCAGCATCCTGGTCTTGGGACCCCTGGTATCCCGTTTCGGTCATGCCAAGGTCTCTCTCCCGGGCGGGTGTGCCATCGGTGCCCGACCCATTAACCTGCACATCGGGGCCCTGGAGAAGATGGGGGTCCGGATCCAGGTGGCCCATGGCTACGTGGACGCTTCCTGCTCCCGGATCCAAGGCGCTGAGATCACGTTCCCGACCGTCACCGTCACCGGTACGGAAAACATCCTCATGGCCGCCGCCCTGGCGGAAGGCATGACGGTGCTCAACAACGCCGCCCGCGAGCCCGAAGTGGCCGACTTGGCCGGGATGCTGAACTGCATGGGCGCCCGCATTCAGGGCGCAGGAACCAGCACCATTCGGGTGGAGGGAGTAGACCGCTTGCGGGGTGTTTCCCACACCGTGATCCCCGACCGCATCGAGACGGGGACCTTCTTGACTGCCGCGCTGGTCACCCACAGTGACATTGGCCTGGAGGAATGCAATTTGCAGCATGTCATGGCCGTCGTGGATAAGCTCAAGGAAGTGGGAGCGGAGATCGATCTTGAAAACGCAAACCGGATCCGCGTCCGGGGAGCCCATTCGCTCAGAGCGGCGGACCTCACCACGAATCCCTTTCCCGGATTCCCGACGGATCTGCAGGCCCAGTACATGGCCCTCATGACCCAGGCGCAGGGCGTTTCGGTGATCACCGAGACCATCTTCGAGAACCGCTTCATGCATGCCCTGGAATTGATCCGGATGGGTGCCGACATCCGGATCGAAGGGAACCGGGCCGTGGTGCGGGGCGGGACCCACCTGACGGGTGCCAACGTCATCGCCTCCGACCTGAGGGCCAGCGCCTCCTTGCTGCTGGCGGGCCTGGTGGCGGACGGGACCACGGTGGTGGACCGCGTCTATCATCTGGACCGCGGCTACGAGCGCATCGAGGAGAAACTGACCCGCCTGGGCGCCCGGGT
>JACQTF010000028.1 GCA_016210925.1 Acidobacteriota bacterium | reverse complement strand
TCCTTGAGAGCCGTATAACCTCCGGCCATGTCGCCGTAGAGGGTGGCGTAGCCTACGCTGGTCTCGCTCTTGTTCCCGGTGGAGAGCACCATCCACCCGAACTTATTGGAGAGGGCCATCAACAGGGTGCCCCGGATGCGGGACTGCAGGTTTTCCTCGGTGACGTCCGGCGTGGTGCCGGAGAACATCCCGGCCAGCGCGCCGGCGTAAGCGTCAAAGGCCTTCTTGATGGGAAGGGTGGCGAAGCGAATACCCAGGTTGGAAGCCAGCTTCTGGGCGTCCGTCTTGCTGGCGTCGGAGGTGTACTGGGAGGGCATCGAGATGCCCACCACGTTCTCCTTCCCCAGGGCGTCCACGGCGATGACGGCCGTCAGGGACGAATCGATCCCTCCGCTGAGGCCGATGACCACCTTCTGGAACCCGTTCTTCCGCACGTAATCCCGGGTGCCCACCACCAGCGCGCGGTACACTTCCGCTTCCTCCCGCAGGGGCGTCACCGCCCGGCTGGGCAGGTTCGGCTTCTTTCGCTCCTGCGCCGGCGGAGGCAGGGTGATCGGTCCCGTAAATTGGGAGTCCGCCGCGGGAGCGATTCGCTCCTTCCGGCGGCGGGGGTCGTGGAGGCGCTTGTTGAAGACCTGTTGGGGATCGATGTCGGCCAGGATCAGGTCCTCTTCGAACGATTGACCGCGGGCCAGGACGTGGCCCTCCTCGTCGATGAGCATGCTGTTGCCGTCGAAGACCAGTTCGTCCTGGCCGCCCACCAGGTTCACGAAGGCCACGATGACGGCGTAATCGGTGGCCCGGGTGCGGAGCATGTGCTCGCGGAACTGGACCTTGCCCGCATGGTACGGCGAGGCAGAGATGTTCACGATCACCTGGGCGCCTCCTACGATGGACTGGACCCGGGTCGGTCCTCCGGGATACCAGATATCCTCGCAGATGTTGTACCCCACCTTGGCTCCGTTGAGTTGTACCACGCTGCAGCGGGTGCCGGCCTGGAAATAACGGTTCTCGTCGAAGACGCCGTAGTTAGGCAGGTAGTGCTTGTGGTGAACGTCGAGAAGCTTGCCATTGTGGATCAGGGCAGCAGCGTTGTGGACGTCGTCGGTGCGGTCTGCAAACCCCAAAAGGACCGTCAGCCCCTTGGAAGCCCGGACGATTTTCTCCAGGTGCTTTTGGTTGGCTTCGACGAAATCCGGACGGAGGAGCAGGTCCTCCGGAGGATAGCCGGGCAGGGCCAGCTCGGGGAAGGCGACCAGGTCCACGCCCCACTTCCGGGCTTCGTCCATGTAGTGGAGGATCTTTTCCGCATTGGCTTTGAGGGCCCCCACCGTGGGGTTCATCTGCACCAGTCCTAGTCGTAGCATGGTGTTCCTCCTCGTCCCGGTAGTATACGCATTAAATCCTAAAACTCTGAAACCTGAAACTCTAAAACCAACCCCGGTCCTGTCTTGGTTTCTGGTTTTAGAGTTTTGGGTTTTGATTGTGGAGATATCCTCGACAATTGCCGGGCCTTTCAGCAATCCCTTTCTCATGAGTCCCACCTCTAAGTGCCAGTGTGTGAGTCGCTTGCCTTGAAGATCCACCGTTGGCCGGTTGGGTAGTGTGCTCAGTGAGGCTTTGTGTCAGGCAGGAGGGGAAAGATGATCACGCGGAGTTTGATGCATTTATCCCTGTTGATTGGTCTGGCGAATCCGCGCCGAGAAAGTCTGATGCGCTGGCTGAAGTTTAACGCGGTGAGTGCTGCGGGCTTGGTCGTGCAGGCTGGCTCGCTGGGTTTCCTTGTCCACGTCTTTGGGCTGCATTATCTGCTGGCCACGTTCGTGGCTGTCGAGGCCGCCGTGCTTCACAACTTCGTGTGGCACAGGAAGTGGACTTGGGCCGACCGGCAGGGCGCCGAGTCTGCCGCAGCCGGTTCCACGCTGTTGCGCTTCAACCTGACAAACGGAATGGTCTCCATGGCCGGCAATATCTTTTTCATGCGTCTTCTGGTCGGCGGAGGGATGCTCGAGCCGGTTGCTGCGAATCTGCTGTCCATCCTCTGCTGCTCGCTGGTCAACTTTCTTCTATCCGACCGCTTCGTATTCATTTCTCCACACTCTTTGCGACCGCGGCGGTGAAAGAACCGCCATGGCCAGCGGAGACTTTGGGCCATTTTTATTCGGACGGGCTCCTGGCCACCACCCATACTTCCACCTTGCAGAAGGAGCTCTCGCAAGCCGCCAGGGAGGGTTGCAGCGTGGTGGGCATGGCGAGCCGCCGCGAGAAGATCGCGATCCTGGAGAAGCCGGCCGCGGAGTAAGGTGAGGGATTCCCTTAGGCGAAACCTAAAACCGACGCCGGTCTTGTCTTGGTTTTGGGTTTAAGGTTTTAGAGTTTTGGGTTTTGATTGTGGTACATTGGGGCCGGAGGCGGGCATGATCTTGGGCTTGACGGGGCGGAACGCCTCGGGCAAGGGCGAGGTGGCCCACTACCTGCGGTCCCGCAGCTTTTACTTTCATTCTCTCTCGGACGTGATCCGGGAGGAGATTCGCTCCCGGGGTGACGAAGTCAGCCGCGACAACCTGATCGCTGCGGGAAACGAGTTGCGAAGCACGCACGGAGCCGCCGTTCTCGCGGAACGCATCCTGCAAAAACTCCAGCCGGACAAAAACTACGTGGTGGACTCCTTTCGGAACCCGGCCGAGGTCCAGGTCTTTCGCCGCCGGCCCGATTT
>JACQTF010000214.1 GCA_016210925.1 Acidobacteriota bacterium | reverse complement strand
CGCTGATTCCTCGCCGTCTCGAAAGCCGTTGTTATCCAGATCGAGCGCGTCGATGGCTCCGGTCAAGCCTATGCCACCGGTGAAGGAAAATTGACCGGTCTCTCCCTTGGGCTCGAAAGCCGCAAGGATCTGTGGCCGGCGGTCGCCGAGGTTTCCAGCGTTCCACATCAACGTGTCATTGTTGACGGTGGGAAAAAGCGGAGAAATGATGTCCCACGTCTGCCCGCCCAGCAGGTAGAAACCACCGCGGGTGAGTTTGAGGTTCGCATGGCGGATGCGAATGATCTGGCGCGACTCGCGCCCGCCGTTTTGAAAATCCAGCTCCAGTTGGCCGCCCAGCCTGGAATCGCCAAGAGTTTCCACCGCCGGGCCGCTGTAGTTGATACCGAAGCGTGTCAGCCGGGGATGCAAAGTGAAATGGGCGGCATCCCGAGCGCCCACGCGCGGGTCTTCGGACAGAATGAAAAAAGGAATTTGGCCGTTATCCGGCCGCGAGTCGTCCGCGATCAAGTCCAGGCGCAAAAACCCGTAAAATTTCATCCGGCTCTCGCTCCCGATCAGGTCGCTCCAGCGGACGGCCTCTTCTTGTTTGCCGGCCGGCGAAGCCGCCTGAGCTGAAGCCCCAGATGCCTGCTGCGGCGCCCGCTGCGCCCTGAGTTCCTCCAGGGCCTTCAGAATCACCCGATTCTGCTCTTCCAGCTGCTGCACTCGCTGGCGAAGCGCTTCGACCTCCGCATCGCTGGAACGGCTTTGGGCCGGGGCTTCGATTCCGAACCCCGCCAAGGCGATCCACATCCACCAGAACCCCGAACGTCGATTCATATGCCGGCGTCCCTTGCGGACAAGACACGGGCAGATTTGCATAGGATCTGCCTATGTGTCAAATTGATATTTCCGATGGATAGGTCGGATTGGTATGGGGCAAATCTATCGAATCTGGGGACAGACTACTGAAAGGCAAATCTGGGGACAGACTACTGAACCGCCCCTTTTCAGTAGTCTGTCCCCAGATTACTCAGATTACTGGGGAGCGCCGGGCTCGAACCGGTATTTGAACTGTGCTCCGAGGGTCTGCACCCCGAGTTCCTTGGCCAGTTCGCTTCGCAGGAAGACGGTCTTGCCCCCCACCACGGTCATGAGGGGGAAGACGGTGCCAATCTCCTCCACCGGCACCGTGAAGTAGTCCTTGTTCAGGATCAGGAAATCGGCCCACTTGCCCGGCTGCAGGGACCCCAGCACGTCCTCCTTCAGCACGTACTCCGACGGCCAGACGGTGGCCATCTTCATCACCGTCACCCGGTCCACGGCGTTCTCGGGGGAGACCAGTTTCCCGTCGCGGTTCTTTCGGGTGATGAAGGGAACGAAGCTGCGGAACAATCCGATCTCCGCCTGGCTCAGTTCGCTCTCGAAGACCGTTTTGACTCCTCCGTCCAGCAGCGTTTTGACCGGCGAGATCCAGCTGGCGTACTGCATGCCGTAGATTTCCAGCAGCGGCCAGCTCCGGCTCAGCTCGCCGGACCCGCAGCTGATGATCATCCCTAGCTTCTTGATCCGGGCCACCTGATCCGGCCGGGGGTAGAAGCCGCAGTGGTCGGAGGTCATCCGGCGCGACCGGATGTAGTCCAGGCCCATGGAAGGCTCCTCCCGCGCGATGTTCTCCAGCAGGTCCATGTACTCATCCAGCGCCTTGTCCCCGTACGTATGCCCCAGGACGACTCGCGACCCCGATCGAATGGCTTCGTAGGCGACCTTGTACAGCGTGGAGCCCGGGGACAGGCGGCACCACTCCCGGCGCTTCACGTCCGGGATGGCAGGAATGGAGCTGCAGATTTCCGGAGGGCCCGAATCGGTGTAGCTGAGCCCCACCCCCGACTGCCAGAAGTAGTCGTTGCCCAGGCCCGCCATGTCTCCCAGGCGGCTGTAGAAAATGGCAGCATAGGGGTTCAGGACGAGGGCTTGATAATGGCTATAGGCGAAGCGCATGGGCATCTGGTGGGTGCGAACCAGGTGCATGTAGGCGTTGAACCATTCCTTCCCCATGATGTGGGAGGAGAAGGTGGTGATGCCGGCGGCTGCCTGGCGGTCGAGACGCCACTTCAAGACATCGCCCAGCCTGGCCCATTGCCCACGGTAGTTCTTGTCCACGGGAATGGAACGGCGATACTCGACGCCCGTGTAGGTGAAGCCCTGCTCGTCCACCTCTTCCCCCGCGATCGGCTCGAAGCCGTAAAGGTCCTTCAGCGCTTGCTTCCCCTTGGTGTTGATCATGTAGGCGGGGTGCGCCATGGCCAGGACGGGATGATCGGGAGCCCAGGCGTCCAGATCGTTCAGGGTCACCGCCTTGTCCTGGAGGAAGGCGGTTCCGATCTCCCTGTCGTCAAACCGGGGCAGGTTCAGGAAGATCCACTCTCCCGGCTTGACGGTGCCGCGCCGCTCCTTCAGCGTGACCTCGATGTTTTTTTTCAATTCGTCGTAGGTCTTTCCCGTAGCCTGGAACTGGGCGATCAGCCCTGGGGCGTTCCCGGCCTGGAGCCACTCGACGAATCCGTTGTCGTGCTGGTGGGTGTGGGCGTTGATGATGCCCGGGATGACGGTTCGGCCTTTGGCGTCGATCTTCTGGGTCTTGGGCCCCGCCAGGGCCAGGATCTTCTCGTTGGTACCCACGGCCAGCACCTTGCCGTCCCGGACCGCCAGCGCCTGCGCCAGGGTGCCAGGCGACGTATTGATGCCGCTGTCATCCATGGTCATCACCTTGGCGTTGTGGACGACCATGTCCGCGTAACGGACGACGGCGGCAGGCAGATCCGCCGCGCCGCTCTGTGCCGCGGCCAGAGCAGTCAGGCACAGACAGACGAACAATAGGCTGGATGACTTCGAGAACATCTTTGATGAACCTCCTCTCGTTTGCCTCGTCAACCGTCATTCGTCACTCGTGATGCATTGACCGGCTGGGTCACCGAATGACCATTGACGAATGACGAGTGACGAGTCCTTAGTGTTCGAATCGGTATTTGAGCTGGGTTCCAGCCGGCGGCAGGCCCAGTTCCTTGGCGAACTCGCTGTGGAGGAAAACCGCCTTTCCTCCCAGCACGGTCATCAGGGGATAAACGGTGGCGATCTCCTCCACCGGAACGTTGAAATAGTCTTTATTGAGAATCAAAAGGTCCGCCCATTTGCCCGGCTGCAGCGACCCCAGCACGTCCTCCTTCAACAAGAACTCTGCAGGCCAGATGGTGGCCATCTTCATGACGGTGACGCGGTCCACGGCGTTCTTGGCTGAAATCACGTTCCCGTCCTTGGTTTTTCGGGTGATGTAGGGCACAAAGGTCTTGAAGAGCCCGTCCTCCGCCGGCGTGAGCTCGCTCTCGAAGGTCACCTTGACTCCCCCATCCAGGAGATCCTTGACCGGCGAGACCCAATCCCCGTACTGCAGCCCGTAGTCCTTCAGGTAGATCCAGGTGCGATCGATCATCTCCGAGGAGCAGCTGATCATCATGCCCAGCTTCTTGAGGCGGGCGATCTGGTCCGGCCGGGGATACAGGCCACAGTGGTCCGTGGTCATGCGCCGGGAGCGGATGTAATCCAGGGTGACATGAGGCTCCTTCTTCATGGCGTCCTCGAGGAGATCCATGAAGTGGTCGAGGGATTTGTCTCCGTAGTTGTGCCCCAGGACCACCCGGGAACCCGAAACGACGGCTTCGTAGGCCATCTCGTACAGCTTGGAGCCCGGGGCGAGGCGGCACCACTTGCCCTCGGGACCGCCCGGGATCGACGTGCAGATCAGAGGCGGACCGGAGTCAATGTACCCGAGGCTGACACCCGCCTGCCAGAAATAATCCGTCCCCAACCCGGTCATATCCCCCAGGCGGCTGTAAAAGACAGGGGAGTAGGGGTTCAAGAGCGCCCCGTTGTAATGGGCGTAGGCGAACCGCATGGGCATCTTGTTTTCCCGGACCAGCTTCATGTAAGCGTTGAACCAGGACTTGCCCATGATGTGGGAGGACCAGGTGGTCATTCCAGCGGACGCGAATTTGTCCATCCACCCTCGGGCGATCTCTGCCAGGACCTCCACATCGTCCTTGAGACGGTCATCCACCACCAGTCCCCGGCGGTATTCCACCCCGTAACCCCAGGTGTAACCGGTCTCGTCCACCTCCTGGAGAGATGGTTCGAAACCATAGATCCCCTTCAGCGCGGCCTTCCCCTTGGAGTTGATCAAGTAGGCCGGATGGGAGGCCACCAGCAAGGGGTTCTCGGGCATGAGCCGGTCCAGGTCCTTGATGGTCATCTTCCTCTGGATGATGAAGCTGGTCCCGATGCCCCGGTCATCGGAGCGCGGCAGGTCCACGACGACCCATTCCCCGGGCCTGACCCGGCTTGCGCGTTCCTTCAGCAGCACCTCGATGTTTCTCTTCATCTCGTCGAAGCTCTGCCCTACCGCAGAGAATTGAGCCACCGGCGGGGGTGAGGCCTTGCGGAGCCAGTCTGTCAGGGCGAAGTCGTGCAGGTGCGTATGGACATCGATGATGCCCGGGATGACGGTTCGGCCCCTGGCATCGATCTGTTGGGTCTTCGGGCCCGCAAGCCGCAGAACGTCGTCGTTCCCGCCCACCGCCAGGATCTTGCCGTCCCGAACAGCCACCGCTTCGGCGAGGGTGCCGGGAGACGTGTTGATGGCTGCATCATCCATGGTGACGACCTTGGCGTGATGGATGATCAGGTCGGGGAAGGAGAGAACCTCCGGCGGAAGGCCGCCCTGGGCAGCCGGGTTCATTTCGGCAAAGGCGGGTCCACCGGACACCAACGCCAAGCCCCACAGACAAATCAGCCTTACCGTAACACTTCGACTAGGATACACGGCTCACCCCCCTTGAAGACGCTCCCGTTTGGGAATCGTGGACGGAGACCCTGATTTTTTCACCGCCCGGAATCCCTGTCAACTAAAAGCTGT
>JACQTF010000212.1 GCA_016210925.1 Acidobacteriota bacterium | reverse complement strand
CTCTACCCCGCTCGAGGCGGGGATGGTCTTCGAAGTGGAGGTCCCCTACTACGAGCTGGGGTTCCCGGGACTGCAGGTGGAGGACACGGTGGTGCTGCGCGAACGTGGCGCCGAGATCCTGTGCAATCTCGATCGATCCTTTCAAGTCGTGGAGGTCTAACGGCGGCGATTCCCTGCAATTAGGGTCGGGTTCAGGGATCGGCGGCGTCCAGCGTCCGCTGCACCTCCGCCGGGCGCCGGTGTTCTGCGATGGGCTCGGCCGACGTACACGCACGCAGGACAAGCTCCGCCGCGGCCATGGCTGCGACGCGAAGCTCGCCTGGATCGACCTTGTCGCGGGTGTCCGCGGGGGTCAGCAGGTATCGCGTGAGCGAGGCCGGATTTTCATAGCCGGAGACCAGGCGGAAGGATGGAATGCCGCCCAGAAAAAAGTTGTAGTGATCGGAGTTGGCCTGCAGCGGGCTCACCAGGGTGACGGGCACGCCGCCCGTCGCCGTGGCCTGGCGCACGAAATCCCCGACGTCGCTCATGCCACTGGTCAACGCGGTCAAGCTTGCGCCTCCCACGACCGTATCCAGGTTGATGGCAAGGGCAATCCTCCGGCGTTCCCCGTCGGAAAGGCTCTGGACATAAAGGTGGGAGCCCAGGAGGCCCCACTCCTCGGCGGTGAAGAAGATGACCCGGAGGCCCCGGCGGAACTGCGGCACGCTGGGCCCTACTGCCCGGAATACTTCCAGGACCGCCGCAAGCCCTGAGGCGTTGTCCATGGCGCTCTCTGCCAGATCGTGCCCGTCGTAGTGAGCGCACAGGACGACCCACCCGTCGCTTTTCCCGGGGATCTCGGCAATCAAGTTGGCGCCCGTGGCTTTGCGGCGCGCCACTCGCACTTCCAGCAGCACTCGGGCGCTTCCCTGCTCCGACTCGCGGCGCAGCACGTCGCCCGCCTCGTGGCTCAGGCCCAACGCCGGGATGTCGGCGGGTTCACCGCGCCCCGAGGAACCGGTCACGACGCCACAACCCGGGATGTAGTTGGCGATGAGAAACGCGGCCGCCCCTGCCTCCCTGGCCCAGGCGTACTTGCGCCGGCGGTGAATGTGGGCCACGCTGAACGGGTACTCGTGCTGCACGAGCACCGCCCGCCCGGGAATGCGATCGCGCGACGCCCTGAACTCCCTGGCCGTGCCCCGTCCCAGGTCCAAGACCTCCAACTCCAGACCCCCGGCGGGCGTGGCGGGCGACAGCACGAGGCTCGTCGATGCCAGGTCCTGCGCCGCCCTCCTCAGGAGTCGCAGGCGGCTGCTCTGTCGCGTCCAGCCGGAGTAAGTGAAGAGGTGTGCGCGGACCGTCCTCGCCACCTCTCCGAGCCTCTGTTCGAGGAACGCCCTCGCCATCGCTTCGGACTGCGTGCCCGCAAACCGTCCACCGCACCCGCAGATCGCCTCGAGGTCGCGACACAGCTCGGGCGACCGCAGGATGCGCCCGAGGGCGTATGTGGTGTCCATGGCAATGGCGAAGGCGTTGGCTCACCGAGCCTCGGAAATTTCGACATCGACATCCACGGAGATTCCTTGACGGACACTCTGGGTGACGACGCAGAAATCCTCGAACAGCTCCAGGCAGCGCCCGACCCGTCCCCGGTCCTCAGGGGGAACGTCCAGCGCGATGCGGACCGTGACCCCGCCGATCCTCTGCCGGCCCTGAGGGCTCCGGGCCAGGCGGGTCTCGACGGTGGTCCGCATCCCGTTCACCGGGATGCGCGCCTTGCGGAGGCAGAACAGGGCGCTCGCACTCAGGCAGTTGCCCAGGGCAGCGGAAAGGACCCGTGCGGCGCTCGGCCCTTTCCCTTCCCCGAGGGGAAGAGGCTCATCCATGAGCAACGGAGCTGTGAGCAACGGAGCTGTCCCGTTCTGGTCGAAGTGCGCCAGGAACCGGTAGCCCTCTTGGAGTTCCAGTGTGGTGATGATTGACTGCTCGCCCATCAAATACTCCCAAATAAGCCAGTGCGCGACGGACCCACATCCCTCAGCGCCGACGCGCTCTGAGCATTTTGGCCCAAGGTTAGTTGCGTTTTCAAGATACCGGGTGAAATGCGTGAAAAGCCCCAGAGAGAGTGGGTCATATGACCTAAAAGCCGACGCTGGCGAACCTTGTTTATCGACCCGTCCACGTGGAATCCGGTTAAACTTGAGCGGTTCGGCTGGAGGGCCGGTTGTCCGGGCGGATGGCACGTGACGTGCTGCCCATGGAAGGGAATAGGCCCATGGATACAGCAGCAGGTCGTCAAAGTTTCCCTTTTCCTGGCGTTCCCAGCACCGCCGACGGGTCTGAAGCAGTCGTGTGGGTCGAGACTCACATCAGCCAGGGAGCCTGCGCCTACCCGATCACGCCATCCACCAATATGGGCGGCGGCTATCAGATGGCTGTCGCCAACGGCCAGCGGAACCTGTGGGGTGAGCCGCTGGCCTTCCTTGAACTGGAGTCGGAACACAGTTCGGCCAGCAGCTGCGAAGGGTTTGCGCTGGCCGGAGGGCGGGTGGCCAATTTCACCTCCGGGCAGGGGCTGATCCTCATGAAGGAAGTGTTGTACGTGATCTCTGGCAAGCGCTTGCCGGCTGTCTTTCACATCGGCGCTCGCGCTCTCACGTCTCAGGCACTGAACATCCACGCCGGCCATGACGATGTCATGGGGGTGGCTGACTGCGGCTGGGGTATGCTTTTCGCTCGCAATGTCCAGGAAGCAGCCGACCTGGCGCTCATCGCCCGCCGGGCGGCCGAGGAGTCGGAAACGCCGTTCTTCAATGTCCAGGATGGCTTCCTGACCACCCACACTATCGAAAGCATCCGGTTGCCGGAGCCCGAATTGATGAAGCAGTTCGTGGGCGATCCCAACGGTGACCACCGGCTGCGGAACTTGATGGATCCCTCCCACCCCATCATGAGCGGCGTGGTGCAAAATCAGGACAGCTACATGAAAGGCAAGATCGCACAACGCTATTTCTACGATCGCCTGCCGACCATTGTGCAGCGAGTCATGGATCGGTTCTACGATTTGACCGGCCGCCGTTACGGGACGGTCAGTCCGTACCGGCTGGAGGATGCCGAATACGCCATCGTCGGTATGGGCAGCCTGGTTGAAACGGCAACGGCCACGGCCGATTATCTGCGCCATCGGGAGGGCCTCAAGGTCGGAACCTTGCACGTCACCTGCTTCCGGCCATTCCCCGGACCGCAAATCGTGGAGGCGCTCAAGCACCTCAAGGCCGTCGCCATTATCGAACGGATGGATGATCCATCGGCACAATCGAACCCGTTGACGGCGGAAGTCAAGGCCGCATTCGCCGATGCCCTGGGGGGCGCCCCCGGTTATCCGCATATCGAGCGAGCCCCCCTTATCTATTCCGGCTCCGCCGGCCTTGGCAGCCGGGACATTCGCCCCGGAGATTTCGTGGCAGCGCTGTCCCACCTGCGGGAGAAAAAGGAGCAGCGCTACTTTGTCCTGGGGGTCAAACACCATCAGGCGCTCCTCTCGGATCGAGACCCCGACGTTCGACCGCCGGGCGCCTTCTCCATGCGCGGCCATTCGGTGGGCGGGTATGGTTCGGTGACCACCAACAGGATCATCGCCACCATCGTCGGCGACCTGTTCGGCCTTCAGGTGCAGGCCTACCCGTTGTACGGGTCGGAGAAGAAAGGATTGCCGACCACCTATTATCTGACCGTGGCCGAGCAACCGATCCGGGCGCATTCGGAATTGAAATATGTTGATTTTATCCCTCTCAACAACGTCGATGCTTTCCACCTGGGGAATCCCCTGGAAGGCCTCTCCCCGGGTGGCACGATCTTCGTCCAGCACCCGAGTGCCCATCCGGATGAAGTGTGGGCCACCATCCCGCGTTACGCCCGAGAGATCATTCTCCGAAAGCGCATCCGGGTGCTGGCGCTGGATGCGGTGAAGATCGCTGAGGAGGTGGCGACCCGGCCGGAACTGGTGCAGCGGATGCAGGGCATCGTGCTGCTGGGTATCTTCTTGCGCGTTGCTCCGTTCATGCAGGAGCGCCGGCTGAGCGATGAACAGGTCTTCGCGGCCGTGGAGAAGTCGCTGCGCAAGTTCTTTGGCAAGCGGGGCGAGCAGGTGATCCATGATAACCTCAAAGCGGTGAAGCGCGGGAATCAAGAGGTCTTTGAGGTGGCCCGTGACGTGATGGAGGCTGCGGCAGAAGCAGCTCAGCCTCGATGAGCCGGACGTTGAAGAGCGATCACATGGGTGAGAAAACGGTACGCGATTGGATGCATCGGGGTGTCATCAGTTGTCGTCCGGACACCTCGGTGAAGGAAGTGGCTCAAACCATGGATTCCAAGGATGTCAGCGCCCTGGTGGTCGTCAACGAGGCGGGCGAGGCGGTGGGCGTGATCTCGCGCACGGACCTGGTCAACGCCCGCTTCGTCCAACCGTACTTGAAACATTGGCGGGGGATGACGGCCGAGCACCTCATGAGCCGGCCGGTCATCAGCGTGACTCCGGACACCCCCATCAGCGAGGCCGTTCGCATGCTTCGGGAGAGGCGGATTCACCGCCTGGTGGTGGTGGAGCAGGAGGACAACCAGGTGCGACCGTTGGGGATTCTATCCGTGACCGATCTGGCCAGGCACGTCACCGAAGGAAAAGCGTGAGGGAGGTGTACCATGACCGAGCGCGATGAAATGCTGAGTCCGTTGGAGTCTGCCGTTCGCGAGCTGACAGACTTGGGCATCAAGCAGCCCGGCGAGGCGAAGGAAACCCACGAGACAGCTTTCCTGGACGCTCACCTGTTGGAGCTCGATCTGGACGCCTACGTGGACGACTTCAACCGGCGAGTCATTGGCACCCATCAGGAGGGCACCGGTTCGGTGGAGCTGCCGGCCGACCTGGGGATTGCCCGCAGCCTGATTCCTCCCGGCACAGGCGCGCTGCGCGACTTCAGTTACATTGCCCCCGAGATCCCGGAGTTCGTTCGGGAGAAATGCGTGGGCTGCATGACCTGCGTCACCGAGTGTCCGGACACCGCCATCCTGGGCAAGGCGATCCCGGCCTCCCGTGTGGAACAAGCTCTGACCGAGATCGAAGACCCGGAGGAGCGGGCCTGGGTGCGCTCCCACTGGGCGAGGACCCGCAAGTATGGCGACGTGCCGGAGAAGCAGGGGCAGGAGGGCGCGTTGTTCGGCATCTTCATCGATCCCACCAAGTGTAAAGGCTGCGCGGAGTGTGTTCAGGTCTGTGACGAGTTGGGCTATCACGCCCTCAAGATGGTCAAGAAGGATGAAGGGACGCTGCCGCGCTATCGCCAGGCGTTCAATTTTTTCCGCCGGATCGGGCCCACACCCAAGGAGTACATCAACGAGCGGGCGCTGGCCGACTTCATGCTCGCCGAGGCGTCGTCGCTGCTGTACGTGGGAGGGGCCGGCTCCTGCATGGGATGCGGTGAAGCAACCGCGATCCGCATGATGCTGGCGGCCACCGGCTTCGTCTACGGGCCGGAAAGCATCGGGATCGTGGCAGCCACGGGGTGCAACACGGTCTATGGCTCCACCTACCCTTACAATCCCTTCCTCGTGCCGTGGACCAATTCGTTATTTGAGAACGGCCCGGCGGATGCCATGGGAATCCGCGCCCGCTGGGACCAGAAAGGGTGGAGCGATAAGAAGCTGTGGGTCATCGGCGGTGACGGCGCCATGTACGATATCGGGTTCCAGAGCCTGAGCCGGCTGCTGGCCAGTGGGATGGACATCAACGTTCTCGTGCTGGATACGCAGGTCTATTCCAACACCGGCGGCCAGGCATCCACGGCCTCCTTCCTCGGGCAGGACGCCAAGATGGCAGCCGTCGGCAGGACGATCAAAGGGAAACGGGAACAGCGAAAAGAGTTGGCGCGCATCTGTCTCATGCACCCCGACGTCTATGTGGCTCAGACGACGCCAGCCCACATCAACCACTTTTACAAGGCCGTCATGGAGGCCAACGAGTATCCCGGCCCGGCCGTGGTCAACGTGTACAGCACCTGCCAGCCGGAACATGGCGTGGCCGACAACATGTCCGCTCACCACGCCAAGCTGGCGGTGGAATCCCGGGCGTTTCCGCTGTTGATCTACAATCCGCAAAAGGGGCAAGCGATCCGCGAACGATTGAGCCTGATCGGCAATCCGGCGCCGAAGGAGGACTGGTGGACGCCGCCCAAGACCGACAAGCCCTTCGACTTCATCGATTTTGCCCGCACCGAGGGCAGGTTTGCCAAGCAGTTCGACGACGAGGGGAACCCGTCGGAGATGCTCCTGCGGGCGCAAGAGGATCGACTTCGGAACTGGCGTATGCTGCGGGAGCTCACCGGGCTGCGCTGAGGGTCTCTCTCAAAACCCACGTGGTGATCCCATGCTGGAGCGGCGGATGCGCTAACGTCCTCCTCGTCGCCGGGCTTTCACCAACGAAACGGGGGAGACGGAATCAGCCGTGCCGGGACCCTCCACCTCGCGAGGAAGGTTCCGGAGATCCAGCCAATCCTTGAAAACGAGAATGAGCTTTGCTTGCCTCTCCCTGCCCCAACTGCCGATTCGGGCCTGGACCTCGACACGGGAGGGAAGGTACACGACCCCATTTTGCCCGTTCACGGGAACGAATTGGGCTGAGAATAGGTTGCGATACTTGGTGTGTTTCAGGAGCCCGTGCATGGTTTCGACCTGGCCCTCATTGACTCGAACCACTCCCTCAAATCCATCCAGACCATTGCTCGGCACCTTCCACTCAGGCGGGGTCACACGGAACGTGTCCTCGGACAGTTGCTCCACCTGGTACTCCCGCTCCGCCAGACCCGAAAAAACGGTGGCAAAGCCACGCACCTCGTACAGGTTCGACCGGTTGATCCTTTTCCCCACCGGCGTCTTGACCTGTACGAGAAACGTGGGAGATGTGTGGCTCAAGCCGTAGGTAACCTGGGCGACAAAGGTGTCCCGCTTCAGGAGCTTTCCCGTTTTGTCGTAGATTTCCTTGGTCTCCTCCAGCGTTCCCGCGTGGTGGAGCCATTGATCCCGCTGCCATTGAACTCCTTCCAGCACTCCTCCCGCAGCCCGCACCGGCCCAACCCCCAAAGCCAACACCAACAAAACCACCCAGGCAACAAGCATGCTTTGACCTCCTGCGTCTTTCCTCCGACCCAGGGATGCCTTGCGCTGACGCAATTCCGGGACCAGACTGCCATTCCTAACCTCTTCAAGGACTAAGACTTGGATGGCTCGAAGGCAGGCTTTGCCCGGAAAATCACCTGCAACTTTTCGTAACGCCGGAGGTATGCCATTACATCCTTTTCATGGGCCTCATGGGCCCACCACCGCGCCGCGGATGTGGATTCGGAGACGAGGCGAATCGTTCGCTCATCGCCAGCGGTTCGGCGAACGCTTCCGCTGGATCTCCGATGGACACCAGCCGGGATGATGTGGTAGGCTGGCCATCTGATAAGTCATTGAAAAGAAACCTCGTGCGCCTGTAGCTCAGATGGATAGAGCGTTGGTCTCCGGAACCAAAGGCCGCAGGTTCGACTCCTGCCAGGCGCACTTTTTCTCTCCGGATGGGGCGCTAGCTCAACTGGTAGAGCAGCTGACTCTTAATCAGCGGGTTGGAGGTTCGAGTCCTCCGCGCCTCACCACTCTTTTCAAGCACTTACGAGGCGCTCCCCATCCCCAGACAACGAATTGGCTACCAGTTGGCAACCACTCGCTCCCGCCACCGCCACGGAATCATCTAGCCGGTCGCGTAACATGCTGAAATTACTCAGCTTAACCGAACTAACATCCATCCCTAAATTTGAGGCAACTCTGGGTCAAGACAGCGCGTCGCTTCCAATTATCAGCGCTGGCCAATGCCCGTTAGTGTTCATCTTGTTCATCTATATCTATTGTTCAAAAATAGTGAACTATGCTATAAAGAGAACATATGGCTCAACAGAAGAGGCTCCAACCATACAAGACTTTCCTCGACAAGTGGTTGCCCGGCGCAAAGCTCCGTGAGGATTGGACCGACCGCCATCGGGCGGTAACAGCCGATGGCTTCCTCACCCGGAGGGGGCCGGGAGGACGTCTCGACTACGTGATCGAAGAAAAGCGCCATCTGGCCGCACAGGATGCCCACTGGATAGCGGCCCGACTTAGAGAATTATGGATTGAGCCGAATCAAGGTCGGACTCCAGCACTGCGGCTATTGGTTCTCACCCCCTTTATTCGGCCGCAACAGGCCAACATCTTGGTTCTGGCCGGCGTGGACTATCTAGATTTAGCGGGCAACGCACATCTTGAAGGCCCGGGTCTCTACGTGCATGTCGAAGGGAAGGTGCCCCAGAAGCTACGGGCAACAGCGCCGGGAACGGTCACGAAAGGGTGGGTCCGGATTGCCATGGCTCTGCTGATCCGTCCCGACGCCGCGGTTTGGACCCACCGGGAGCTTGCGAAGAAGGCCGGTGTCGCACTTGGCACCGTCGGAGGGGTCTTGCGTGATCTTCGTGCCAGAGGATTTTTCGAGGGCACGCGCGGCCGCCGGCGCGTGGGGCGTCGAGAGGAACTGGTCACAGTCTGGGTGCAGGCGTACAACACCGTCCTTCGCCCCAAGTTGGGCAAACTCCAGCTTCAAGTTCGGGTCCGTGAGAAGGAACAGCTTTGGAAAAAATTACAGGCCGTACTCGGGGCACATGGAATCCGCTGGTCTTTGACGGGTGCGGACGCCGCGTGCCTCATGGACCAATTTTTTCGAGACGAGATAACACAGCTCTACGCCGATCCGATGACGTTCGCGAAGCCGGTTCTGGCAGCGCTGGATGCACAACCCGATCCCCGCGGTGGAAACGTGCATGTCGTCGAACCCCCGGGTCCCCTGGCGTTGGAGGCCAGGACGGTGCAGGGGGTTCCCTGCGCGCCCTTGCTCTTAACTTACGCCGAGCTGCGGTATCAGGACACTGATCGAGCACGTGAGGCGGCGGACCTGCTCATGCCTCGAATTCGAGAGGCTGTGGCATGAGCGAGATCGAACCAGCCTTACATGAAGCGCTTACAGCGCTTGTCACGGCACTTGCACGATTAAAGCGAGACTTCTGCATCATTGGGGCCTTAGTGCCGCAGCTTCTTCTGAGTGCTCGACCACAGACGATGACGCTGGATGCGGACGCGCTGGTGGTGGTTAAATCGATGGACGCATTCAAAACCCTTAAAGGGAAGCTGCGCGTCTTCGGGTTCGAAGGCACGTCAGCCCCACATCGACTTCGGTACCGCAACGGTACGCTCGTCGATTTGATCCCATACAGCCAAGCCATGGCACCCAAAGGAGAGCTCGTGCTGGAGGATCAGACGGTTCTGAATGTCGCCGGGTTTGATCAAGCGATCAATAGCGCCATACCAGTAGAACTCACACCCCGTGTGTTTGCCCCTGTCGCTCCAATCCCGCTGTATGTGCTACTGAAGTTAATTGCGTATTCGGATCGGAAGCTGCCAAAGGATTTGACGAGCGTTCTCTACTGCGCTCGTCATTATGCGGACGATGAACGCGACGACCGCCCTTATGGCCTCGAGCACGAGGGATCTCTGGTGCCCTATCAGGTTGCCGGGGCGTACTTGCTTGGACAGGATGGGCGAAAGCACCACGAGGAGAGGTTGCGTTCAGCGGTCGTGGCTGTCCTAGACCGGTTTGATAGCCAGGATGCACCCATCATCGACCAGGTTGGGAGAGAAGAAGGACGAGTGATGCTTGAAGATTCGGACCGGAAGGAAATCCTCGACCTGGTTGAATGGTTTCGACGCGGTGCAGGTTTGTAAATGGGGCCTATCTCGCCGGAGATCGCCAACTGCACTTTTTCATCCGCGGTGAAGAATCGGTCCCGGGAACATCGAACGCCGAAAAAAAAGGGTTGGACGAGTGCCGACTGCTGATGGTCGATCGATGCTCCCCTCTGCGGCATCTGAGTCCCGGACGTCGGGCGTCTTATGGGTGGCTGCGGGCGCAGCCCTGTGGGGGACCGACACGGTTCTGCGGCGCCCGCTGGCTGAGGTTCTTCCGCCGCTTCACATCGTTTTCTACGAGCATCTCCTTCTCGCCGTTGTCGTCGCGCCGATCCTGATCCGTCAGCGATCCTTCCTTCGTAAGATCACCCTCAAGGAATGGTGGGCGGTCCTCGGCGTGGCCTGGATCGGTTCAGCGCTGGCCACCCTTCTTTTCACCTACTCCGTCCGATCAGGCAACCCCACCACGGCGGTGCTCTTGCAAAAGCTTCAGCCGGTGTTCGCCATCGCCCTGGCCCGAGGCCTGTTGGGCGAACGCTGGCATTCTACCTTTCCTGCCGTGGCTGCGGTCTCCCTGGGCGGCGCTTATCTGATTTCCTTCGGGGGGCAGGATCCGTGGGATCCATTTTCCCATCTCAATGCTGTGGCATCCTTGCTGGCGTTGGGAGCAGCCGCTGGATGGGGAAGTGCGACCATCCTGGGGCGGGTGATCGCGCCGAAGATCCCTTTTCATCTTTTAACCGGGCTGCGGATCGTCTGCGCACTGCCGGTACTCACGCTGGCTGTCCTGCCTCAAAGCATAGCGGTCCCCTCGCGGACAAATCTCCCGCCGCTGATCGCACTCGCCTTGATACCGGGATTCGCGGGACTCCTGCTGTACTACAGGGGGTTGCGGGAAACGCCGGCCTCTCAGGCGACCCTTGCGGAGCTGGCGTTTCCGGCAACTGCGGCCGTCTTGAATTGGGTGGTTCTGGGAGCGGGCGCCACGGCCCTTCAAATTTTGGGCTTCGCCGTCGTATGGTCCTCGATCTTCTATCTTCGCCAGAAGCTCTAGGAAGAGGGCTGATCCCGCTTCGTTCCTGCAGGACCCTGGTCAGCTCTCCCTCGCATCCCTCCCCGCCGGCGCATCCAGCAGCTCGCGCACCTTGCGGGCGAGGGCATCCGGGGTGAAGGGCTTCTGGAGAAAGTGCATGCTCGAGTCCAAAACACCGTGCCGGACGACGGCATCGTTGGTGTAGCCCGACGTGTAGAGCACTTTCATCTCCGGGCGCACAGCGGCCAGACGTTGGGCCAACTGGCGGCCGCTCATCCCCAGCATCACCACGTCGGTGACCATCAAGTGGATTGCGCCCTCATGTCGTTCACCCAGGAGAAGCGCTTCAGCGCCGTCGCGGGCTTCCAGCACGGTGTAACCGTTCACTTCCAGCATCTCACGAACCAGTCTGCGGACCGCCTCTTCGTCTTCCACCACCAGGAGGGCCTCGGAACCGCGGACTGGCTTGCTTTCAGGTGGCCCGACGATCTCGATCTCTTCCTCGACCCGGGGCAGGTAGACCTTAAAGGTCGTACCCCGCCCGGGCTCGCTGTAGACCCAGATGTTGCCGCCGCTCTGTTTGACGATCCCGTACACGGTGGACAAGCCCAGCCCGGTTCCCTGCTCCTTGGTGGTGAAAAACGGCTCGAAGATCCGGGACTGGGTCTTGGCGTCCATCCCGCAGCCGGTGTCGCTCACCGCGAGCATGACGTAAGGACCCGTGCGAATAGCGACGTGCAGGCGGGCATAGGCGTCGTCCAGATCAACGTTCGCCGTCTCGATGGTGAGCTTCCCTCCCTGGGGCAGGGCGTCGCGGGCATTGACGGCGAGGTTCATGACGACCTGCTCAATCTGCCCCGGGTCGGCTTTGACGTGTCCCAGATCCGGGCCCAGAACGGTCGCCAGGTCGATATCCTCGCCGATCAGGCGTCGGAGCATCTTGTCCAGGGTGGACACCAAGGCGTTAAGGTCCAGCACCTTGGGCTGGAGCACCTGTCTGCGGCTGAAGGCCAGCAGTTGCTGCGTCAGGGACGCAGCCCGTTCCACCGCCTTACTGATCTCCTCGGCCTGTCGGTGCAAGGATTCGCCCGGATCGAGGCGACCCAGCATCAGCTGGTTGTAACCCGAGATGATCGTGAGCAAGTTGTTGAAGTCATGAGATACCCCACCCGCGAGCCTTCCCACCGCTTCCATTTTCTGTGCCTGGCGCAACTGCTCCTCCAACTGCTTGCGCTGGGTGACATCTTTGAAAACCGCCACAGCACCCACCAGCTCGCCACGTTGCCGAATCGGGGTGGTCGCATACTCGACTGGGAATGCGGTACCATCCTTTCGCCAGAAGACCTCGTCCGTCACATGACGGACGGTGCCATCCCTCAGTGCCGCACAGAGGGGACACTCTTCCCGGCGGTGGGACGTCCCGTCGAGTTTGGCATGGGGGAGAAGTTTATGGATGGGCCTCCCAATCAGCTCACCGACTTCATATCCGAGCATTCGCGCCGCTGCCTGATTGACAAACGTGGCTCGGCCCTTCAGATCCAACCCGTAGATGCCTTCATCCGCCAGGTTCAAAATCAATTCGTTTTGAGGGCTAAGAGGCAGCGTCGCAGGCTCCCTGAAAAGCAACGTGTAATCCTGGTCGGTCATGAGCGTCATGAGGCAGAAACGAAGGATCCGAGCCTGATCCACTTTGGAAAGGTCGCCGAACTGAACTGCCACCTTGTGCAGATTTCCGTCGGGCTGAGTCCGGAGGAGCTTGGCCTGCACCTCCAGGGGAACCCAGTCGGTGGGAAGATAGATCCTCAGCGCCAGGTCGGAGCCCGGTTCCGGCGGGAGCTCGGACAGGTGGAAGAGCATCCCTCCTCGGCTCACGTTATCCGGGAAAAATTGCAGGCGATGGGGCGGGAGGCTCTCCACAAACACACCCAAGCCCGGAACCCTGATGCTGGTGCGCCTCTCGCTGATGGACAGCAACGCGGTCATGGGCGGCTCCTCTTGTCCGCCCGGTTCCCCTCAATTTGTGCAAATTATGGCACAAATATTCCAGCGAGTCAAGCACTTTGGGCAGCTTGCCCAGTCCCAGTTTCTAGGGATGCGTCAGGGCATGGCTTTCAGCCGTCTGGCACTGGTTGGGCTTTCTCCCTCGAAGAAGGCGGAGCCCGATTTGCGTCCCTGCCAGAAACTTGCTATATAGAAGGGTGGCCTGCGGAAGTGGCGGAATGGGCAGACGCGCTGGACTTAGGATCCAGTGGCCGAGAGGCCTTCGGGGTTCGAATCCCCGCTTCCGCAATTTTCGGAATGCCTTCGGAATCCTGAGACATCTGTGCCATCCCTGAAGGACATCCAGGCGAAAGGTGTGGGAAGTGAGGGCTGAACTGATCGAGACGACCGCGTGCAAGAAGACGCTGGCTGTGGAGGTCCCGTCTGACACGGTACAAGAGGAGTTCGAGAAAATCACCCGGGAGTATACCCGGGTGGCTCGCATCTCGGGCTTTCGCCCGGGGAAGGTCCCCACGGCGCTGGTGCGGCGCCGCTTCTACAACGAGATCAAGGAAGAGGTCTTTCATCGTCTGATCCCAAAGTCCTACGATCAGGCGGTCCAACAGAGGGGCCTGAAGCCCTTGAGCGAACCCAAGCTGGACAGGGTGGAGTTCGAAGAAGGGCAGGCCCTTCGCTTTGAAGCGACCTTTGAGGTTCTGCCGGAAATTTCGCTGCCCGATTACAAGGGACTGGAGGCCGCACAGAAAGAGGAGCCGGTGACGGAACCCGACGTCGAAGAGGTCCTGCGCCGCCTCCGGGAAAACGCCGCCCAGTACGTCCCCGTGGAAAACCGGGAAGTGCAGGAGGGGGACTTCGCCCTGGTGAACGTCCGGGGGAAAGTGGGGGAGACGGGCCGCGAAATCGTCGAGAACAACGTGCTGTTGGAGGTGGGAGGCAAGAACACAGAACCGGCTTTCACCGAACGCCTGCGGGGCATGCGCGTGGGGGAAGCGGTGGATTTTGAAGTCCTTCACAGCAACGACCCTCCCGGTCCCAAGGGCCTGGCTGGAAAACAGGTCACGTACCACCTGGAGCTGGCGGGCATCAAGGAGAAAATATTGCCCGCCCTCGACGACGATTTCCCAAAGGATTTGGGAGAGTTGGGGACCCTGGTGGAGTTCCGCCAGAAGATACGAAGGGACATGGAAGAGCAGTCGCGGCTACAAGCCGTGGAAGCGGCCCGGGACTCCCTGGTGCAGAGCTTGAGCGAGCGAACTTCTTTCGAGCTGCCCGAATCGCTGGTGGAAAGAAAACTGGATGCGATCTCTCACAAAGTGGCCGCCAACCTGGCCTCCCAGGGGGTGGACCTGAGAAGGACCAAGATCGACTGGCAGGCCGTTCGGGACAAATACCGGGAACCTGCCCGCCGGGAGGTCAGGCGAGATCTGATCCTCCAGGAAATCGCCCGCCGGGAGGGACTGGAGGTTGCCGAGGAGGAGATGGAGGGGGAGCTGGAGCGGATCGCCCGTTCCTCCCACCAGAGCGTCGTCGCCCTCAAAGCCTCTCTCAAGCGCGAGGAAAGGCTGGAAGAAATTCGGACTAACTTATTGAGAAAGAAAGCTCTTGATTTACTCCACGAGCATGCTAAAATAATGGGCGGGGTGAGATGAGTTGTTGATACCCATGGTTGTGGAGCAGACCAACCGGGGGGAGCGAGCCTACGACATTTACTCCCGGTTGCTCAAGGACAACATCATCTTCCTGGGCACCCCGATCGATGACGCCGTTGCCAATCTGGTGATTGCCCAGATGCTGTTCCTCGAGGCGGAGAATCCGGAAAAGGACATCTCTCTCTACGTCAATTCGCCGGGGGGTACCATCTCCGCTGGGATGGCGATTTATGATACCATGCAGTTTATCCGACCCGACGTGTCCACCATCTGCATCGGGCAGGCGGCTTCCATGGCGGCCCTGCTGCTGGCGGCAGGCGCTCGGGGAAAGCGGTTTGCCCTGCCCAACTCCCGGATCATGATCCACCAGCCCTCCATTTCGGGACTGTCGGGACAGGCCACCGACATTGACATCCATGCCCGTGAGATCCTGAGACTGCGCGAGCGCATGAACCAGATCCTTGCCAGCCATACCGGACAGCCGGCCGAGCAAATCCAGCGGGACGTTGAGCGCGACTTCATCATGGATGCAGGGCAAGGCAAGAGTTACGGGATCATCGACGCGGTGATCGTCAAAAAGGATTAACTGCTGCCGTTCGAGGACGGCCGTCACTTCTCAGCCCGTTCCGCTTCCTGAGCAAATCCTGCGCCTTGGCGGAAAAAGGGGCTCGGTGTATGGGAAGGGCTTTACAAAGCGAGTATAATGCTTCCAGTTTTCGGAGCGCCCGAAAACGGGTCGGCGACGAAGGCGGGAGCGAGGCGTGCGATGAAACGAGACGGTGAAAAAGAGATCCTGCGTTGCTCGTTCTGCAACAAGAGCCAGAACGACGTGCGGAAGCTCATCGCGGGCCCGACGGTCTTCATCTGCGACGAGTGCGTGGACGTGTGCAACGAGATCATCGCCGACGACTTTTCAGCGGAAAGCGCCAACATCCGAGAGAGCATCACCAAGCCCCAGGAGATCAAGGACTTTTTGGACCTGTACGTGATCGGCCAGGAAAAGACCAAGAAGAAGCTGGCCGTGGCTGTCTACAATCACTACAAACGGATCGAGCTGCTGAAGCGCCGCTGCGACGTAGAGCTTCAGAAGTCCAACGTGTTGCTCATCGGTCCCACGGGGACCGGGAAGACGCTGTTGGCCCAGACCCTGGCCAAGTACCTGAACGTTCCCTTCGCCATCGCCGACGCCACCACGCTCACTGAGGCCGGATACGTGGGCGAGGACGTGGAGAACATCATCCTGAAATTGCTGCAGGCCGCAGGAGGTGACAAAGACAAATGCCAGCAGGGCATCGTGTACATCGATGAGATCGATAAGATCTCTCGCAAAGACGAGAACCCCTCCATCACCCGAGATGTGTCGGGCGAGGGCGTGCAACAGGCCCTGTTGAAGATCCTGGAAGGCACGGTCGCCAACGTTCCGCCCCTGGGCGGCCGTAAACACCCCCACCAGGAGTTTATTCAGATCGATACCACCAACATCCTCTTCATCTGCGGAGGAGCTTTCGTGGGCCTGGATAAGATGCTCGAGCGGCGCATGGGAAAGCGGGCGCTGGGGTTCAGGGCGGGCGCCGAGGACGATGCCCGCCCAGGCCGGCACCTGAACGCTGACCTGCTGGACCACATCCAGCCCGGGGACCTGATCAAGTACGGACTGATCCCGGAGTTTGTGGGCCGGCTCCCGGTGGTGGGGACCCTGTTGGAGCTGGACAAGGGCGCGCTCATCGAAATCCTCACCAAGCCCCGCAACGCCCTGGTGAAGCAGTACCAGAAGCTGTTCGAATTCGAGAACGTGAAACTGAAGTTCACCAGCGATGCGCTGGAGGCCATTGCCGAACAGGCCATGATTCGGAAAATGGGTGCCCGGGGTCTGAAAATCATCCTGGAAGACCTGATGCTGGACCTGATGTACCAGCTTCCCTCGCAGAAAAAATTCAAGGAATTTGTCATCTCCCGCGAAATGGTGGAAAATAAGGATATCCTCTTTGCGCTGATGGAAAAAGCCGGGTGAGAGGCCGGCGGGTCCCACAGGACAGTCGTGGTCCAAAGCACGGCGCTGCCAGCGAACATCTGAGCATCTATGGAAAACGCGGAGAAACCTGAGAACGGAAAATTTCCCATGGTTCCCATCCGGGACGTGGTGGTCTTTCCCTACATGATGATTCCCTTTGTCATCGGGAGGTCCACCTCCATCCGGGCTCTGGAACAGGCCCTGTCCACCGACAAGCGCATCTACCTGGCCACCCAGCTGGATGCCTCCGTGGACGAGCCCAAGGCCTCGGACATCCATTCGGTGGGCACGGTGGCCAACATCGTCCAGAGCTTGAAGCTGCCGGACGGCAACATCAAGGTCCTGGTGGAGGGAATCGAGCGGGCCAAGTCGGTGAAGATCCGCAAGGAGAATGGGTATCTGGAGGCCGAGGTGCAGTTCAACCGCCCAAAGTACAAGCCCTCGGCCAAGAGCTCCGTGCTGCTGAAGCGCCTGAATTCCCTCTTCGAGGAATACGCCAAGCTCAGCCCGGGGGTCAATTACGAGGGCATCCTGAACGCCATTCGCTCCTCGGATCCCGAACGGCTCACGGACACCATCGGAGCGAACCTCCCGATCTCCATCGAGGAGAAACAGCACCTGCTGGAAATCTTCGATCCCGTGGAACGGCTGGAAAAGATCAACGAGATCATCGAGGTGGAGATCGAGAAGACGAAGGTGGACAAAAACATCCAGGGGCGCTTGAAGCGGCAGATCGAGAGGGCGCAGAAGGAGTATTACCTCAACGAGAAGATCAAGGCCATCCAAAAGGAGCTGGGCCGCCAGGACGAAAAGACCGAGATCGACGAGCTGAAGAAAAAAATTGAAGCGGCACGGATGCCCAAGGATGCGCACGAGAAGGCCATCAAGGAGGTCCAGCGCCTGGAGATGATGCCGCCCATGTCGGCGGAGACCACGGTGTCGCGGACCTACATCGACTGGCTTGTGTCCATGCCCTGGTCCAGGAAGTCCAAGGAGATCCGGGACATCCGGCGGGCCGAGCAGATCCTGGAAGAGGATCACTACGGTCTGGAGAAAGTGAAGGAGCGCATCATCGAGTTCCTCGCAGTTCGCAGCCTGACCAAGAAGGCCCAAGGGTCCATCCTGTGCTTCGTGGGCGCCCCGGGCGTGGGGAAGACCAGCCTGGGCAAGTCCATCGCCCGGGCCACCGGCCGGAAGTTCGTCCGCCTGAGCCTGGGCGGCGTGCGGGACGAGGCAGAGATCCGGGGCCATCGGCGCACTTACATCGGTGCCCTGCCCGGCCAGATTATCCAAATGATGAAAAAGGCGGGGGTCAAGAACCCGGTCTTCATGCTGGACGAGGTGGACAAGATGTCCACAGACTTCCGGGGTGACCCCTCGGCGGCCCTGATGGAGGTCCTGGACCCGGAACAGAACCACATGTTCATGGATCACTACCTGGACACGGAATTTGACCTGTCGTCCGTATTCTTCATCTGCACGGCCAACGTCCTGCACACGATCCCCCGTCCGCTCCAGGACCGCATGGAGATCATCCTGATCTCCGGATACACGGAACAGGAGAAGCTGGGGATCGCCAAGCGCTTCCTGGTACCCAAGCAGTTGAAGGCCTCCGGCGTCAAGGAGAACAACTTGAAGTTCATCGACGACGCCATCCTGGAAATCATCCGGAGGTACACCCGGGAGTCGGGCGTTCGAAACCTGGAGCGGGAGATCGGCAAGATCTGCCGCAAGCTGGCCAAGAAGATCCTGGTTCAGGGCAAAGGCTACTTCGAGGAACTGAAACTGGAGACCGTGCAGGAATACCTGGGCATTCCCAAGTACCGCCAGACGCTTTCGGAGAAGTCCAACGAGATTGGCCTGGCCAATGGCCTGGCGTGGACCGAAATGGGCGGAGAGGTGCTGCACATCGAGTCCACCCTCATGGACGGCAAGGGCAACCTGACGTTGACCGGCAGCCTGGGAGACGTGATGCAGGAGTCAGCCCAGGCAGCCATCAGCTACGTCCGGTCCCGCGCCTTGGAGTTCGGCATCCCCCGGGATTTCTACCGGCGGCTGGACCTCCACGTCCACGTGCCGGAGGGAGCCATCCCCAAGGACGGCCCTTCCGCGGGAATCACCATGGCCGCCTCCATGGTCTCGGCCCTGACCCGGATCCCGGTGCGCAGCGACGTGGCCATGACGGGCGAGATCACGCTGCGAGGAAAAATCTTACCCATCGGAGGAGTGAAGGAGAAACTGCTAGCTGCTCACCGCGCGGGCATTACCAACGTCGTCCTGCCCAAGGAGAATGAACCCGATCTGAAGGATATTCATCAGAACATTCTGGAGAGCCTGACCGTCCATTTCGCTGAAACCATGGACGAGGTGCTGCAACTCGCCCTGGAACGCCCCCTGGTTCCCGCAAGTAAGGTCAAGGCCAGCATTCCCTCGGAGATGGAGGGGAACCTCCCCAGCGCCACGACACACTAGAGTTCGGGAAATTCGCTGGGTTCGCGCAAGTTCGCTGAAACCGTATTTCCAACAATCCACTTGTATTTTTTGGTGAAACCATGAAAAGACGAACGCGTAAATCAAGCGATTCCGGCACGACGGAAACGCTGAACAACAACGACCCGGTTCGGGAAGAGACCCCTGAGACCGATCTGGCAGAACCGGTCTCCTACGGCGAAGAGCCCCTCAACATCGCCACGCTGAAGGAGATGAACATCCAGCGGCTGACCCAGATCGCCAAGGACCTGGGAGTGCAAGGCGCCACGGGGATGCGGAAGCAAGAATTGATCTTTCAGATCCTGAAGGCGCAGACCGAGCAGAGCGGCCTGATTTTCTCCGAGGGGGTGTTGGAGTGCCTGCCCGACGGGTTCGGATTCCTGCGGGCGCCCGACTACAACTACCTGCCCGGTCCGGATGACATCTACGTCTCCCCGTCCCAGATCCGCAAGTTCGACCTGAGGACCGGCGACACCGTCTCGGGGCAGATCCGGCCGCCCAAGGAGGGAGAGCGTTACTTCGCCCTCATCAAGGTGGAGGCTATCAACTTCGAGCCCCCGGAGCTGGCCCGGGAAAAGATCTTCTTCGACAACCTGACGCCGCTGTACCCCAACGAGCGCCTGCGGCTGGAGACCGCGGCAGACAATTTGATGGCCCGGGTCCTGGACCTGCTGGCTCCTATCGGGAAGGGACAGCGCGGCTTGCTGGTGGCGCCACCCCGGACCGGCAAGACCATGATGCTGCAGAACATCGCCAACAGCATCACGCACAACCATCCGGAAGTGTACTTGATCGTGCTGCTCATTGACGAGCGCCCGGAGGAAGTCACCGACATGCAGCGGTCGGTGGAGGGCGAGGTCATCAGCTCCACCTTTGACGAGCCGGCCCAGCGCCACGTGCAAGTGGCCGAGATGGTCATCGAGAAAGCGAAGCGCCTGGTGGAGCACAAGAAGGACGTGGTGATCCTGCTGGATTCCGTCACCCGTCTGGCGCGGGCCTACAACTCCATCATCCCGCCTTCGGGAAAGGTGCTCTCCGGAGGGTTGGATTCCAACGCTCTGCAGAAGCCCAAGCGGTTCTTCGGTGCCGCGCGCAACATCGAGGAGGGCGGCAGCCTGACCATCATCGCCACCGCCCTGATCGATACCGGCAGCCGTATGGACGATGTCATTTTCGAGGAATTCAAGGGCACGGGCAACATGGAGGTGTACCTGGACCGGAAGCTCTCCGACAAGCGCATTTTCCCGTCCATCGACATCAATCGCTCGGGCACCCGAAAGGAAGAACTGCTGCTGCCTCGGGAAGAGTTGAATCGCGTTTGGGTGCTCCGGAAGGTGCTGGCTCCCCTGTCCCCCGTGGAGAGCATGGAGTTGATCCTGGAGAAGATGTCCAAGACCAAGGGGAACATCGACTTTCTGGCCTCCATGTCCGCCGGCGACTAACCACCTGTAAACCTGAAACCCGAAACTTGAAACCCGAAAGGCAAGCTGTCAGCTTTAAGCGCTCAGCTTATCAGCTCAAGAACCAATGGCTGACACCCGATGGCTGAAAGCCGATGAGCTAAACGTTCGGAGTTCGGGTTGCAGATCTCAGGTTTTGGGTTTCAGGTTTCTTATGGCCGACTCGTCAAGACCTACCTCTCTGATAACCTCAGGCATGCTCGCGACTGACTCGCGCCGGGCATCCGGCCCCCGAAGAAGGCGCCGGTCATGGCTGTGGAGAGGCATCGTCGCCGTCCTGCTTTTGGGCCCGGTGCTCCTCTACCTTGCCCGTGAGCCCCTGCTCACCGCCGCAGCCCGAGCCCTGACGATCGACGACGCCGAGGCGCCCGCGGACTACCTTGTGGTCCTGGGGGGCGGCGCGGAGACCCGTCCGTTTGCCGCCGCGGAGCTTTATCGGAAGAGGTTCGCCCCAAGGGTGGTCATTTTCGAGCACAAGACCGACCGGATCACCGACCTCGGCCTGACTCCGACTCATGACCAGCTCTACCGGAAGGTCCTGGAGCTGGAAGGGGTCGCGGCTGAGGCCATCGTGCGACTGCCCGGAGCGGTGGACAGCTCGTGGGACGAGGCCCGATCACTCCAACGGTTGCTGGCGTCTCATCCCGCCCGGCGCGTCGTCCTCGTCACGTCAGCGGAGCATACCCGGCGGGCCCGCTGGGTGTTCCGAAAGGTGCTGGACGGGACGCCGGTCCAGGTACGGATGGCCCCGGCCCGCCACTTGACCTTCGACGAGACCAACTGGTGGAAGCAGGACGAAGGCGCCCTTGCCTACCTCCACGAATACTTGAAGCTCCCTTTCTACTGGATCCGCTACGTCCTGAGCGACGAGCAGGCACACGACGCCTCGGGTCTCCCCATACGCTTTCGAGAGAGAGGAGCCGAGTGACGTGGGAGCCATCCGACACCGCACGAAGCCCATTTGGATCGGTTGCCTGGCCGTCACCGTGGCGTTGGGACTCGTCCACCAGCACATCCTCACCGGTGTGGCCTCTTTCATGACTATCCGCGACCCTCTGGAAAAAGCAGACTTGATCCTTCCCCTCTACCACGAGGGGCACACCGTTCCGTTTTCCGCTGCCGATTTGTACCACCGCGGCTACGCCGACCGGGTCGCCCTGGAACGGACCCGGCCCAGCCGGCTGGAGCGGCTCGGCCTGCTGCCGCCCCCACACGAAGTCTGGCGCAAAGTGCTGGAGGCCGAAGGGGTTCCGGCGGAGGCCATCGTTACCATCGGCTCGCCAGTCGAGGACCGAAGGAAGCGAGAACGGCCCCTGGCGACCTTCCTGCGGAGCCGTGGGAAAAGCCGGGTCATCGTCGTGGCCTCCGCTCCCTGGAGCCGGCTCAGTCGCAACGACCTCCTCCGTGGCCTCGCCGGGTCCAGCGTCGAGGTCCGCATGTACCCGGTCCGACCGAGGGAGTTCGATGAGAGCACCTGGTGGCGATCCCGGCACGGCCTGGTCACCTACTTCGACGTCTATTACCTCTGGCTGGTTCGTTTCCTCAGGGACTGATCCGTCCGGCTTTATCTTCGCAGCGCCTCGAACGAATGTTAAAATGATGCGTTGATGGCCGACTCGGTGAATTCGCCCATTGTGGCCGATGCGTTAAAGCGGGTGGTGGACAGACAAAGCCTGACGCGCCAGGAAGCGCAGACGGTGATGGAAGAAATCATGTCCGGGAATGCGCACGACGTTCAAATCGCTGCCTTCCTCACCGCTTTGCGCATGAAGGGCGAGACCGTAGAGGAGCTGACCGGCTTTTCGCAAGTCATTCGAGCAAAGGCTGCACCGGTCTGGACGCATCGGCAGGTGGGCTCCGCCCTGGCCGACACTGAGCGAGAAATGTTGATCGACACCTGTGGGACGGGTGGAGATGCCAGCAATTCGTTCAATGTGTCCACCGCCACAGCTTTTGTGGTGGCGGGCGCCGGCTTGCCCGTCGCCAAACACGGCAACAGGTCGGTCTCCAGCCTTTGCGGCAGCGCGGACGTCGTGGAAGCGTTGGGCGTGAACATTGAGCTCGCACCCTGGCAGGTGGCACGGTGCATCGACGAAATCGGCATCGGCTTTCTGTATGCCCCCTTGCTGCACCGCGCGATGAAAGCGGTCATGCTGGCGCGACGAGAAATGAGGATTCGCACCGTTTTTAATATCTTGGGTCCGTTGAACAACCCTGCGAATGCTTCTTCACAAGTCCTGGGAGTGTACACCGCGCACCTGACCGAACCTCTGGCGCACGTCCTAAAGGAGCTTAGAACTCACCGAGCATTTGTGGTCCACGGAGCCGATGGACTGGATGAAATTTCCAATACCGGATCCAGCAAGATCTCCGAAGTTCGAGACGGCATTGTGTATACGTATCAGGTAACGCCAGAAGATTTTGGCCTGCCCAGGGCGAGAGTCGAAGATCTGCGTGGAGGATCGGTTCGAGAAAATGCAGACCTCATCCTGGAGATCCTCCGGGGCCAAAAGGGGGCCCGCCGCGACATCGTGCTGATGAACGCCGCCGCAGCCATCATGGCAGGCGAACGCGCCGCGAATCTAAAAGAGGGCGTCAAACTCGCCGCCGAGTCCATCGATTCCGGCGCCGCCCTCCAAAAGCTGGAAAACTTGATCTCCCGCAGCAACAGCTTCGGCAGCGACCAGGAGAAGACGTAGGAGGTCACCCATCCTCCGGCATCGGGTAGCTTTTTTTGACCCTGCGCATGCCAACCCTCTCATCTCCTTTCGCCCTTTTGGCTCCAGGCCCGCCCCATGGGGCCAAAGGACTGTTTCTTAGGTCGTTCGATTCGTGAAAAACATTAAAAACATTGACAACGGTTTTCGGCGGTGCTACTCGTATTCCTATCCCGCGGCTCGTCACAGCGGCTACGAAGGGAAACCGAAAGCTCGACCGATCACGGAGGAGAGCATGTGGAGAAACTTGACGATCGTTTTTGCTATGGTCTTCTGGTTGTCCGTCGGAAAGGATGCCGTCGTACACGGCAGCGACTACCCCGCCCCTCGTTATCCGCAAACCCCTAAAGTCCAGAGGCCGGAGGACCTTTTGGATGTCGCGCGGGTCTTGGTGAAGCGGCCCAGCACAGGTCAAGGTGCTTTCCCAGGGTATGCGATCAAGCCCGGTGAAAGGGCCCTGATCGTCGTTTCAACCCTTCACGATAGGCTGATTTACGAGGCGATCGCCATGGCGATTCGCGAGGCCGGTGCCCGCGCGGATCTTTTCATCGGCCAGGCACCGGACCTGAAAGGCGAGGGAGCGGAAGAACCCAAGCTCTTTCTGTACATGTACGCCGGTGACAAGAACATTGAAAGGATGTCGGCAGGAGGCTTGACATTTGACCAGGTTGCCAAGATGGCTGAGTTAGGGGATTACGACATCCTCATCGCTGGTTTTGGCGGGCCCAAGCCCCCGACACCACACTTTCGCTGGGAGGAAATTCCGTGGCTGACGGTCGATACCTTCATGGCAGGGCTTGCCACATTCCCTTTTGAGCTGCAGGCGGCCATCGACAGAAAGGCGTGGGATCTGCTGAGTCGGGCAAGACGAATTCGAGTCACGGATCCGGAAGGGACGGATGTGAGTTGGACAGTTCCTCCCAATCTGTTCGGCAGCAAAATTAATAACCCCGGACATCTCATGGCGATCCCCGATGGGTATTTTGGGGAAAAGCCCAATCTCGCAGGGGTGATTGCGGGAACCATCAATCATACAGGCGCCTTCCCACACATCAAGGTTCACGTGAAGAGTAACAGGATCGAAAGGATCGAGGGAGGCGGCAGCTACGGAGAAGGATGGCAAGCCGTGCTGAAAAAGTACGAGAGCACCCACTGGCCAGGTCACCCGGGACCGGGTTTTGGATGGGTGCACGAATGCGCCATCGGCACCAATCCTAAAGCAGGACGACCTGTAAACGTGACGCAGCTCCCTACCGGAACTGTCTGGGAAAGAAGAAGGTCAGGGGTGATTCATTGGGGCATCGGCGTGCACTTAAGTCTTGAGCGTGGGCCGTTGAGGAGCTTTATCGAGGAAAAAGGTGTGCCGGACGGCCACTTTCATGTCCATAACAACTTTCCCACCATGATTCTTGAGACGGAAGGGGGAGAAAAAATTACCTTCATCGATAAAGGGAGACTTACGGTCTTGGATGACCCGAGCATTCGCGACCTGGCCGCCCGATTCAGTGATCCCGATCAGCTGCTGAAGGAGGCCTGGATTCCTCCCGTTCCCGGGATCAATATCGAAGGAGACTATTTCAAAGATTACGCCACAAGTCCGCTCCCATGGATTGCCCGCGAAGGGCATAAACAACCGGCGAAAGACTAGGGACGGGGGCCAGGCAAGTTTCGGTCCGGACCAACGAAAGCAAGGAATTCTCATTCAAGTCTGTTCGGCAACGCCTTTTCTCACACGGAGGCTAAGATGGCTAAGAAAAAGTCGAACCTGCTCTTCATACTTTTAGTTTCGCTGGTGTGGGTCAGTGGCTCGAACAGAATGGCTTTCGCTCAGGTCACGTCGGCGACCATTTCAGGCGTCGTCAAGGACAAGACCGGCGGCGTTCTGCCTGGGGTGACGATTCAAGCTACAAATTTGGACACAGGAATCGCGAGAGAAGCGATTACGGATGACGAGGGACGGTATCGCGTGACCAACTTGCCTCCCGGTAATTACGAAGTGCAGGCGGAGTTGGTGGGTTTTGAAACCGGCGTCAGAACCGGCCTCATGCTCACAGTGGGCAAGGAAGCGATCGTAGATTTCACGCTGGGAGTGGGGCAGATCACAGAAAGAGTCGTCGTCAGCGGAGAAGCTCCGCTGGTAGAAACCACCACCGCGACCGTTGGAGAATTGGTGGACGATCAGAAGGTCCGCGACCTGCCCCTCAACAAGCGGAGCTTCGAGGAGCTGGTGTTTCTACAACCGACCATCTCCCGGGTCCCTACTGCGCAGGCGACGGCATTCTCAGGCTCCACGGGGAAAATTGCAGCGGCCGGCTCCCGCCTGGAGTCCAATACGTTCCTTTTGGACGGGACGGACATGGCGCACATGTTCTGGGGTCACACGCCTGGCAGTGTCGGGGGCGTGCTCATGGGTGTGGAGACAGTGAGGGAGTTTAAGGTGGTGACCAGCAATTACAGCGCCCAGTTTGGTAAGACCTCAGGCGCGGTGATTAACGTGGTGACCAAATCCGGCACCAACGAGTTTCATGGATCTGTGTTCGAATTTCATCGGAACGACAACGTGGATGCCAGGAATTTCTTCGATGCCGGTGATGCGCCCGAATTCAAGAGGAACCAGTTTGGATTTACGGCGGGGGGGCCGATCGTCAAAAATAGGACTTTCTTCTTTGGAAGCTATGAGGCTCTCAGAGAGACGCTGGGGACGACGAAGGTGGCACAGGTGCCTAGTCTCCTGGCACGACAAGGCCCCGTGGCTCCACAGATCAGGCCCTTTTTAGAGCTCTTTCCTCCTCCGAACGGAAGGGATTTTGGGGGCGGCATCGCCGAATTTCTGAGCAATCCGGCGCAGCCGACCGATGATGACTATTTTCAAATCAGGATCGATCATCAATTTTCTCAGTCCGATTCTATTTTTGGTCGGTATACGTTTGACGACGCTTCCAAGTTCGTGCCTGGAGACCTTCCAAATCATGGAACGGATCTCAAATCCCGTAATCAGTACCTGACCCTCCAGGAAAGGCATATTTTCTCTCCCACCCTTTTAAATGTTTTCCAGTTCGGCTTTCAACGCTCATTGCCTCAGTCGTTCCCACTGACGCCCACCTTTCCTTCCGGTTTTAGCATCAATCAGTTTGTTCCCGGTGGGAGATATCCTGGATTGTTGGGGAGCGTCACCATCAGCGGGCTCTCACCCCTGGGCGCGGGGGCCACGGACATCTTCCGCTTCCCGGACAATTTGTTCGAATATTCGGACGACCTCACATTGAGCAGAGGCCGTCATGATATCGAGACTGGGGCCATCGTGAAAAGGTATCAGCACAACTGGACCCTGGACTTTTTCTTTCCCGGCCAGTTCGAGTTTCAAAATTTGAGGGATTTTCTGGAGGCGAGGACGTTTTTTTACACCGGTTCCTTGCCCGGCTCTGATGCCACCCGCCACTATCGTGAGACCCTGTACGGTTTCTACGTGCAGGACAACTTCAGAGCGCGTCAAAATTTAACACTCAATCTGGGCTTGAGATACGAGTTTGTCGGGGACTTGAGTGAGATCGACAATAAGTTTGCGAAAATATTCAACCCTTTGACGGACACGAGCACAACGCTTGGCCTGCCTGTCTTCGATAAAAATCCGTCTCTTAAGAACTGGGCGCCTCGCATGGGATTGGCGTGGGATCCGTCTGGTGATGGAAAGACGGCGATCCGGGCCGGCGTTGGGCTCTTTTATGACCAGATCCTTGCCAACGCCTGGGGATCCGGGCCGATTTTTACGTCACCCTTTGTCAACATCGCCAGAATTAGGACCCCACGGTTTCCGAACCCCTTCGAGGGAGTTCAGCCGACATTCGCATTCCGCCTTCAGCCGATCAATTTCTTCATCGAGCAACCCCACATGCTGAAGTACAGCCTGGATCTTCAAAGGGAAATATTTCCAAACGCAGTCTTTCGCGTGGGGTATGTGGGTGCGCGCGGGATCCAATTGATCCGCCGCGGAGACATCAACATCCCATTTCCACAGACAGTGGATGGAAGGCTATTGATCCCTCGTGCCGTCAGGCCGAATCCCAACTTTGACGAGATAGGGATGTACCTTTCGGATGCGAACTCTTTTTATAACGCGTTGCAGGTGACCCTCAATAAGAGGTTCAGCCAGGGCTTTCAGCTTCAGACCTCGTACACTCTGTCCAAGTCGGTGGATGATGCATCCGGGTTCCAGGGTAGTCATTTCAAAACGGAATTTGCCAATCGAATCTACATGATTCACATCAGGACCCTCAATCGAGGTTTGTCGAACTTCGATGTCCGGCAGAATTTCAATTTGAACTATACCTTTGACCTTCCCTTTGGGCCTGGGAGGCGCTTGGGGAGGGATTTGACCGGGTTCGCAGGCAAGCTCGCGGAGGGATGGCAGGTCAGTGGGATTACCAGCATCTCCAGCGGCCCTCCCTTTACCGCCATCGTTGGGCGCGATCAATCTAATATTTTTAATGTCAATAACACCCGGCCCGACTTGCGACCCGGCTCGAACAACAACCCTGTGTTGGGCGGACCCGACCGATATTTTGATCCAGGCGCCTTCGTGCTTCAGCCCCAAGGGTTCATTGGGACTGCGGGAAGGGACACGATCATCGGCCCGGGCCTGGCCAACTTCGACTTCACTCTCGTGAAGAACACCGCCGTTTCCAGTATTTCAGAGGATTTCAGGATCCAGTTTCGCGCGGAATTCTTTAACTTGTTTAATCGTCCCAACTTTGGCCTGCCCATTTTCAGGGTCTTCAACGATCCGACCGGTGTTCCTGCGCCCAATGCAGGCAGAATTAACGATACCATCACCACTTCGAGACAAGTCCAGTTCGGATTGAGGGTAGTGTTCTGACGAATCTGGATTTCCGAAAAGGAGCAAAGATATGGTGAACAGACTAAAAGAAAAATTGCCGGCCTATTCCCTGGTTGCAGTTATGTGGATCTCAACAGCCGGGTTGATGGCGCAGGAGAAGGTGAAGACCGGTGAGTATCCGGCACCGCGCTATCCGGTCGCCAAGGACATCACTCCAGAAAAGTTGTTGAAGGTTGCAAGAAGCGTCGTGAGGCGTCCCTCTCAGGGAAGCAATTTTTACGCCGGCTATGAGATCAAGCCAGGGGAAAGGGCTTTGATGGTAGTTCCCAGCTTTTTTGATCGGCGCGTGGTGGATGCCGTAGAGACTGCGATTCGAGAGGCCGGTGGAGAACCTGATATTCTGATCGCCCATGCTCCCCATTTTGACGGACAGGGAGAAGAGGAACTGAAGATTTTCCTGAATATGTATACAGCGGACAAGATGATCGAAAGGCTGTCTGGCCTCACGTTTGATCGGGTTGTAACGATGGCGGAAGAGGGCAAATATGACATTTTGATCTATGGCTTTGGAGGCCCCCATCCGCGCGTCCCATTTCGCTGGGAGTACATCCTGTGGCCCAAAGCCGATCTCTTTGTTTCGGGAATGGTGGATTTCCCCCCAGAATTGCAGGAAGCCATTGATCAGAAGGCCTGGAACACACTGATTCAGGCCAAGAAAATCCGAGTCACGGACCCGGAAGGAACGGATATCAGCTGGACGATACGGAAGGGCGAATTCGAGTCGGTGATGAAGCAGTACGGTTCAGATATTGTGAACCGGGGACATCTTGGAGCCATTCCGCGGTTGGTCAAATTGGAAGGAGCGGCGACTGCCAGCGGCGTCATTGCCGGGACCATTAACCACACCGGAGCTTATCCCCACATGAAGGTTCACATCCTGAACAACAATATCCAACGCATCGAGCGTGGAGGCAGCTACGGAGAAGGATGGCAGGCCATGCTTGCAAAGTATAAAGATGTTCACTACCCCGGACATCCGGGGCCCGGACGAGGCTGGCTGTTTGAATGTTCCGTAGGCACCAATCCAAAGGCCATTCGTCCTTCCAGCGCGATGGAATTTGGTCTCGGAACGGTGTACGAGAGAGCGAGATCAGGGATCATCCACTGGGGCATCGGCGTGGCCATGGGAGGAATCGATGTCAAAGCCCCAGAGTTGCGCGACTTCATCGAAAAGAATAAGGTGCCGGACGGTCATTTCCACGTGCACAACAATTTTGCCACGATGGAACTGGAGACGTGGGATGGCAAGACCATCACATTGATCGATAAGGGGAGGCTGACGGTCCTGGACGACCGGGAAATCAGGGCCGCCGCGGCTCGGCATGGTAATCCGGATGAATTGCTATCCGAAGCTTATATTCCGGCGGTGCCCGGGATCAACGTTCCCGGAGATTACCTGAACGATTACGCCCGCAACCCGGTCCTCTGGATCAAGAGCAAAGAGCTGGCAATGGCAGCGGGAAAGCAATAAGAGGTGTCACCGAGATCGCGATCCTCCCCAGTGAGTAGAGATCTGTTCCCCTTTGCGTCGGTTGTTCTCATCAAAATCCACCGGTTGCGCCCACGGCGTTAGACGCCCCTTTCGGTGGCCCACATGCGCAGCTCGCTGGGCACTTCGGTCCCTCTACCGCCGCCCACTTCCCAGGAGGCTGCCTCGTCGGTGAACCACAGCCTGCCTTTGGAGTCCATCTTAATCCGACGGGGTCCGGCCTTTGGGGTTGGAGGGTCGTATTCGGTGAGCTGGCCCGTTTTCCGATCGACCTTGCACACCTTGTGCCCCTCGAGCAGCGTGAACCAGACGTTGCCTTCCCGGTCGACCTTCAAGCCGTAGGGGTCGCCCTTCTTGGTGAGAGGCGTCTACTCCGTCATCTCCTCTGGGACGGTTGCGCCCCTCACCAGATGGCCTAAATTCGTGACCCTCAGGCCCTGCGGTGGAACCCAGGTCACACGCCCAGATCGTACAGCTGCTCGAACTGAAGGTCCAGGTCATTGGTGACCTGCCACATGCAGGCGAGAGCTTTCCGCACGTTGCGCGCTGCGCAGGGAGGCAAATCATCCAGGCCGGCCAGGTCCTTGAGAGCTTGATAGATCCTCAGCGCCTCCCTCTCAGAATCAGTCAGCGGCTTATTCAAAAGATCCACGTCACTCATCGCGACGCCTCCTGCAGCCGACACGGCACCGGAAGGTGCCAGCTGGTCAACGAGAGTGCTGTCCCACCACCGGACGGTCATCCACCAACCGCTTCGCCTTCAGCTCGAAACGCGGCAGGCTTCCGTGGTCCACGCGTTCGATATTGAAGCGCAACCCCTCGTGGGCATGGGCCAGGTCAGCGGCCAGCTTCTTCTGTAGCTCCTGCCACCCCGCTTCGCGTCCGGGCTTCATCTCCACCTTAAGGGTGATTTCGTCCTGGATGTCGTCCTTCCGCCAGAGGTAAATTTGGAATTCGTCGGTGGCATCGTATTCCCTGACGATGGCCTCCACGGCCCGCGTGTAGACATTGGTGCCCCGGATGAGCTTCATGTCATCCCATCGGCCGCGGATGCCCCCTTCATAGATGTCGCCGGTGCGGCCACACTGGCAGCTTTTATCGGGAACCTTGACCACCATATCTCTGCTGCGATAGCGGATCAGGGGGATGAACCCCCGACCAAAGGATGTAACCGCCCGCTCTCCCAGCTTTCCGTAGCCCACCGGTTCCCCGCTGTCCGGGTGAACGACCTCCTCGATGAAGTGATCCTCGATGATGTGGGTGCCTCCTGGCTGGTGGGAGCACTCAAAGATCATAATGGTGCCGATCTCGGTCATCCCCGCCGTGTCCCCACATTTGGTACCCCAGGCCGTCTCCAGCTGGCGCTTCACGGCCGGGATAGACCCTGCCGGCTCCCCGGAAACGATGAGCTTGTTGACCCGGCTGTCCCTGGCCAGGTCGATCCCCATTTCAGTGGCTTGCTGCCAGAGGCGCAGGGCGTAGGTGGGTGTGGAACAAACGGTGGTCACGCCCATCTCAACGATCTGCCGGACGCGACCCTCTGTGGTTTGGGCGCCGCCGGGAATGACCAGGGTGCCGATCTTCTCGCAACCATAGTGCGCTCCCCAGAAACCGATGAAGGACCCGTAGCCGAAGGCGAAGTACACCACGTCCTCGGGTCGGACCCCGAAGCCCCAGAAGCCGTAGCACCACATCTCGGAGATCCACTCCCAGTCCTTGGTGCTGTCCAGGACACGAATGGGCGTGCGCCCCGTGGTGCCCGAGGTGAGGTGATAGCGGATGGCGTGGGTCTGATCGGTGGCCACCAGGTCGCCGAACATGGGCTTCTCCAACTGGGATTCCATCCACTGTTCACGGGTCATGAAGGGAATGCGCCGGATGTCATCCAGGGTCTTGAGCTGCTCGGGCCCGAAGCCGGCCGCGTCGAACCTGCGGCGGTGAAAGGGACTCCTGGCGTAGGCCCACTCGCACAACCGACGCAGCTTATAGAGTTGAAGCAGCCGCAGCTCCTCCTTGGGCAGAGTTTCGTTCTTGGGGTTCCAGAACTCAGGATAGGGCACGGCTGCTATCCTCCCATCGGGTGAGGGGTCGCCCCTCCTTCATTCCACCACTGCCAGCCCTTCCAGCTCGATCAGTGCCTCCTCTCGGAAGAAGGCGGAGACCTGGAACAGGGCCATGGCCGGGTAGTAGCCCCCAAAGTAAGACTGGAAGACCCGACCCAGGGGTTTAAGGTTGGCCACATAGGCGTCCCGATCGCGGACAAAAATGTTCAGCTTCACGATGTCCTGAAAGCGCCCGCCTGCCTCTTCCACCACCGCTTTGAGGTTGCGGAGCACCTGCTCGAACTGGGCCACCAGGTCGCCCGGACCCACGATTCGCCCCTCGGCGTCGCTGGCGTCCTGCCCAGCCAGAAACAAAAGGCGACCTCCCGTGACCAGGATGCCGTGGTTAAAACCCTTGGGGGCCGGCAGCATCGGTGGATTGATGATTTTTTTCTCCATGGCTCTACCGTCCGACGAACCTGGGCTCGGCTTTCTCCTTGAAGGCTTCGTAGAAGATGCGGTGATCCTCTCCCATGAGCATCAGCGCCTGGGCCTGGGCTTCGGCCTCCAGGGCCGAAACGAGATCCATATTCCATTCGTTGTTGACCATGCGTTTGGTCATGGAGATGGCCAGGGTGGGACCCTGGACGAGACGTCGGGCCCATTCCTGAGCTGTGGGCAGCAGCGACTCGTGGGGAACCACGCGATTCACCAGGCCGTACCGCTCAGCGGTAGCGGCGTCAAGGGTGTCGCCAAAAAACAGAAGTTCCATGGCCCGCCCCAGACCCACCACCCGGGGCAGCAGATAGGCCGCACCCATATCGGCCCCCGTCAGGCCCACCTTGTTGAAAAGGAAAGCGAATCGGGCGCGTTCGGAAGCGATCCGCAGATCGGACGCCAGGGCGATGACGGACCCGGCCCCGGCGGCCAGCCCGTTGACGGCGGCGATGATGGGTTTGTCCAGGAGTCGCATGTTTTGGACCACGGCACCGGTCATGCGGGTAAAGTCCAGGTGGCCCTTCACATCCCGCTTCAGGAGCTCGGCGATAATCTGGTAAACATCCCCGCCGGAACAGAAGCCATGGCCCTCCCCTGTCAACACCACCGCCTTCACCGCCTGGTCGTACCGCAGCGCCTCAAACAGGTCACGGAGCTGCGCGTACACCTCAAAGGTCAAGGCGTTCAGAACCTTCGGTCGGTTGAAAGTCAACGTCGCGATTCCATCGTGCACTTCGTAGAGAAAATCGTAGCTCATGGCAAACTCCTCTCGACCGTGTTACCACGTCACCGCGCCACCATCCACGTTGATGGCCTGGCCGGTGATGCCCTTACTGATCTCCTGAGCCAGGAAGACGGCCACCGCGGCCACTTCCTCGGGCTCCATCAGCCGCTTTTGGGGGCTCATCTTCTCCAGGGTTTCGCGAGCCTGTGCCTCCGTCATCCCGGTGCGGGCCGCGATGTGGGTGAGGCTGGATTGAGTCATAGGGGTATTCACATAGCCGGGGCAGATGGCGTTCACCGTGATGTGGTACGGTACAAGCTCCGCGGCGAGGGCCCGGGTCAGGCCCAGCACCCCGTGCTTGGCCGCGGTATAGGCCGCCACGTACCGGCTGCCGATCTTGGCATTAACAGAGGCAATGTTGATGATGCGGCCCCAGCGCTGTTCGATCATGGTCGGCACAAAGGCTTTGGTGATGTAGTACACGCCGGTCAGATTGACGGACAGCATCTGGTGCCACAGCTCATCGGGATGGTTCAGAAACTTGTGGCTACCGGCGCTTCCGGCGTTGTTCACCAGAACGTCTACACCTCCCAGGCCGTCGATCACAGCCGCCGCCGTCCGCTCCACCTGCTTTGCATCCGTGACATCACAGGGGACAGCCAGGCTGCGGCGTCCGATGGCTCGGACTTCAGCCGCCACCTGTTCGAGTTCGGCGAGACTGCGGGCTGTCAAAGCCACATCCGCCCCCGCCCGGGCGAACGCCAAGGCGATGCTGCGACCGATCCCCCGGCCGGCTCCCGTCACCACAGCGCGACGACCCTTCAGAAGCAGATCCTCTCTTTCTACCATGCTTGTGTAATGTAAACCTAAAACTCGGAAACCTGAAACCTAAAACTAAGGGAAACCCAAAACTCGGAAACCTGAAACCAAGGCCATTTCTCGGGGTTTCAGGTTTCAGGTTTTGGGTTTAGAGCCGAGGGTCCACGATGCACAGATCGGCACGGCCGGCGGCAAGGGTCGTATTGATCTGGTCGGCAGTGGTGATGTGGCCGGCGGTCATGGTAGCGATGCCGGCTTCGTTGCGCACCCGGTCGCTGAATGGGGTGAGAAAGCCAGGTCCGTAAGCCGGTTGGGCATCGATCGTGGTCTGGCCTGCCAGGACCGTGACCATGTCGCAGCCGTGCGCTTTGAGCGCCCGGGCGACGGCCACCGCGTCGTCGGGATGGAATCCGCCTTTGCTCCAGTCGGTGGCGGAGATGGCGACCGAGATCGGTTGGCCTTCCGGCCATACCGCCCGCACCGCCTCGAATACTTCCAGGGGAAAGCGCATGCGGTTCTCCAGCGAGCCGCCGTAGGCGTCGCTGCGGACGTTGGTGAGTGGCGACAGGAAGCTCGCCAGCAGGTAGCCGTGGGCGAAGTGGAGCTGAATCATGTCGAACCCGGCTTCTTGAGCCATCCTGGCTGATCGGGCGAACTGTTCGCGGACCCTCTCCATGTCAGCTCGGTCCATCTCCTTGGGGACCTGGCTGATGGGAGTGTAGGGAAGCGGCGACGGCGAGATCAGCGGCCAGTTGCCCTCCCGCAACGGTCTGTCCAGGCCCTGCCCACGCGGCCTGGTCGAGCCCCTTCGTCCAGCATGAGCCAATTGGATAGCGACCTTGGCCGGGGAACGGGCATGGAAGGAATCGGCGATCCGCGCCCATGCCGCCACGTGCTCAGCGCGGTACATCCCGGCGCAGCCTGGCGTGATGCGGCCCTCAGGAGAGACGGCGACTGGTTCCGTCATGACCAGCCCGGCGCCACCCAGCGCCCGGTGGCCGAGCTGGTCCTGATGGCAGTTGCTGGGCATGCCATCGTCGGCCGAACAGGCGGACGTGGGCAATAAGACGACGCGGTTCGCCAGGGTCATGTCCCGCAGCCTCATGGGAGTGAACATCGGTGGCGGGGCAACGATCCTTCGAGGATGGCAGCCAGGAGAATCGACGGTCCTTTCCACAAACCAGCGATCCACGGCATCGACGAAGTGCGGGTCCCGGAGCCGGAGATTGTCGTAGGAGATCCTTCCGCTGCGGGTGAGCAGTTGGAAAGTAAACTGCAGGGGTTCGAAATGGAGGTACCTTTTGACATTCTCGAAATAGATCCTGCTCTCTCGGGCGGCCTTCTGGAGAGCCTCCACGATGGGCTTTCTCTCCAGCTCATATTCATTCAGAGCGGTTTCGACGTCGTCGTACTGCTCGAAGGCGTTGGCAAGGGCAATGGCGTCCTCCATCGCCAGCTTCGTCCCGGAGCCGATGGTGAAGTGGGCGGTGTGCGCCGCGTCGCCCAGGAGAACGACGTTCTGATGGTGCCAGACTTTGTTGGTGACCGTCACGAAGTTCATCCACTTGGAATTATTCGACATCAGCTCACGGCCATCGAGACTGTCGGCGAAGAGATTCTCGCAGCAGGCGATGCTCTCGGCCTCCGTGGCCCGGTCCAGGCCGGCTCTCTTCCAGGTGGCCTCCTCGCATTCCACGATGACGGTACCGGTGGTGCCTTCGAAAGGATAACAGTGGGCCTGGAAGAGCCCTTGCTCATTTTCGCTGAAGATGTAGGTGAACGAGTCGAAGACCTTCCGCGTGCCCAGCCAGATGTATTTTGCACCGCCCAGAGTCAGGCTCGGCTTGAAGACATCGGCGTACGTCTTGCGGACCAGGCCGTTGACGCCATCAGCGCCGATCATCAGATCGAAGTCGGCCAACTCCGAAAGGTCGTTGACCTCGGTCCCGAACTTCAGTTTTACCCCCACTTCGCTGCAACGCTTTTGCAAGATCTGGAGCATGAGCTTTCGCGAGATGCCGGCAAAGACGTGGCCTCCGCAGCGAATGAGCTCTCCCCGGTACCGCACATCGATGGCATCCCACATGACGAAATGGTCCGTGATCTCCTTGTAGCTCTTGTAATCGGCCTCCCGGAAAGAAGCCAGCGTCCGGTCGGAAAAGATGATACCCCAACCGTAGGTCGCGTCAGGCGGATTCCGCTCGATGACGGTGATCTCGTGGGAAGGGTTGGCCTTCTTGATCAGAAGCCCGCTGTACAAGCCAGCGGGTCCTCCCCCGAGGATGACGATGTTCACAGTGCTCCTTCCGCGAACAGTGGGATGTAGGATGTCCGCCCGTCAGCCGATTGCGTCGGCCAGGCGGGCGAGCTGAACGATGTCGGCCACGGTGGGGAAGAGGACCACTTCGTCGCACCCTGCCTCCTGATAGCCTCGGATGAACTGGACGACAGCTTGAGGGGTGGTGAGCAGGCCGGCCACGATCTTCTCGGCGAAAGGTCCCGCGAAGGCGTAGTAGTCCTTCAGATAGCGGTGGCCCGCTTCGACGGCATCGTCGCCCAGCACGTAGTAGCCCATTCCCCACAGGCGCAGCTTACCGGGCCGACCGGCGTCGATCCACGCCGCCCGGGCCTTCTCCGCGGCACGAGCGAACGCCCTGGGAGGGCCACCACCGTGAAGGTAGCCCTGGGCGTAGCGGGCCACGCGGGCAAAGGCCTGGTCACTCAGCCCGCCCACCAGCAACTCTGGACCTCCAGGGCGGAGCGGTTTGGGACCGATGGCATCCCCTTCCCAGTACGTGCGCAGGGCGGCCAATTGGTCGGACAGCCGCCTGCCTCGAGATCGATACTCGACTTCGGCCACCAGGTAGTCGGCCTCCCGGGCACCCACGGCCAGCCCCAGAATCAGCCGACCGCCCGACAGGGCATCGATGGAGGCGGCTGTTTTCGCCAGCAGCGCCGTATTGCGCAGGGGTCCTGTGAGGATGGTGGTAGCCAGCCGGACCCGGCGAGTGACGGCGGCGGCCGCCGCCAGGGTGGTCAAAGGTTCATAGCTGTCGTACGCAAGACGGTCGAACACACCCAGGCTTGAGAATGGTCCTTCATCGGCCTGGCGGGCCCAGTTGAGAATCAGATCCCGATCTGCGTTCGGTGTGGTGGTGGGTAGTCCTACACCGACCTGCATAGCGCACCTCCCTTACTGAGGATTTTTCGGGAAGAGCAGGCGATAAAATTTGTTGGCCCGCAGGAACTCCTCTCCCAGCTCCACCTCGATCTTGAGCGACTCCCGGAGCTCTTCCAGCACCTCCTGGTAGTTTTGGAGGGCCTTTAGGATGTTGTCCCGGTTCGTGTCCAGGATATCCTGCCAGATCTCGTAGGGACTGCCTGCCAGGCGGACCATATCTTTTAATCCCGTGCCGGCGAGCTTGCGGGCAGGCGCGGAGAGCTCTCCGTGCAAGAGCCGGCCGAGGGCCGTGGAAATGAACTGGGGCAAGTGGCTGGAGTAGGCCACGATTTCGTCATGCCGGTGGGCCTCCAGGAGCACGGGCTCCGCGCCTATGTCCCGCACGATCTCTTCGAGCTGGGACTCCGACGTACGCTCCGGGCAGAGAGCGTAAGCGCATCCGTGAAACAAGTCGGCACGGGCATGTTCGATGCCGGCGATCTCCCTCCCGGCCAGGGGATGCCCGCCCACGAACCGGACTTCCAGGGGAAGAAACTCGCGCGCAGTCTCGCAGATGACGCGCTTGGTGCTTCCCACATCGGTGACCAGGGAGCCCGGCTTCAAGAACCCCCCGATCCCCTTCAGGAGGCGGATGATCTCACGGATGGGCGTGGCCAGGAACACCAGGTCGGACTCGGCGATCCCTTGGGACACTTCCAGGGCATAGCCATCAATGGCACCACGCTGAACGGCTTTCTCCAGGGAGTCCTGATGGCGCCCTACACCCAGGATCCGCCACCCGGGATGAGCAGCCTTGAGCGCCAGGCCCAGCGACCCGCCGATCAATCCCACACCCACAATGGTGATCTGCATGAATTTAGCGTTCAGCCGTGAGCGCTCAGCCATCAGCCGATAGCTTGAGCTGACCACTGACAGCTGAAGGCTTGCGTTACGCGATGGATCTCTCCACGGCCGGGGCAATGATGCGCAGGGAATCCATCAACCTGGAAAACTGTTCGGGATACAGAGACTGCGCTCCATCGCAGAGGGCGTTCTCGGGGTCGTGGTGCACCTCGATGAGCAAGCCATCGGCCCCAGCGGCCACCGCCGCTCGGGCCATGGGGATGACCTTGTCGCGGCGGCCCGTGCCATGGCTGGGGTCCACCACGATGGGCAGGTGGCTCAGCTTCTTAATCACTGGGATGGCGGAGAGGTCCAGGGTATTTCGCGTGTAGGTCTCAAAGGTCCGGATCCCCCGCTCGCAGAGGATGACCTGGTGATTGCCGCCCACCATGATGTATTCCGCCGAGAGCAAGAGCTCCTCGATGGTGGCTGCCATGCCGCGCTTGAGCAGCACGGGCTTGCGGATCTTGCTCAGTTCTTTCAGGAGGTTGAAATTCTGCATGTTCCGGGCACCCACCTGCACGATGTCCACGTAGTCCAGAAACAGGGGGATCTGGGTTTGGTCCATGACCTCCGAGACGACGAAGAGCCCGTGGCGGTCAGCGGCCTCTCGGAGCAGCTTGAGCCCCTCCTCACCCAGGCCCTGGAAGCTGTACGGCGAAGTCCGGGGCTTGTAGGCTCCGCCCCGCATGACCTTGACACCCACCTTCTTGACGGCTGCCGCCACGAGCTGGATCTGCTCCCGGCTCTCCACGGTGCAGGGGCCCGCCATCACCACCACTTCCTCTCCCCCGAAGCGGACCTCCGGGCCCAGCGAGATCAACGTCCCCTCCGGTCGGAACGTGCGGGTAGCCAGCTTGTAGGGCTGGGTGATACGGATGACCTCTTTGACGCCGTCCAGCAGCTCGTAGTCCCGGGTATCCACGACCTTGCCTCCCACCGCGCCCAGCACGCTCCGCTCCACGCCGGTGGAGCGGTGCACATCGAAGCCTGCCTTTGTCAATTTGTCGATCACGCGACTGATCTGATCTTCCGTCGCGTCGCGCTTCATCACAATGACCATGGATCGTACTTCCTCCCTGAGCTTATTTTGAAATATCCAACTGTGCGGCGAGCCTCTCCACCCTCCGGGATTCATCCATGATGCGTTCGAACAACCGCCGGATCGCTTCGTCGTCCAGGGGCCCCCCGTTGACTTGCTTCACGCGTCGCAGAATCTCGTGCTCCCGTTCCGGGGAATACAGCGCCAGATTTTGCGCCCGCTTGATCTTGCCGATTTCGATGGCACATCGGGATCTCTCGTTGAGCAGCTTCACCAGCTGCTCGTCGATCTGGTCAATTTTCATGCGCCAGTCTTCCAGAGACATTGTGCTCCCTCCGCGACCATGGGCGGGCGATGGCCCGCTCCAACACCACCCCCTGCGCGGCCCGCTCGGACCGCTTCCGATTTCAAATCCCTTTCAGCCATCGGGCGAACTCGCCGCCCTGGGCCACCAGGTCCCGTTCGCCGCGATGCTGCTCGATGTGAGCGACAAGGGCGCTGCCGACCACGGCCCCGTCGGCCAGCTCCCAGACCTGTCGGACGTGCTCCGGCCGCGAGATTCCGAATCCCACCGCTACGGGCAGGCGCGTGCAGCTTCGAACCTCCTGCACCTTGGACTGGATTTCATCCGAAAGCCGCTCCCGCGCCCCCGTCACCCCCGTCCGGGAAACCAGATAGATAAATCCCGAGGAGACCGCCGCGATGCGCCGGATCCGCTCCGGGGTACTGGTGGGCGCCACCAGAAACACCGTGTCGATGCCCGCCTGCCGGAACGCCCGGCAAAAAGGACCCGCTTCCTCGGGCGTCAAGTCCGTGGTCAGCACCGCGTCCAGGCCCACCCGTCGCGCCCGGTCCGCCAGCTTCTCCAACCCGTACTGCAGGAGCGGGTTGTAATAGCTGAAGAGTAGCAGGGGCACCCGGCTGCGCTGCCGGATCCGGCCAATCACCTCCAGGTAATCGTCCATGCGATAGCCGTGTCGAAGCGCCCGCTCCGAGGCTCTCTGGATCACCGGTCCATCCGCCACGGGATCTGAAAACGGGACGCCCACCTCGACCAAATCGGCGCCCGCTCTCTCCAGCTCCAGAAGGAGCTGTTCGGTGGTCTCCAGGTCCGGATCGCCGGCCGTCAGGTAAGGAATGAAAGCCTTGTGCCCATCAAAGGCCGAGCCCGTGCTCACGACCCCCCCAAAAGCCCAGCCACCGACTGAACGTCCTTGTCGCCACGGCCCGAGAGGTTCAGAATCACCAGCGTCCCCGGGGACCACCCGGCGCCCCTCTTGAGGAGTTCCGCCACGGCGTGAGCGCTCTCCAGGGCCGGAATGATCCCTTCGAGCCGGCTCAGTAACTGGAACGCGTGGACAGCCTCATCGTCGCTGACCGCGGTGTATTCGATGCGCCCTTCGTCCCGCAGGTACGAGTGCTCGGGACCCACGGCCGGATAATCCAGACCCGCCGAAACCGAATGGGTCGCGCTGATTTGGCCTGCCTCGTCCTGCAGAATGTAGCTCAGGGTTCCCTGCAGGACACCCGGTCGTCCCCCTCGGAATCGAGCCGCATGCTCGCCCAGGCGCGGCCCCCGTCCCCCTGCCTCCACGCCCACCATCTTCACGCCGACGTCGCCCAGGAATTCGTGGAACAAGCCGATGGCGTTCGAGCCTCCCCCCACACAAGCCAAGAGGAAGTCCGGCAGCCGCCCCTCCTTCTGGAGGATCTGGTGCCGCGCTTCCCTTCCAATGACCGCTTGAAAATCCCTGACCATCATGGGATAGGGATGGGCGCCCAGCACGGAGCCCAGCAGATAGTGGGTGCTCCGAACGTTGGTGACCCAGTCACGCATGGCTTCATTAATGGCGTCCTTCAGCGTACGGCTGCCGGCATCCACCGGATGCACCGTGGCGCCCAGGAGTTCCATGCGAAAGACATTCAAGGCCTGGCGCCCCATGTCCTCTCTGCCCATGTAGATCTCGCACTCCAGCCCCAGCAGGGCGCAAACGGTCGCGGTGGCCACGCCGTGCTGTCCAGCTCCCGTCTCTGCGATGGCCCGCTTTTTTCCCATGCGGCGAGCCAGCAGGGCCTGGCCCAGAGCGTTGTTGATCTTGTGGGCCCCGGTGTGGTTCAGATCTTCGCGCTTCAAGTAGACAGTTGCGCCTCCCACGTGGTCTGAGAGGCGCCCGGCCAGCGTCAGCGGGGTGGGGCGTCCGGCGTATTCCCGCAGCAGACGGTCCAGTTCCTCCCGGAATTCGGGATCCTCCTTCGCTTCCAGGTAGGCCCCCTCCAGTTCCTCCAGAGGGCCCATGAGGGCCTCAGGCACGAACCGTCCGCCGTACGGCCCGAAATGCCCCCGCTCGTCTGGCCATGAATGGTTCTTCATCGCTTTTTGAAGGCGGTCTGGCGGCGCCCGCCGCGCACCGCACCACCACTTATCTGCCAGCCCGGGCCCAAAGCCGAGCGCCAGGATCCGTAGGATATGTCGGTCTCCAGGACCCGCAGCACGAATGCTTTTAGCCTGGCCGCGTCCTTGATCCCCGGTCGCTTCTCCACTCCGCTGCAGACGTCTACGGCATCCGGTTGGGCCGTCCGGATGGCGTCGGATACGTTGTCCGGGGAGAGTCCCCCCGAAAGGATCACCGGGCCGTATTTCTTGGCCCGGCGCGCCAGATCCCACTCGAAGCTCCGGCCCGTTCCCCCAAAAAGGCGGTCGTCGCGGGAGTCGAGCAGCAGCGCGTCAAAGCGGAAGGAGCCGATGGCGCGAAGGTCGGACCGGTTGCCCACGCGGATCGTTTTGATGACGCCCGGGCCCTTCAATCCGGCAACGTAGTCCGGTGTCTCGTCCCCGTGCAACTGGACGAACGAGAGCCGGAGATCCCTTGCCAGCTCCACCACCTCCTCCTGCGCCTCGTTGACAAAAACCCCTACCGTGTGAACGAAGGGCGGAAGCTTTCGCGAGATCGCGGCGGCATCCGCCGGAAGGATGTAGCGCGGGCTGGGACGATAAAAATTGAAACCCAGGGCGTGAGCACCCAGGTCCACCGCCAGCACTGCGTCCCTGTAATTGGTAATCCCACAGATCTTGATCTTCACCATACCCTTTCCATGGACCCACAGCCAGCTCTGGTCCAGGCCCCAGAGCGCACCGTCCACAAATAACGAGTGCTTCCGTGTCGTGTCCACCGTCTTTTTCCAGGATGATCGATCCCAGTTTCATTCAAGCGGAAGCTGATGCGAGCCTTAAGGG
>JACQTF010000207.1 GCA_016210925.1 Acidobacteriota bacterium | reverse complement strand
GGGAAACGAGTTGCGAAGCACGCACGGAGCCGCCGTTCTCGCGGAACGCATCCTGCAAAAACTCCAGCCGGACAAAAACTACGTGGTGGACTCCTTTCGGAACCCGGCCGAGGTCCAGGTCTTTCGCCGCCGGCCCGATTTCCGCTTGCTTCACGTGGACGCTCCGCCCGAAGTCCGGTTCCAGCGCCTCAAAGAAAGGGGCCGGGAGAACGACCCGCAAACCTACGAAGAGTTTCTGGAGTACGAGCGTCGGGAGGAGGTGAGCGACGCCGAAACCGCCCAGCAGTTGCAGTTCACCATCCGGCTTGCGGACGCCACGCTGGTGAACAACGGCAGCCGGGAGGAACTGCACCAACGGGTGCAGGAGCTGTTGGGGCGGTGGATCGGGAAGTTCGGCCGGCCGAACTGGGACGACTACTTCATGGGGATCGCGCGGGTCGTATCCCTGCGCAGCAACTGCGTCAAGCGCAAAGTGGCGGCCATCCTCGTCAAAGACCGCCGGATCATCAGTACCGGTTACAACGGAACCCCTCGCGGTACCCGGAATTGCAACGAGGGCGGCTGCCCCCGGTGCAACAGTTTTGCTCCGTCAGGCACCCAACTCGAAGAGTGCCTCTGCTCTCACGGTGAGGAAAATGCCATCACCCAGGCGGCCTATCACGGGGTGTCGGTGAAAGGGGCGATCCTTTACTCCACGTTCGCCCCCTGCCTGATGTGCGCCAAGATGATCATCAACAGCGGCATTGCCGAAGTGGTGTACAACGTGGATTATCCTTTGAACGACTCCGCGCTGCGCCTGCTTCAGGAAGCAGGAGTTCAGCTCCGCCAGCATGCCGTGGAAGAGCTGTAGCTGGGGAAAGCATTCAGCTGTCAGTCATCAGTTTTCAGCCGGAGGCATCACAGGTGCAGCAGCTGAATGCTGAGCGCTGATGGTCGAGAGCCAGGTTCCGCCAACCCCCTGGAGCGAGTGATCGCCCAAGCGGTGAAGCGGGCCGGGGGAAAGATTCCCTTCGCCCGGTTCATGGAGTTGTGCCTCTACGATCCCCGGCACGGCTACTACCAGCAGCCCGTCTCGCCCATTGGGAGGCGGGGGGACTATTACACGGCCCCGGAAGTTCATGAGGTGTTCGGCCGCCTGCTGGGGCGCCAGGTGCACGAGATGTGGCTGCGGATGGGGCGGCCCGACGACTTCCGGGTGGCGGAGATGGGTCCCGGCTCCGGCCGCCTGTGTCACGACATCCTCTCCTACCTTCGGGACGAGTGCCTGCAGCTTTTCAACACTCTCACCTACGCCCTCGTGGAAACCAATCCCCATCGCCAGCAAGAACAGCGAATTCTCCTGACGCCCTTCCTGGGGGAGCCGTCCAGGGTTCTTTGGATGGACATGGCCCAGTGGGAACGGGGCTGGCCCTTCCGGGGTTGCGTTCTGTCCAACGAGCTGGTGGACGCTTTCCCGGTCCATGTGGTGGTGCGGCAGGGCCGCTCATTCCGGGAGGTGTATGTGACGTTTTCGGGAGGGCGCTTTCGCGAGGTCCTGGACCGGCCGTCTGACCCCGCGCTGAAACGCTATTTTGTGGACCAGGGCGTGCGCCTGGAGCCGGGACAGCGGGCCGAGGTGAACCTGTGGGCGCTCCGCTGGCTGCGCACAGTGAGCCGCAATCTCCGTGAGGGCTACGTCTTGACCATCGACTACGGAGGGCTGGCAGCGGAGGTGTACGAGGCTCGGCATTTTCAGGGAACCCTGCTCTGTTACCACGAGCACCGGACATCGGAGGACCCTTACGTGCGGGTGGGAAAACAGGACATGACGGCCCACGTGAACTTCACGGCGCTGATGCAGGAGGGGGACAAGTTGGGGCTGCGCACGGTGGGGTATGCTCCCCAGGGGAGCTACCTGGTGGCGTTGGGTTTCGCGGAGGAGGTGGAGAAACTCTCCGCCACGGGAAAAAAATCGGAGCTGGAAGTCCTGCGGGCCAAACAGGCCCTCAAGAACCTGATCCTGCCCCAGGCCATGGGAGAGCGATTCAAAGTGCTGCTGCAGTGCAAGGGGCCGGAGGCCCTCGTAAACTTGAGGGCTGTTGCCACAAAACGTTAGCTCGATTGACAGAGAGGGCCGATCCTATGAAGAAGTTTAGAGCGGTCATCGAACGATCGATGAATGGAACAACAATCTGTCACGTGCGTGAGGTTTTCGAAGATATGGAGAGACCGGCCCACTGCCTGGAGGTAGAATTTCCGTGATGATTAAGCGCCGAAGCCTCAGCCAGCGTCAAGTGGCAGCGTCCCGGAAGCTGACGGAATAGGCTATGGCTCAGATCCAGCCTGTGGCGCGGAGGTACTCGGCAATGAGGATGGTCCCGCCGGCGGCGCCCCGGACTGTGTTGTGTCCCAGGAGCACGAACTTGTAATCCAGGACCGGACAGGGGCGGAGCCTGCCCACCACGGTAGCCATCCCGTGCTCCGCGTCCCGGTCCCGGGAGGGCTGGGGCCGGTCGGGCTCCTCCCGCACCACGATGGGCCGGGCCGGCGCGCTGGGAAGGCGAAGCTCCTGAGGCGGTCCGGAAAAGCTTTCCCACGCTGCTCGAATTTCCTCGGGAGACGCGGGCCGTTTCAAACCGATGGAGACCGCCTCCAGGTGTCCGTCCCGCACGTTCACCCGGTGGCACTGGGCACTGAGGGCCAGGTCGTCGGGACGGAACTGGCCGTCGACCAGCTCGCCGAGAATTTTCTTGGTCTCCCGCTCGATCTTCTCTTCCTCCTCGGCGATGTAGGGGATCACATTGTCCACCAAATCGGATGCGGGCACGCCGGGATAGCCTGCCCCGGAAATGGCTTGCAGCGTGGTCACCTGGACAGCCCGCAAGCCGAAGCTGCGATGGACGGGTGCAAGAGCCATGACCAAGGCCGTCGCGGAGCAGTTGGGGTTGGTGACGATGAATCCCCGGGAGTAGCCGCGCCATTTGCGCTGAGCCTCCAGGATTCGGACATGGTCCGCATTGATTTCCGGGACCAAAACAGGGACATCCGGGTCCATGCGGTGGTTCCTGGAGTTGGTGATGACTGGGTAGCCGGCCTGGGCGAAGCTTTCCTCCACCTCACCCGCTACGGAAGCCGGCAGCGCCGAGAAGACCAGCTCGCAGTCCAGGGGCGGGACGCACGGCTGGACCATCAGATCGCCGGCTCCGGCGGGCCAGTCGCCGTTCATCCGCCAGGTGCAACTGTCGCGATACACCTTTCCCGCAGAGGCGTCCGAAGCTGCCAGAGCAGCAATTTCGAACCAGGGATGGTCGCGAAGCAGCTCGACGAACCGCTGACCCACCACGCCGGTGGCGCCCAGGATTCCCACGCGCATCTTCCTTGTGCTCATGCGCGAGCCTCCGGTCGTGCCGCAACCAGGCGTCGTCGCAGACGATAGAGCTGGAACTCGTCGTGCACAGCGCGCAGGGCGCGCTCCCCCGAAGCAGCGTCCACGATGCAGGCGATGCGGATCTCCGAGCTGGAGATGAGCTGGATGTTGATCCGCCGCCGGGCCAGAGCGCGGAACATGCGGCTTGCCACGCCCGCTGTGCCGGCCACCCCCGATCCCACGATGGAAACCTCCGCCACCGAGCCATCCGATTGAATCTCTCGGGCCTTCAGTCCCGCTCGCAAACCTTCCAGGATCTTCACAGCTTGTTTCAAGAATGACCTGCCGATGACCAGCGAAATATCCGTGACCTTCTCCTGGCCCACGCTCTGGATGATGAGACGCACGTTGATGCCCTCCCGGGCAAGGGCCCCGAACACTCGGGCTGCCACGCCCGGCCGGTCGGGCACGCCGCAGATGGCCACCTTGGCGATCCCCTTGTTGAGCGTGGCTCCGGTGACAACGACCTTTTCCAATTTTTTTGCCTCCCACACCAGCGTCCCCGACCTCTCCTCGAAGCCGGAGAGGACCCAGAGGGGGACGCGATAGTTCTTGGCCACCTCCACCGAGCGCGGGTGGAGGACCTGGGCTCCGGCGCCGGCCAGCTCCAGCATCTCCTCGTAGGAGATGCAGTCCAGTTTCGTGGCCCTGGGCACGATGCGGGGATCGGCGGTGAAGACACCGGGCACGTCCGTGAAGATCTCGCAGGCCTCCGCGCCGAGAGCGGCTGCCAGGGCTGCCGCCGTGGTGTCGGAGCCTCCCCGCCCCAGGGTGGTGATCTCGTATCCGTTGCTGACGCCCTGGAAGCCCGCCACGATGGCGACGCGGCCGTCCCGAAGATGACGCTCGACCCGCTCCTTTTTGATGGAGCGAATCCTCGCTCCGGAATGGTGGTCGTCGGTGATGATGCCGCTCTGCAAGCCCGTCAGGGAGATGGCGGGGACTCCCAGGGCTTCCAGAGCCATGGCCAGCAGGGCGATGGAGACCTGCTCGCCGGTGGAGAGCAGCATGTCCAGCTCCCGCTGGGGCGGCTGGTCGGAGACCTGGTGCGCCAGCCGAAGCAGGTCGTCGGTCGTCTGGCCCATGGCGGACACCACGACGGCCACCTGGCGACCCCGATCGCGGGTCCTGCGCACCCGTTCGGCCACCGCCCGGATCCGTTCGGGCGTGCCCACGGACGTGCCGCCGTACTTTTGAACGATGACGCGCATGATGGCTCTCTGAAGTTTTCCGGCTGCCCTCCGACGCCGTCTGAAGTTCTTTACGCCGGCGTCAAGTTTTCGACCAGGCTCAGGAAGGCGTCAAACGAAGGCTGGATCTCCTGCTCGAACTGCACCGAGCCGCGAATGGCGTCCAGGGTCTTCAGCCCATTGCCGGTGATGCACAACACCACCGACTCGTCCCGAGGGATTGCCCCCCGTTCAATGAGCTTCTTCGCCGCGGCCACCGTGACGCCGCCGGCGGTCTCGGCGAGAATGCCCTCCGTCTCTGCCAGCAGCCGGATGCCCTCCACTATTTCCGGGTCCGTGGCCGACTCGGCGCTCCCCCCGGATTCCAGGATGGTGCGGCGAGCGAAATGTCCGTCGGCGGGATTTCCAATGGCCAGAGACTTGGCAATGGTGCGAGGTTTGACGGGCTGGATGCGGTCCAGGCCCTGGCGCACCGCCTGGACGATGGGCGCGCACCCTTCAGCCTGGACCCCGTGGACGGAAAAAGGCGCTTTCTCCGCCAGGCCCAGCGCTTGCAGCTCGCCGATGGCTTTGTGGATCTTCGTGATCAAGGATCCGCCCGCCATGGGGACCACGATGTGGCGCGGGACGCGCCACCCGAGCTGCTCCACGATCTCGTAGCCCACCGTCTTGGATCCTTCCGCGTAAAAGGGCCGGAGGTTCACATTGACGAAGGCCCAGCCCAGCCCATCGGCAATCTCGGTGCACAGCCGGTTAACCTGGTCATAGTTCCCCAGGACCCGCACCAGGCGTGCGCCGTAGGCAGCGCTGGCGATCAGCTTCTCGGACTCCAGGTCCGCCGGCACCAGCACGTAGCTCTTCAGGCCCACCGCGGCGGCCTGGGCGGCCACGGCGTTGGCCAAATTTCCCGTGGACGAACAGCCGACCACCGTGAAGCCGAACTCCAGCGCTTTGGACAGCGCCACCGAGACCACCCGGTCCTTGAAAGAAAGGGTGGGAGCATTGACGGCGTCATTCTTGAGCCACAGCTCCTTCAGACCCAGCGTCGCCGCCAGTTTCCGGCTCCGCACCAGGGGCGTCCAGCCTGTCTCCAGCCCGACCCTGGGTGGGCCCTCCAGGGGTAGAAGCCGGGCATAGCGCCACATGCTGTGCACGGGCTCCAGCAGCCGGCCCTCGCGAGCCGCTTCCTTCCATCCATCGATGTCATAGGTCACCTCCAGCGGTCCGAAACACTCCTCGCACGCCGCTCCAGGACGAACCGGGTACTTTCGCTTGCACTCGCGACACTGCAGTCCCGACACAAACGACATCGCTCCTCCTTGTCTTCCATCCTCTCCACCGTCGCTTGGGATTGCCTTCAGGCCCCGCACCTGCCGCCCCGAAATGGTTCACCTGAGTGGTTCTGGAGGGCTAGGTGCGGGGTAGGTCGGCTCGAATCCCGGGGCTCCGTTAAAAAATGAAAAACCCCCTCGGGATTCGAAGGGGTCTGGCTTTCAACCCACCTCATCTTTCCCGTTACGGGCGGGAATTAGCACCTCGACGCCCCGCTTCCGCGGGACCGGTTGCCGTGGCTTCTCAGGGCCCGTCCCTCCACCACTCTGGATAAGATGGAAATCTTCAATTGTGATTTTATTCTCTGCTTTGACCCTCCGTTGAGCGAAACCTTGCCCATTGTACATGACGCCCTCCCATTGTCAATCCTTTTCGTAGAGCCAGTAGAGCCAGCGGGCCCAAAACTAATGAAAATCGTGGGAGGGAGGGGAGAAGCGAAGGACCGGCAGGGCGGTCACCTCCTCGGCCCGGATGGAGGCCACTCCGTCTTGCTTCTGAAGGGTGCCGTCGATCATCAAGAAAGGCTCCTGCACCAGGACAGCCCGTCGGCGCTCGCGTCGCCTGGTTGGTTCGACCACATCTGCTCTTGGGCTTCGAACACTGTGGCGAGGTCGAGAAAGTCGCCGGCGATGAGATGAACAGCGCCAGACATTCCGCTCTCCGGAGGCTGGCCGAACCCATCGAGGAGGTTGCGCTCGCATTCGCGCAATTCCTGCAGGAAGCAGGACCCACTCGTGAGCCGTCGGGACTCTAGCGGGGCGGCTGCGCCGCCGGTCAGTCCGGCCTTGCTGAGGGTGTGCTGTGGGAACGAAAGGAGGCGTCCCCACCAACCCTTGCCCCATACTACTTGACCCCTCATGCTGTGCGATTTGCGAAACTTTTTTCAAAAACCGGAACCCTGTGCCCCCTGTGCCTCCCCGGTGGTTCCGTCGCGCTGAAAGCTGAGGGCTGGCGGCTTACCGAAAATCGTGGGAGGGAGGGGAGAACTGGAGGACCGGCAAGGCGGTCACCTCCTCGGCCCGGATGGAGACCACGCCATCCTGTTTCTGGACGATTCCGTCGATCATCAAAAAAGGCTCGTGGACCAGGACAGTCCGTCGGCGATCGAAAAGATCCGGCCGGAGGATGGCGTTCACGATTCCGGTTTCGTCCTCCAGGGTCAGGAAGACAAATCCCTTGGCCGTGTCCGGCCGTTGGCGGACGATGACGTGGCCGGCGACGCGGAGGCGCTGGCCGTGGGAAGCAGCCGTCAGGTCCGTCGCGCGCAGGATCCCCTGTCGGGACCATTCCTCTCGCCGCAGGGCCATGGGGTGAGGACCCACGGTCATTCCCGTTCCGCGGTAGTCGGCCATCAGCCGCTCTTCCCACGTCATCTCCTTCAGGGGGGAGGGTTCCGGCGAGCCTTCCGCCGTTTCCAACAACGGCCCGGCCCGGCGGCAGGCCCTTTCCACCTGCCAGAGGGCTTCCCTGCGTTTCAAACCCAAGCCGTTCAAGGCCCCGATCTCAGCGAGAGTGGTGAGTTCGTCTTTGCGAAGGTCGACTCGCCTTTCCAGGTCTTCCACGGAAAGAAAGGGCATGTGCCGGCGTTCGCGTTGCGACCGGAGTCCTGTCTCTTCTCTCAGCCCTCGAACATACATCAGCCCCAGCCGGATGGATCCCTCGTTCTCAATCGTGCACAACCAGTCCGAATGTTGCACGTCGATGGGCCGGACCCGCAGGCCGTGCCTCTGGGCGTCCTTGATGAGGGTTGCAGGGTGGTAGAACCCCATGGGCTGGTTGTTGAGCAGGGCGGCATAGAAGGGAGCCGGAGAGTGGGCTTTCAGGTAGGCGCTGGCGTAAGCCAGCAAGGCGAAGCTCGCGGCGTGGGATTCGGGGAAGCCGTACAGGGCAAACGAGGTGATGGAACGCACGATGGTTTCGGCCGCCTCTCCGGTGATGCCGTTCCATTCCATTCCCGCCCGGAGCTTCAACTCCACCGCCTGCATGCGCTTTTCCGACCGCTTGTGGCCGAAGGCCCTGCGAAGTTCTTCCGCCTCGCCTCCGGTAAAGCCGGCAGCCGCCATGGCCATTCTCAGGAGCTGTTCCTGGAAAAGGGGCACCCCCAGGGTGCGAGCCAGGATCGGCTCCAGGGAAGGATGGGGATAGGTGACCAGCTCCCGTCCCGCGCGCCGGTTCAGGTAGGGATGGACCATGTCGCCCACGATGGGCCCGGGCCGGATGATGGCCACCTCCGCCACCAGGTCATAGAAGCGCTCCGGCTTCAGCCGAGGCAGGGTGGCCATCTGGGCCCGGCTCTCCACCTGGAAGACGCCGATGGTGTCGGCCTGCTGCAGCATGGCATACACCTGGGGATCATCGGGAGGCAGGTGGGCCAGGTCCACCTCGCCGCCGGAATCTCGGATCATCGCCATCGCGTCCTGGAGTACCGACATCATGCCCAGTCCCAGGAGGTCCACCTTGATGATCCCCAGATCGGCGCAATCGTCCTTGTCCCACTGCACCACCACCCTGCCGGGCATGGTGGCGTTTTCCAGGGGAACGATGGAGTCCAGCCGCCCGCGGCACAGGACCATGCCGCCCGAGTGTTGGCCCAGATGACGAGGGAGGTCCTGGATGGCGGTCCAGAGGCCCGCAAACTTTTGAAGAAGAGGATGAGAAGAATCAAATCCTGCCTCAGTTAGGTGCTTCCAAAGCGCCTCGCCGGTCCCATAGCCCCAGTTGTTGAGGAGCTTGGAAAGGCGATCCAGCATGTCGGCGGGCAGGCCGAGCGCCTTTCCCACTTCGCGGGCCGCGCTGCGCCCCCGGTAGGTGATGACGTTGGCGGTCATGGCGGCGCCCAGCTTCCCGTACCGCCGGTAGAGATGCTGGATCACCTGCTCGCGGCGGTCTCCGCTGGGCAGGTCCAGATCGATGTCCGGCCATTCCCCCCGCTCTTCGGACAGGAATCGCTCGAACAAGAGATCCATTCCCACGGGATCTACGGCCGTAATGCCCAGGCTGTAGCAGACGGCGCTGTTGGCGGCGGATCCCCGGCCCTGGACAAGAATTCCGGCCTTCCGGCAGAAGCACACGATATCCCAAACGATGAGGAAGTAGCCGGCCAGGTCCAACTTTTCGATCAGGTCCAGCTCCCGCTGGATCTGCCGCTGTGCCCTCTCGTGATAGGGACGGTAGCGCTCCCGTGCCCCCTCTTCCGTGAGTTCTCTCAGGTACGAAATCTGGGTCTCGCCGGCCGGCACGGGAAACTCGGGGAAACGGTATCCCAGGTCCTCCAGCGTGAATGCAAGGCGCTGGGCGAGAGCCCCGGCGCAAGCGACAGCCTGCGGCCAGTCTGGGAAGAGACGGGCCATCTCTTCCGGCCCTTTTAGATAGCGCTCCTCGTTTTCAGCCAGGAGCTTTCCCGCTCGGTCGAGCGTGGTCTTGTGCCGGATGCACGTCAGCACATCCAGGAGCTGCCGTCCCGATGGCTCCGAGTGGCGTACGTCGTTGCTGGCAAGAAGGGGAAGCTTCAAGCTGGCGGCAAGGTCGGCCATCGCCTGATTGCGCGCTTCCTCTTCCCGGTTCAGGTGTCGTTGGACCTCGACGAAAAGGTTGGATGGACCAAAGATCGCCACGAGGCGTTCCAGGCACCGGCGGGCTTCCTCCATGCCGCCTCGCTGAAGAGCGCTGGACAGGGGTCCGTGCTCGCTCCCGGTGAGACAGACCAGGCCCCGGGCGTGTTCTTCCAGCTCTTGCAGTGTCGCTTCGCCCTGGCCTTTTTTGGCGCGCAGCTTCGTGCGGGTAATCAACCGGCACAGGTTCTGGTATCCGCCCCGGTTCTCCACCAGTACGGGCAGGCGGCTCCCTCCTTCCAGGGTCAACTCGGATCCCACCAGGGGCCGGACCCCCAGGGTGCAGGCGGCCCTGTAAAAACGCGGGGCCCCGTACACTCCATCCCGGTCCAGGAGGGCAAGGGCAGAGTACCCAAGATGGGCGGCTCGTTCAGCGAGCTCCTCAGGAAGGGAGGCCCCCTCCAGAAAGCTGAACGCGCTCCGGCAATGCAGCTCCACGTACTCCATAAGTCAGAGAATCGAAGGTCGAGGATAGAGGATCGCAAGTTCTCTATCCTCGATCCTCCATCTTCGATCCTCGGTTTTGCCTTTAATCGTACGTTCCTTCCACGTACCAGACATCCTCAGCCAAGGTTCGGTAGATTCGATACAGACCAGCATCGAGAGCCACGTCCCATTCGTCCCGGGCCCATCGGTTTTCGTTCCACCAATCGCCGGAGGAGCGCCAGGGCCCGGCGCAGGAGAGCAGCCCACCGCTGAGAAGGTCCGATGTCAGCCAAACCGGTTTTTGGTTTTCCATGCTGACCTCTGCCCGTACCGGAGGACGGTAAAGTCTCAGCGCCAGCCCCGCACCTACTTCGTTTTTGCTTTGTTCCCTAAAGTCCAGACGTGTTGAGGCTCGGTATGAACGGATTCGGCGGACCGGTTTCATCCAAAGTAGGTGCGGGGCCAGCATCCTGGGCTGCGGCCTTTGCCAGCGCGTTTCTTTTCCCCGCAGGGGAGAAGTGAACGGATCGAGGCGAAACGCGCCAGGCCGATGGGTGTCCAGGAGTACCGGCGAACCAAAGTTTTCCTCTCCCACCAGGGACCGGAGCCGGGCGAGGGTCGTGGATAGCTTCTCCGGCGCCGGGACGGGAGGTTGAAAAAGAGAGAATTGAACCACCCGCGGCAGCACCGGCAGGGCCTTGACGGAAATGCTTTCAACGGCAGCTCGAGGAGGGCGCGACTCCAGCTCCAGCCTCAGCAAGGAGAGAAGTGCCTTCGGTTCCCGCAGGGGATAAGGAAATTTGAGATCTCGCTCGTACCGGGTGCGATCCTCCAGGCCCAAGGCGAGAACGACCGCGCCGGCTGCGAACCCTCGGGCCGTGAGCCTGGCGCACAGGCGTGTCAGAAGCGAAGCCAGCAGGAAGGCCAAAGGTTCCACAGAATCCAGCGACCCTTCCACCTCCATGGATTCTTCGAAACAAGGAGAGGGAACATGAGGGACCAGAATCCGGTCCGCCTCGCCCCGGGCGAGCTTCTGCAGGCGGGCTCCCTCCTCCCCGAGGCGCTCGAACAGCCCTGCTTCCGGGAGAGCAGCCAATTCCCCCAGAGTGCGAATTCCCCAGCCCTGCAGAACCTTGAAGATCTCCGGAGAAGGTTGCAGAAGAGAGACCGGCAAGGGCGCCAGAAAGCTACCTTCCGTTCCGGGCGGAACGACCGTGACCTCCGAAGCAGTCTTCGCGGCCAGGAGGGCAACCCACGGGTTGGAACCGATGCCGGCCGTTGCCCTGAGCTCTCTGGAGGCCACCGCTTGCACCAGCCGGGGCCCCAGATTTTCTTCCTTCCCGAGAAGCCTGGTGAGACCGCCCAGATCCAGGAGAGCCAGCCCCGGCCCGGCATCTTCCACCCGGGGAGAAAAGGAAAGCGCGCTCTCCAGCAGCGCCTGGTGCGCGGACCTCTCCCTCTCCGGGC
>JACQTF010000210.1 GCA_016210925.1 Acidobacteriota bacterium | reverse complement strand
GCATTGAGGAACACCGAGGGACACTCCGTTGTGGAAGGCTCCCGGTGTTCGATGTAGTTGTGGAGAGCCTGAACGGTCTCCGGCCAGAGCGGGCAAGCGCGTTCCTTTCGTCCCTTGCCCAGCAGCTTTACCTGGCAAGGTGCTTCGAATCGCAATTTGTCGATTTTTAAGTCAACGACCTCCTGTGCTCGGGCACCGGTGATGTACAGGAACAGTAGCAGTCCATAGTCTCGCAGGGCGTTTCGGGAGATTGGATCGACGCTGTTCAGAACAGCACGGATTTCATTGTCTTCGAGGTATTCGATTGTCTTGTGCGAAGTTCTCTTCACGGGCACAGCACAGAGCTGCTGGCACCGTCCCATGGCCTCGGGTTGCTGCCCGGCGATGTAGCGGAACAGGGCGTGGAGTGCGGCAAGCCGAGCATTCCGGGTTCGCGTAGAGTTACCTCGAGACGTTTCCAGATCGTCCAGAAAGGCCACAACCAGCTTGTCCTGGAAATCTTCTACAGTCAGTTGGTCCACTGGCTTTTCACGTCGACCGGCAGCGAAGTTCAAAAACAGCTTGATGCAGTCTCTGTAGGCGCCAATGGTGTTGGGGCTCAGGCCTCTCTGGGCCACCAGAAAGTCCAGGAAGAAGGCTTGTATAAGAGGTGCAATGAGATGATTGGTGTTCATGTCACTTCTCCTTTCTTCAACACGTTCTGAAGGAAATTGTTGTGGAAGCATTGATTGGCCATTTCTAGAAGCTCGGCCGTCGCTCGCAGGTACACCAGACATGGCCGAGATAGGTCGCCAGGGCGGGCAGCAGAGCGTTCACGTCCCCGCCCTGGCGATACGCGGCCGCAAGGCGATTGCAGGCATAGCTGTGGCGAAGGTCATGGATGCGAGGACCTGGATCCCCTTTGCCTCCGCGGAGCCCGCATCGGCTCAGGGCTTGGCGGAAGGCCATGTACACAATCTGTAGGAAGAAGCGTCGGCCCTGGAGGTTGACGAAGAGGGGATCTTGTGGCGCGGCCGGGAAGATACGGGTCCGCTCTTGAATGTAGCGCTGCAGTACCGAGCAGGTTGAAGGAGACATGGGCACCCAGCGCGATTTACGAAATTTGCTTCGATATACGTAGAGCCGCTGCCGAGCGAGATCGACGTCGGCCAGGTCTAGGGCGATGGCCTCCCCGACTCGCAGGGCGGTGGTGTAAAGCAAGCCGAACAGGGTGTAGAAGGTCATGGGCCGTAGCGATCCCGGCGGCGACAAGTGGTGCGCGGCCACGAGCAGGGCTTTGATCTCATCGTCGGTAAAGATGTGGGGTGTTCGAGAAAGCTTTGGGCCGTGCCGGGCTCCAGGCTCGGGGACGTAACACTGCGGCTCAAACTGACGCAGGTACGAGCAAAACTGGCGCACAACGGACAATCGGTTGGCCCGGGTATTGGGATGGAGACGGTTCAAGGAGGTCAAGTAGCAATCGAGAATCTCTCGAGTAGGGTATGAGCCGCTGAAGCCCTGCTGGCTCAGGAAACGGTCGAAATAGGAGAGCACCTGAGCTCGACCGCGGTAGTCGGCTCCGCTGGAACGTCGAAACGTGACGAAATCCATGAACCGATCGGCCAAAAGGCTGGCAAAAACTGGCTGACTCATGGTTAAACCTCCGGCCAGTCCAAGGGCAGTTGTTCGAGTGTTTCGAAGTCAACCTTGGTGTAGATGAAAGTGGAGTTTACGTCGCGGTGTCCCAGCATGTCGGCGATGGCCTTTAGCAATTGGCCGCTGTTGAGCATGCACGTCGCAAAGGCGTGGCGAAGGGCATGGGGGCCCAAAGCAGTTCCCGTGACCCCCACGCGGCGCATGCGCGCAGCGATCATGCTGTAAAGGTTGTCGGCATTCAGGGGGTGAAAGGGAGCGTGCGCGGTCAGAAACACTTCGCAATAGGCAGTCTTAGGGCGGCCAAAGCGCAGATAGTCCAGGAGTGATTCACCCACCTGATCGGTCAGCGGATCGACGATCTCCTTCCCACCTTTGCATGACCGAAATCGGATGCGGCTCTGACGCCATTGAATATCCTCAAGGCGGAGCGAACGGATCTGGGCTCCGCGCACTCCGTATGTGTGCAGCAACAGGACAATGGCGTAGTCGCGCCGGCCTGCGGGCGTTGAGCGGTCGATACTCTCGAGCAGCTTCTGGGCATTGTGTTCGGAGATTTGGCGCGGGACATTGGCCAGTCGGTGCCTGAATACTTTCGGAACTGTCTCGGCCAGATGTCCCGCGACATATCCTTGCCTGGCACAGAAAGCGAAGAAGGTTCTCAGCGTCGCGTGAATCTGTCCTCGTGTTGTGTCCGCTTTGCCTTGGGCATGCTCTGCAAAGAAGCCGTGGATCTGTCGTGGCGAGACCTCTGACAAGCTCTTGAGTATGTCCTTGCCATCCAGGGATTGGAGGAACGGGATGAGATAGTGGCGGTAGATTTTTATCGTACTGTCTGCCAGGGCTCGATGGTGTCTCAAGTCCTCCGCATACGCATTGAGAACTCCCTCGTAGGGAGGGGTTTCAGCAGTGCAGGTCAGAACGCCTCGGGTTGACAGGTACTTCATCAAGCATCGAACGGCGGGAGCGGTATGTCGCGAACAGACACGGCCACGTTTGCGAAGATGTTGGCCAATGAATCCGCCGGCGTGCAGCTCCTGGACTTCCCCGCAATCCTTGATTCCCAGACAGCGCAAGTACCAATTGAACTGTGAGACCTTCGCAATATGGCTGCGCATGACCGAGCGCGAGTAACCTTGCTCATGCAGCCATTGACAGAAGCCGTCCACCTCCAAACCCAAAGGTGGTCTGCGATATCGAGTCAGCTCCCACGAGCGACGCAGCAGATCTTCCAACACCATGACAACCTCCTTCCTGACCGAATAGGCAGAGACGGAGTAAACCATGGCGCTGGAATTATGTGGAGCCCTGGCACAGCTCCTGCGGAGATAAAGGCCTGACCGGCGAGCAGATGGGAGGAATCAGAGGCTTCATCGAAGACCCGGCCGTGATCCAGAGCATCCTCACCCATCTGGGCCTGTGGCACGTGCCCCCGCGCAAAAGGGGGCCGCCATCCCCCTCCGAGATCACCTTCGATGACAGTGTCGCCGACGAGCCCGCCGCCTACGACT
>JACQTF010000209.1 GCA_016210925.1 Acidobacteriota bacterium | reverse complement strand
GACCCGCCACGCCGCCCCGTAGCAGTGGCTCTGCTGACCAAAATCCCTTGGGTCAGAGCGGGATCTTTTGTGGAATCACCGAACAAAGCCCCCTCAGCGCCTGCCTTACTGAAAGAACTTGCCGTATCGCTTTAAGAACATTCTCTAACGTTGGTGTGTTGTTCGGTGAAACAATGAGTGCAGGTCTCTTCTTTTGAGTGCTCACTAGAACTGACGCGCGGCGTTGTAAGCCTTCAGGGCCTTACGGATGGCCTCCGGAGCCAGATTGCTGCACGCCATCTTGTACTCCGGAATCCCTCCCAAGGCTTCCGCCACGGTCTCCTTGGTTACTTTCTGAACCGCATCGCCTACCGAGAGGCCACGAACCATTTCGGTTGCCATGGAGGAGCACGCGATGGCAGCCACGCATCCTTGAGTCTTGAACCTCACGTCGTTGATGATTCCGTTTTCGATGCGCATCGTGACCTGAGTCACGTCACCGTCCACCGCGCCCTTCGCGGTGCCGGACGCCTCCGGTTCGGCAATGGTCCCCACATTCCGAGGGTTCAGGAAATGATCGATGACCTTTTCGGTATACATCCGGGTTCGTACCTCGCAACGGACCAAGTATAGCAAATCAACGGTCGTTGCCCGCCACCGGGAAGCTCTTTCCCGGTGACAAGATTTTGTCCACCCTGCGAAAACTTTGTCGCCCTTTCGACCCGACCTTGCCTTAAGTCATGGTGAAATCGAACCTCCGCTTTGGGCCTGGAGTTGCTTCAGGCTCTGCCATGGGAAGGGCGCAAATAACTGGTCTTGGACGATCAAAGTTTATGGTGACCGCTGCCATCTTCGAGGTGGACGGGACGCTGCTGCCGCGACCTTCGCTGGAGCGGCGGTTCGCCCGTTTCCTGTTCCGGCAAGGAATGCTGGGCCCGCGGGAGGTCCTGCTGTGGCTCGGTGGCTTTGCCGAATCCTTCAGCTTCGGGAAGAACAAGAAGTACCTGGCCGGGAAGTCGGCGGAAGCCATGAAAGCTCTGGCGGCGAAGTTCCTGCTGCAGGCTCCGTCCCTGGTGTGGCCGCTGGCCAGGGACAGGATCTGGGAGCACCTGGGCCGCGGCCATCTGGTGGTGATTGTGTCAGGCTCTCTGGACCTCCTGGTCCAGCCGCTGGCCAGGATGCTGCAGGCCGACCTGGCCCTGGGCACCACCCTGGACGCGCGGGAAGGAAAGCTGACGGGCACGGTGAACGGGCAGCACCCCTGTGGCCGTTCAAAAGCTTCCTTGATCCGGCAGCTCCAGGGACAATGGGACGTCGACCTCCAGCGATCCTACGGATACGGGAATCGCTCCAGCGACGCCGCCTTCTTGAAACTGCTGGGACATCCAGTCGCGGTCAACCCGGACCCGGGATTGAAGAGGGAAGCCCTTCAGAGTGGCTGGCCTATCCTGTACTTTCGTTAAAGCTGAAAGTCAATCGTCCAAGGCCCTCTTTGTCTTGTTCTTCGAGGAAGTGCAGGCTGGAAGATCGCTTCGGCCCTGGATAAAAGAGTCTCGGTGGCTCAGTTTCGTATGATAGAATCCTCCTGCGAACAAGGAGGAGCGCGGTTGCAGGAATGGGCCTTGATCCTGGGCGCGTCCAGCGGGTTCGGCGAAGCCACCAGCTTGGAACTGGCCCGAAACGGCATGCACATCTTCGGCGTTCACCTGGACCGGCGAGCCACCCTTCCCAACGCGGAGCGGATCGTTTCCGAGATCACGGCCATGGGCTGCCAGGCGGTCTTCTTTAACATGAACGCCGCCGATGAGGAGAAGCGCCGCGAAGTCCTGGACAGCGTTGAGGGCAGGTTCCGGGAACAGAGCGGAAACGCCACGGTTCGGCTGCTTTTTCACTCGCTGGCGTTCGGCACGCTGAAGCGCTACATCGCCCAGGATCCCGACGAGGCCCTCACGCCGGCCCAGATGAACATGACCCTGGACGTGATGGCGCACAGCCTGGTCTACTGGACCCAGGACCTGGTGCGGCGCAAGCTCATGGTGCGGGGCGGCAGGATTTTAGCCATGACCAGTGCCGGCTCGCACCGAGTTTGGCCCACCTACGGCGCCGTCTCGGCGTCCAAGGCTGCATTGGAATCCCACATGCGCCAGCTGGCTGTGGAGCTGGCTCCGCTGGGGATCTCGGCCAACGCCATCATGGCCGGCGTGACGGAGACCCCCGCCCTTCGCAAGATCCCCGGGCACGAGTCCATGGTCCAGCACGCCCTCGGGATGAACCCCAGCGGCAGGCTGACCCAGCCCCAAGACGTGGCCAGGGCCGTGGCCGTTCTCTCCCACGCAGGAACCGACTGGATGACGGGCAACGTCATCCGGGTCGACGGCGGCGAAGACATCGCCGGCTAGTCCGTCGCGCCCAGGGCAAAGAGCAGCCCTGAGCGCACCCCTTTTCATCACTCGGCCCACACCTGTTCTGACTCCCAACCGCTGAACTCCCCGCGCCGGACGGGCTTGCGGGTGTAACCCTCGCGATGCTTCCATTCCATCCATCCTCTTCCTGAAACCTCTGCAAGGTCTGGCCAAGAGGATGATCTTTCGCGTCCCGGGGACCGACGGGGTAGAACTCGAACTGCCGGGCAGTCTTTTCGATGGCGTGGCCGCTGACGTAAGCCACTCGATGTCCCCGCCTCAGGAGCTCGCGCGCCACCGGGACCGTGGGGTTGAAGTGGCCATACGCCGGAATGACTGCAAACAGGAACCTGCTCATACATTGGTCATTGGTCAATCGTCAACCGCACCAATGACCAATGACTATTGTCCATTGACTATGTCCGCGGCCAGCCTTTGGCCCGTGAATTTGATCTGCTGGTACAACTGGCGGACGTGTTCCTCGGAGGTGCGGAACGACTCGATGTTGACCCGCAGCGCACGGGTGCCTTTCAGATTCGTCGTGGCAAACCACGCCTCTCCGCCCGCTTCGATCTTCTGCTGGATTTTCAAATTCAGCTCCGCGGCACGCTCCTCAGCATCCCGGTGGCGCCGCAGCTCGCTGGGAAAATAACGGAAGCAGACGATGGCCAGTTCCGGGGTCCCGAAAAGCTGGAAATCGGGGTCGCCTTCCACCAGTCCGCACAGCAGTTGGGTCAGCTCCATCTGGCGCTCGATCAGTTGACGGTAGCGGTCCAGCCCCACGTGGCGAACGGCCATCCAGACCTTCAGGGCGTTGAACCGCCTGGAGCCCTGCAAACCCAGTTGGAAGAAGTTGATGGCCTCTTCATCTCCCGATTGTTCGATCAGGTAGGCGGGACGGGTGCCGTAAACGCGCCGGAGAGCGGCTCCGTCCCGCGCCAGGATGATCCCTGCCTCGAACGGCATGAAGAACCACTTGTGGGGATCGATGGTGATGGAGTCGGCCCGTTCGATGCCCCGGAGCAGGGAACGATGCTTTTCTGAGAGGGCGATGGCGCCTCCATAAGCGGCGTCCGCGTGGAACCAGAGCTGCTCTTCGCGGGCCACCTGGGCGATGGCCTCCAGGGGATCGATGTTTCCGGTATTCGTGGTGCCCACGATCCCGACGACGCAGAAGGGCCGGTGGCCCGCGTCCCGGTCCTCGCGGATGGCCTTTCGGAGGGCTGCAACGTCCAGTTTGAACCGGGAGTCGCTGGGGACCTTGCGCAGGTTGTTCCGGCCGATCCCCAACATGTCCGCCGCCTTCTCGAAGGAGAAATGGGCCTGGTCCGACGCGTACAAGATCAGCTCCTGCTGCACGCCCGTTCCCATCCCGCTCTGGGGCTCGAATCCTCCTTTCAGGTCGCGCGCGAGCTGCAATCCCGTGACGTTGGCCTGGGAACCGCCGCTGACCAGGGTCCCGAAAGCCTCCTTCCCGTAGCCCACCAGGTCGCACATCCAGCGGACCACAGCCTTTTCTACGTGGGTCGCTGCCGAGCTCTGGCGCCACCCGCCGCAGTTCTGGTTCAGGGCGGCGGCGATGGCCTCCGCCAGCACGGCGATGGGCAGCGGCGAGGGATTCATCAGACCGTAATAGCGGGGGCTGGGAATGTGCATGCTGTTGGGAATGATCTTGTGGCGCACGTCCTCGAGGATTTTTTCGGCAGGCTCGCCGGATCGGGGAGGGAATCCCTGAAACAGGTAGTCCAGCTCCCGCGGCGCTACCGAACGACAAACGGGCAGCGTCTCCACCTCCCGCAGGTAGTCGGCGATCAGGTCCACCACCTGGTAGCCCAGCCTCCGGAAGTCCCCGTCGTTGAAATCCATGTTCCACAGGATCCGCTGCGCCATCGTCCCTCCCGTGGGAAATGTGTAGGAATCTCCCGGCCATTCTACTATAATCCCCCGCGCTTTTCGGGCAGGCCGGACCGTAGGAGGGTGCTTCGGCTTTCGTTTCGGCTCGATTTCTGCTATGTTACATAAGTCGCGGCAAATGAAGGAAAAAGCGGATGTCCATCGAAAAGGGCTGCGTGGTTCAACTCCACTACACGGGTCAGTTTGAGTCCGGTGAGGTCTTCGACAGCAGTCTGGGCAAGGACCCCTTGGAGTTTAAAGTGGGGGACGGGCAAGTGATCAAAGGAATCGAGGAGGCCGTCCTCGGGATGGTGGAAGGGGAGAGCAAGCGGGTCTGCCTCGCGCCGGATGATGCTTACGGTCCCGCGGGCAACGACCTGATTTACACCGTGCCCAGGGAGAACCTGCCGGATCAGAGCTACGATGCGGGGGCCTGGATGGAGCTCCACACGCAATCCGGAAGGGTGCTGAACGCCCGCATCGTTACGTGCGACGAGCAGAATGTCACGTTCGATTTCAATCATCCGCTGGCGGGAAAGACCCTGGTTTTCCAGGTCGAAGTGGTGAGCGTCTTACCCACAGGATCCTTGAAATCATGAGTAAGAAGAAAATCGAAAGGATTGGCAAGAGGCCCGCGGGGCCGAGCCAGGCAGATATCTCCAAAGTCATCGACAAGCTCATCGTCCGCCTGTGGGAGACCATCAACGATCTGGAGTCGATCGAGCCTTCGCCGTCGCGATTTTTCCGCGTCGCCATTTTCGGAAGCTCCCGCATCACCCGGGGCGGCGCCCTCTTCGAGGAAGTGAAAACCCTGGCTGCGCACCTGTCCGACATGGGCTGCGACATCGTCACCGGCGGGGGACCTGGCTTGATGGAGGCGGCCAACGAGGGTGCCAAGCAAGGCAGTCTCCACACCAAGACGCGCTCCTTCGGCTTGACCATCCAGCTTCCGTTCGAGAACAGCCCCAATCCGTATGTGGATCGGGTCACCGCGCACCGGACGTTTTTCTCCCGGCTGCACCACTTTGCCCGGATGTCGAATGCCTATGTGGTGTTTCCCGGCGGCATCGGCACCGGCCTGGAAGTCTTCATGATCTGGCAGTTGCTCCAGGTGAAGCACCTGGTCAGCCGCCCCCTGGTCTTCATGGACCAGATGTGGCAGGGGCTGATCAACTGGACGAGGGACGAGATGGTATCCCGGAAGCTGTGCAACCCCGAAGACCTGGACCTGGTCTCCGTGGCCCATACCATGGACGAGGCCGTGGAGATCATCCGCAAAGCCAAGGACGACTTCGATCAGCAGTTGAAAACCGGGATCGTAGCAGCCAGGATTCGCCCATGAGCCAGGAGAAAGCCGGAACGCCTGCGCCGCCGGAGAAATACCCGTACGGCGACCGCCCCAAGAAGGATTTCCTGGTGGACTACGGCACCGAGCGCGTCTACCTGTACCTGCTCCGGCGGGCTGTCAAGTACGGGTTCGAGAAGCGCAGCGAGGAGCATAAGAAGGAGATCGTAGGCCACATCAAGGAGATCCAGAAGGCAGTCCGGGAGGAGCTCCAGGCGAAGCTTACGGGCAACGAGAGCATGGCCCGAGTGTTCGACCTCGTCATCGAGAGCTGCGACCGAAGATCCCTGGCCTACGAAGGTTTGCATTAGCTGAGAGGCTGTATCCCGCTCCAGCACAGGTCCTGGCCCTCGCATTCGCACTCACGCAGGATTTCCTGAACAGCTCGCACGATTTTCGGGTAAAATCTGTCTCGCGTGTAGTTTCCCACGGTGATACGCTTCATAGGCCCTCACACTCTGCGGTTTCGTTCAGAGGAGGGGCTTTGGAGCCCGTCGGCCAAGTCATAGATACTTCACGCTCTGAACTTTGCGCGGCCCCTGTGGAGGAGCCACCCTGCGAGAACCCATCCCGCCAGCGCCAGGTATTCGTACGCGCTGAAGTGGCCCGGGACGAAGGGCAGCAGCTTCATCAGAAGGAGGGACAATCCGATCAAGGCGCCCGTGGTGGCAATGGCCCGTTGTCGAGGAGCCGGCTCCATGCGGTAGTACGCAGCGCACGTGGCCAGCCAGCCGGCCGCCGCGGCCATCGAACCGACCTCGGTGATGGGGATCAGAATCGACTCGCCCAGGAAAGCCGCGGCCGCCGTCAGCAATCCGATGCAAAACACCGCGACCGATGGCGTCTGATTGGACGCATGCACCCGGCCTATTCGCCCATCCACGAGCCCTCGCCTCCCCAGGGCGAAAAGCAACCTGCTGGCCGCGACGAAGTTTCCGTTGAAGACCTTCAGCAAAGAGAGCAGGGCAGCGGCCAGGATGACATTCACGATCCATCGGCTTCCCAGGGCCCGCTCGAAGGCCACCGCCGTGGCAAATCTCCGGCTTGTGAGCGGCTGCCAGGAATGGACGTACGAGACCACGGCGATCACTGAGGCGTAAAAGACGATTCCGACGATCAGCGCCAGCAGAATGGCGCGGAAAAACCCCCGGGCGCGAAACTCAGGGCTGGCTTCCTCCGCGCATTTTGGCACGGACTCGAAACCGACCATGAAGTAGGGGACGATCTGAAGGACGAGAAGCGTTGAGAGGAAGCCACCCCGGCTGAACCAGGGGACAAAGTTCTGCGCGGAGCCGTGGGCGAGGCCGAAGGCGGCAAACAGCGCGAACAGCGCCAGCAGTCCAAACGTCGTCCAGTTCTGAAAGGTGGCGCTGAGGCGGATGCCCCGATGGTTGAGGGCGGTGATCCAGGCCGTAAGTCCCAGGCCAAGGATCAGGTGCGGCAGGTACACCGGCTTTCCCGCCACCCGATAGAGTTCCATGGAATCCAGCCCGGGAAAAATGTACGCAGCGATTCTGCCGATCGCGACCGCTTCCCACGGGCAGACCACAAAATAAGCCAGCATCATCATCCAGCCCGTGGCGAAGCTCACTTCCGGGGCGAAGACCTTGCCGGTGTACGCGATCTCGCTGGCCGCATCCGGCATGGCCATCACCAGCCGGCCATAGACATATCCAATGGGCAGCAGGGCGGCGCCCCCGATGGCAAAACCCAGGATCGCTCCCAGCGGCCCGCCCCGGAGCAGCCAGTCGTCCATCACCACCAGCCAGCCCACGCCCACCATCGTGCCGAACGCCAGCGTGAAGTAGTCGGTGGTGCGCAGCCGTCGTGCCAGAGTCGTCATGGGGCCTCGTGGGGTAGGGAAATGACCACGACTTCACTTCGGCCGGTTCGGAGCAGTTCGCCTGCCCTCGTTCCCCCCGATTTCAAGTTGGCGGATAATTTAGCAGGAAACGCTCCCAAGCGGCAGAGAAAGTGCCCCTGGGCATGGTAAGACGGGAGCCGCGCAGGATGCGGAAAGAATACGGCTTGACGCGGTCAGGGCTGCGGCTATATTAGGCAGTGGCGATGATGGCTACGAAAAACTCACTCGCGACCCTGATCGACGCCCTCAAGCCCTATCAGCCCCAGCGGGTCATCCTCTTCGGCTCTGCCGCCCGCGGGGAGGCGGATGCGGAGAGCGACCTGGATGTGCTCGTGATTAAGGAGACCCAAGAGTCTTTCGTCGAACGCCTGGAGGCGATGGCCAAATTGTGCCCCCCTGGGATTCACGCAGACATCCTGGTCTACACACCTGGCGAAATTCAAGCGATGCTCGACGAGGAAAACCCTTTTATCATGCAAGCCCTCCGTGAGGGGAGGGTCCTTTATGAAGCGAAGCCATGAGGCCGGGTTGCGCTGGCTTCGCCAGGCCGACCACGATCTGACCGTTGCTCAAACCCACCAGGAGCGAGGCAACTATTCCGACGCCTGTTTTATGGCTGAACAGGCAAGCCAGAAAGCGCTTAAGGCGTTCCTCGTAGCCCAGGGCCGCCGTTCTGTTCCCATCCACTCTGTGGCGCACCTGGCAGAAAGGTGCTCTCAGATCGATGGAGACTTCGCCACGCATATTGTCACGGGCCGGATTTTGGATCAATACTACATCCCCACGCGCTACCCGGACGCCCTCGCCCCTCCCGCCGTGCCCTTTGAGTCGTACACCCGGGAACAAGGAGAAAAGGCGGTCGTCGCCGCCAGGGCCATCCTGGACCTGGTAGCCCGAAAGCTTGGCCTTGGCACGGCCTCCACGGACGGCTGAACCCGAGCGCGTCCCTCCTGGCTCCTCTTCGTTCCGGGTGATTCAAGCCAACGCTAGTCTGGCGCTGGTAAGAAAAGGGAAGGGTAAAGGTCAGAAGCCCTCCTCCTTCAGTTCCTCTTCGGAGTAGATTTGTGAAAATCGGTGGCGAGAAGCCCCGCACGGAGAAACACTTGGCGCCACCCTGCCGCCTACGTCGAACAGGAGCGCCGGTCGTGGGATTGAGGGAGGAGATCGGGACTGGCCCTGTCGGTCTGGACCCAGCCGTCCTTATCTATTTCATCGAGGAGCACCCGCGGTTTCTGCCCCTGGTGGAGCCTCTCTTCGCGGCCATGGACGCGGGTCGCCTCGAGGCATCACGTCCAGCCTGACGCTGCTGGAAACAGGGCTGCAGATTTTGCAGCTCCGGAACTATCTGCGGACCGCCTGAGGCCGTGAACTTCGCAGATCCTGCGGGCGGGACCTTTTCACTCACGCGGCAGGCGGCCGGGTTGGAACGGCCTTATTTCGGGCTGCGATAAACCTGGCCATCCTTCATGACAAATTCCACGTTTTGCAGCAGCCTCACGTCGCGGAGCGGATCGCCCCGCACCGCCACCATGTCCGCTTTGTAGCCGGGTTCGATGCGCCCGATCGCGTCCTCCATGCGCAGCAATTCCGCCGCGGTGGCGGTCGCCGACCGGATAGCCTGCAACGGCGTCATCCCATACTGGACCATGAGGCCGAACTCCCTCGCCGCCTTGCCATGTTCGAATGCTCCCACGTCGGTGCCAAAGGCAATCTTCACGCCTTTGCGGAGCCCGGTAGCAAACGCCTGCCGGTGGCTGGCCACGATGCGCTGCCTGAATTCGTCGCCGGGAGGGTGGGCAGGCAAGTAGACGCTCAGGGTGGGACACCAGAAGGTGCCGCGCTGGACCATCAGGTCAAAAGCTTCGTCGTCCAGCATCATCCCGTGCTCGATGGAGCGCACTCCGCCGAGGATGGCGTTCTTGGCTCCTTCGCCGCCGTACGCGTGGGCCGCCACGTCCTTCCGCCAGCGCCGTGCCTCCTGCACCATGAGCCCCATTTCCTCGGCGCTGAACTGGCTGAGGGGTTCCAGCGTCTTCCGGTCCACATGGCGGAGCGCTCCCGTGGCGTAAACCTTGATCCAGTCGGCCCCTGCTTTGACCTGGCGACGAATTTCGAGAATATGGCCGTCAGGGGCATCTACCAACGACGCCGGTTCGGGAAAGTTCACCTCCGGGTTCAGCCCCACATTGTTCATGTGGCCCCCGGTGATGGTGATCGCGTACGTGGACACCAACATCCGCGGTCCCGGCACCACGCCTGCAGCGATCGCATCCCGAAGGGCCACATCGGCCAGCCCTGCTCCCTCGGAGTCCAGATCACGCACGGTCGTAAAGCCAGATTCCAGGTTTTTGCGCGCTGCGGCCACCCCCTGGATGGTCCGGTAAGCCTGAGATTTTCTCAGGACGGGGTTTTCCACCTCGTCTTCCGGCTGCAGGAGCAGGTGGGTGTGGGTGTCGATCAGCCCCGGCAGGACCGTGAACTCCCGCAGGTCGATCACCGCGGCTCCGGGCGGCACCGTGAGTCCTGGGTCCACCCGCTCGATGCGATCGCCGCTCACCAGGATGACCGCATTCTGGAGGTAGTTACCGGAGGCCGGGTCCAGCAACCGGCCCGCGAGAACAGCCGCCATTCCTCCTTGCGAAAAGGCGAGGCTCGTCGTGGCGAAAATTGAGGCGAGAATTCGACCGATGGTTTTCATCAAAAAGCCTCCTGTTTCAAAGGTGGCGGACAATTTAGCAGGAAAGGCTCCAGCCTGCAAAGCGCGACGCGGCCTGTTCCTGGCGTTCCTGGATTCTTTCTTGACGGTTAGATGTGTTAAACTTAACCAAAAAAGTTAAACACAGTCGCAATAAGGAGAACGGACCGTGCCTATCGTCAAAACATCAGCCAAGGGGGCAGGTGGTGATCCCTGCCGAGTTTCGAGAGACGATCGGCCTCCGGCCCGGGGCGAAGGTGCTCGTGAGCCTGGCGGGTGACCGGAGGGTGGTGGTCGAGCCGATTCCTGATGATCCGATCGAGGCAGCCTGCGGCATGCTTCAAGGTGGCCCCTCGCTGACCCGAGCCCTTCTCAAGGAGCGACGAGAGGAGTATGCCCGCGAAGGGAAACAGTTTGCTCGATTCGTTCGCCATGGTCGCCTTCCTCAACAGAGAACGAGGGTTCGAAAAGGTTAAGGCCCTCCTCCGCGTTGCCCAGGCCTCCGGCGAACCCCTTCTGATAAACGAGATCAACATCGGGGAGGTGTACTACATTGCGGCGAAGGACCGGTCCATGGAGCATGCCGAGGAGTTCCTGCGCCGGCTGGAGACCCTGCCGATCCAGCGCGTCGCCAACGCCTTTGCCGATATCCTGGAGGCGGCCCGGATGAAGGCTCGGTTCCCGATTTCCTATGCTGACGCCTTTGCGGTAGCGACCGCGATTCGAACGAATGCTGTGATCGTGACCGGCGATCCCGGGTTTCAATCCGTTTCCCACCTGGTCCAGATCGACTGGCTCTGAGTCCTGCCAACCACCCTTAGCGCCCCTTAGTCTCCTTCACCGATAAGCTCTTCATAGCGGCACACGTCGGCGCGATGGAGTGGTTTCTGACCCTGTAGCTGGCGCTAACCCTTTGCCAAAGGTGGACGGCTCACCAGATAGGTCAGTCGGTG
>JACQTF010000208.1 GCA_016210925.1 Acidobacteriota bacterium | reverse complement strand
TGATGATGATTTCCAGCTCCCTGGGCAGATGGCTCCTCCGTGCGTCCAGGTCGAAGGTGAGCCGGAAGAGCCATCGTGGGATGAGCCTGGGAGGTCGAAACCGAAAACGGGCCTGCTGAAACTTTTGGCGGTGAGGCTCGGCGACTGTCCGGTAAAGAGCGTCGGTCATCAAGGGACCGGCGTGACGCGCCAGCGGACCCAGGCGCGGAACCTCCGTCGGCCGGGTTCCCGTCAGATGGAGGACCGGGATTTCGGCGCCGCGGTGCTGAAGGGCTGACAGCACATAACGTGCGGTGATGTCCCCGGGGACCATGGGGATGGGGTTTTCGGGCCTTCCCGGGATCCAACGCAGGTAGCCCATGGAGATGTAGTAGAGGTAGGGATAGATCACTTTGAAGCGGCTCTTGCGCGGGCCGTACCATCCCGTGGCGGCGGTCCCGGTCACGATCCCTGCCCTGAGGAGGAGGGCGCGCACCCGCCCGCGGGTGTTTCGGGCTGCCTCCACGATCTCCCACTCGGCCAGCCACTTGGTCATCTCGTACACGTTGTGGAATCCGAAACGCACCGCGAGCCTGTGGCCTGCCGAGGACATCTCCACGGGACGGCTGTGGGCGATGGCCTCTTCGATGGCGGCGCGCATCTCCCGCGAAGTGTGACGCTTCGGGTGGAGGGTTTCCTCGATGATGCCCGTCTGGCGCCCGCAGACGTAGATGGTGCTCACGTAGGCGAAGTCACAACTCCTTCCCCGGCTGTTGGCCAGGCGGTCGCAAAAGGAAAGCAGCTCCACGGCGAAACGGGTGTGGGTGGCATAGGCCTCATCCAGGGGAGCGCTGAATTCCGTCGAGCCCGCGCAGTGAATGACCACGTCGAAGTCCTGGGACTCCAACGCCGGCGCTTCCAGCTTGCCCTGGACGAAAGCGCCCGAAATGGCCCGGATCTTGCCCCGGATGGCCTCCTTTACGGCGGAAGGGCTGGGGTCATGGCCTTGCGCCCCGCACGTGCGCGCGAAAATCGGGTCCCGGAAGAGAGCCTGGAAGATCTCCTCCTGGAAAATCTCCCGATCGAGCCGTTCCGGGGCCGTCCCATTCGCTCCCGGGCGGATCAGCAGGATACAGGAGCGGATCTCCCGAAAATGGCGCTGGAGAAGCTGGTGGAACACCAGCATTCCCACCAGCCCCGTGGCGCCCGTGATCAGGATGTTCTTGCCCCCGAAGTAGTCGGGATCGAAACCCTGACATGGAGGCGGATGTGTTGGAGCTGTGCCGTGGGCGGGAGTCATGGGTTTCGAGGGCGGCGCTGCTCCCGGGATCAAGAGGGTGGGCAAGGCCCTCACTGGGAGAAATAGGCCTGAATGCCCTGGACGATGGAGCCCGGCGTTCGAAAGTTGCGGATCTGGTCGTCCGGGATGTGGATCTTGAACTCCTGCTCCAGACGCAGGGCGATGCTGACGGCGTCCAGCGAGTCAGCTCCGAGCTGCTCGAAGATCAAGGTTTCTTTTTCAATCGCCCCCGGGGCGACTCGCAATTCGTTCGCCAGGATCTTCACCACCCGTCCGAAGATATCGTCGAACTGTAATGGTTCCGTCATCGCTCTACTCCCGGGCAGTTCGACCCGCACGACGGCGCTCTCGGCAGAGGTCTGAGGAAACCCCATCCCGGCCGAGCACTAATACGGCGTTGGATCCTCCGAAAGCGAAGGAATTGGAGACAATGCAGTTTAGGTCTGCCCGCCGTGGGCCCTCGGTGACGTAGTCCAGGTCGCAGCTGGGATCGGCTTCCGTGCAATTAATCGTGGGAGGCACCACCCTGTGTCGAAGGGCCAGCAGGGAGATGACGGCCTCGATGGCGCCCGCTGCCCCCATGCAGTGTCCCAGCACCGACTTGTTGGAGCTCACCGGGATCTGGCGGGCCCTTGCGCCGAGGGCCATCTTGATGGCCTGGGTTTCCACCGCATCGCTCAGAAGGGTGGCGGTGGCGTGGGCGTTCACGTAGTCGACGTCGCGGGCGCCAATGCGGGCATCCTGCAGGGCCTGGCTCATGGCGTGGGCTTCGCCCTCGGGGCTGGGGGCGGTGATGTGGAAGGCGTCCTGGTTGGAAGCGTAACCCAGGATCTCCCCGTAGATGGGCGCTTCGCGGGATTGTGCGGCTACCCGGGACTCCAGCAACAGCATGGCTGCCCCTTCTCCCAACACAAACCCGTCCCGGTTCCGGTCGAAGGGCCGGCAAGCCGCTGCGGGATCGTCGTTCCGGCAGGACATCACCCGGAGTTTGTCCCATGCGTCCCAGATGACCTCGGTCACCGGGGCATCCACGCCGCCGGCCAGCACCCGGGTGGCGCGGCCCGCGCGGATCATTTCGAAGGCGACGCCGATGGCGTTTGCCCCGCTGGAGCATGCGGTGGAAATGGTCAAATGGGGTCCCGTCAGCCGGTGCCGGATGGACAGGTTGGACCCGGGAGCGCTATACATCGAACGGGTGATACCGAAGGCTTCGCTCCCCCCGGGTGGGCCTACGAAAAAGGAGCGGCAGTATTCCTCGATGCAATCCTGTCCCCCGATGCCGGTGCCGATGACCACGCCGATCTCGTGCCCGTCACGCCTGTTTCGGACCAGCCCTGCGTCCCGCAGGCAGAGGTCTGCCGCCGCCCCCGCCAGTTGAGAAGCCCGGCCCAGGCGCCGAATCTCACGCGGATCGAAATAAGTCGAGGGATCGAAATCGTTGCAGGTGGCAGCGATTTGAGTGCGGCACCGAGAGACATCGAAACTTTCAATGGGACGGATGCCAGTGGTGCCGTCGCAGACCCGGTCCCACAGGAGGGCCGGGTCGCTGCCCAGGGGCGTTACCACCCCCAGCCCAGTTACCACCACGATGGGTCTCTCGGAACGGGTGTCTTCGGTGGCCATGTGCCGTCCAACACCTTTTCTGGACGCGGTTCGCGGGCCATGGATGCCCGGAGGCGTTCTACCCTGCGGGAGGGGACGCGCCTTTTCGGACCGGCGAGCCGGGCGAGGCTGAAAGATCGCCCGTCCGGCCCCACGCCAGGCCCGCCTGCGCGATCGCAGAGCTAGCTTGAGCGAAGGGAGTCGTCCCTTTGCCGCGCAAGCTCATCGAGCACGCTGGCGATGGACCGGATTGAAAACAACTCGGTGAGTCGGTCGGCGGGAACCTTTACGGCGAACTCCTTCTCCAGGTTGACCAGCAACCGGACCGCTCCCAGGGAGTCCAGCCCCAGATCATCCACCAAGTTCCGGTCAGGGTTCTGCAACAGATTGTCCGCCGGGATGCCCACGACGGGCGAAAGGATGTCCGCAACCTTCGCTTCTGCAGAAAGAGACGCCGCCACGTTTTCCCCCTAGCCCCACCTGCCTGATCGCTGTGGAAAGTGAGCGAGTTGCTCCGGCAACCTCTCGCCGATGATAACGTAAAGATCGTGGAATCACAACATGGGATTTCGCTTCCGCTTGGGATATAATCTTGCCGCGTCAACGGCTTCCCGCCCGCCGGGGAGAGGCGCTCGTCGCTGCACGAGGGGGTCGCTCCGTGAACATTTTTGCAAAGTGCGCGAGCTTCACCCGGCCCCTGGAGCTCATGGCCGCAGGCCTCTATCCCTACTTCACGCCCATCTCTGAGAATCTGTCTCCGGAAGTGCTGATCGGAGGTAGACGGGTGATCATGGCCGGCAGCAACAACTACCTGGGCTTGACCCATCACCCGCAGGTCAAAGAGGCGGCCGCCCGGGCCATCCAGAAGTTCGGCACCAGTTGCACCGGCTCCCGGCTGCTGAACGGGACCATAGACCTTCACCTGGAGCTCGAGGAGCGCCTGAGCCGCTTCCTGCACCGGGAAGCGGCCCTGGTGTTCTCGACAGGGTTTCAAACCAACCTGGGCGCCATTGCAGCACTGGTGAGCAAGGACGATGCGGCCTTCATCGACCGGGAGAATCATGCATCCATCATCGACGGATGCCGTCTTTCCTTCGGGACCGTTTACAAGTTCAAGCACCAGGACATGGCAGAGCTGGACCGCATGCTGGAGGAGGCGGGCCCGTCCCGGGGAAAGCTGATCGTCGTGGATGGCGTCTTCTCCATGCGGGGAGATATCGTGGACCTGCCGCGGTTGGCGAAGGTGGCTTCGGCCCACGACGCCGCCATCTTCATGGATGACGCCCATGGCATCGGGGTCCTGGGTGCCCACGGGCGGGGCACGGCGGAACATTTCGGGATGGAGGACCGGGTGGACCTGGTCATGGGCACGTTCTCCAAGTCTCTGGCCTCCCTGGGGGGATTCATCGCGGGGAAGGAGGAGGTGATTCGCTACGTGAAGCACTTCTCTCGAGCCTTGATTTTTTCCGCCTCCATTCCGCCCTCCTCGGCGGCCGCCGCACTGGCCGCCCTGGAGGTGATGGAGCGGGAGCCCGAGCGGAGGGACCGGCTCTGGAGCCATGCCCGCAAGATGAAGAGGGGCCTGGATGCCCTGGGATTTGACACCTGCGGGAGCCAGACCCCCATCATCTCCGTCCGCATCGGCTCCGACGAGGAGACGTTCCGGTTCTGGAAAATGCTTTTTGACGAAGGCGTCTTCACCAACCCGATCATTCCTCCCGCAGTGCCAGCCGGCGCCGGCATGATCCGCACCTCTTACATGGCCACCCACACGGAAGCGCAGCTGGACAGGATCTTGGAGATTTTTGAAAAGCTGGGCCGACAGTTCGGCCTCCTGCGCCAGCGCGCTTCGGCTCCTGCCCCCTGAAACGCGCTCCTCTGGTTTCCCATCATAAATTGCGAAACTGCATTTTTCTTCCATTTTTCTTCCCTTAGCGCTTGACACGGACTCGAAGCTCAAAAAAAAATGGGGTCCAGCCCGGGCGAGTGGTCCGACTCCGATGTGCAAAATTAAGCAGCGGGCACTGTCCAGCTGCAAGGTGCCGCCCCATGTTCCGTGGAAACGGCTCGAGCGGGGTCGGGTGGGCCGGATGCTACCCAGGAGGTTTCCATGCGCGTCCTGATGGTGAGGGTGTGCCTGACCAAGGGTTCGTCCCTGGGAGGGCACGAGAATTCCGTGCTGGAGCCCCTCGAGTTCGAATACCTGGCAGGCGCCATTCCGCACCACGAAGTCCGATGTCTCGATCTGCGACGGGAACCGCAGGGCACCCTGGAGCAGACCCTGGATGAGTTTCAGCCGGAGGTGGTAGCCTCCACAGCGAACACGGTGGACGTCTATTCGGCGCAAGACCTCTTCCGGGAGGTCAAGAGAAGAGATCCCGGGATTCTGACAGTGATTGGCGGCTACCACGCCACCTACCGCCCGGAGGACTTCAACAATCCCGAGACGGACGTCATCGTTCAGGGGCCCGGGGAATTGGCTTTTCGCGAGATCATAGACCGATTCGAGAAGGCGGGCCGGAGCTTCGGCGACATTCCGGGCTTGATGATCCCCCACGGGGGAAGGCTGGTCCATACCGGCAAGCGCCCCCTGACCTCCCTGGACACCGTGGTGCCCGATCGCCGCATCGCCCGGAAGTACCGAAAGAGCTACCACTGCGAGTTCTGGATGCCGTGCGCCATGGTGCGGAACACCTGGGGCTGCCCTTACCGGTGCAATTTCTGCGCTCTCTGGACTCTCGGGGAGGGAAAGCTCTGGGAGCGGAACGTGGAACAGATGTGCGACGAGATCGAGGGGCTGGACGAGAAGTACGTTTTCTTTTGCGATGACCTTTCCTTCTCCTTGAAGAGCGTTCCGCGCATGGAGCGCTTTTGCCAGGAAATGAAGCGGCGGAACCTCCGAAAGCAGTTTTACTTTACCTGCCGCACCGACATCGTGGTGCGCCTTCCCCACCTCATCGAGGAGCTGTGCGAAGCCGGGATGAAGCGCATGTTCCTGGGCCTGGAGGCGTCCACGGATGACGGCCTGGACTACTGGAACAAGCACAATCAGGTTCGCACCAACGAGGAGGCGATCCGGCTGCTGCATTCCCACGGGGTCGAGATCACGGGCTCCTTTCTCATCACGCCCGACTACACCCCGCAACAGTTCGAGGAGCTCTTCCACTACGCGGACCGCATCAACATCCTGTGTCCTGCTTTCCTGATCTACACACCACATCCCGGCGTTCACGTGCACGAGGAAAAGGGCTTCGGCCAGATCAACGAGAACTACGAGTTCTACGACCATTTGCACACGGTCTTCGAGACGCGCTTGCCCCAGGAGGAGTTTTATCGGCACTTCTCCGGACTCTGGCGACGGGCCTACTCGCCCCTCTGTCGGACCGGGTACCGGAGATTCTGGCGGATCTTGCGCCGGATCTCGCTGCCCCTGCTGCCTCACACCCTCAAGATGGGGGTTTCCATTTTCCGTCGCATGGCGAAGGGAAACCTGATGGTCGATCGGTATCAGGACGGGAGGATGTCCAATAGCGGGCGAACGCGCTTGGCCCCTGTGGAGTCGGTACCGGCCAGCCAGTTCGCGCAGTTGGCGTCTGGGGCTCGGGAGGAGGTCTAAGAGATGAAAGCCCTCGTTATTTATCCAGTCATCGAGGACGACCGAGGCGGGAGGGCGCCGCTTCCGTTTCGGGCGGCCAATATGGTCACAAGTTATTTGGCGGCGCTGTTCCCGCCCGATGTGGAGGTGGACGTCCTGGACGAGTATGTGGAGCCCATGCGCTACGACTTGGACGCGGACCTGATCGCGCTATCGGTGCTGACGCCTACGGCCCATTACTCTTACGAAATAGCCGACCGGCTTCGGCGCCAGGGTCACACGGTGATCGCTGGTGGCATCCACCCTTCGGTGTTTCTCGAGGAAGCCGCTCAACATTTCGACGCGGTGGTCATCGGGGAAGGGGAAGAGGTCATTCCGGAACTGGTCCGCGATTTTCAGGCTGGCCGGCTCAAGAAGATTTATCGTGCCCCCCGACTGGCGAACCTGGACAACATCCCAGCGCCTCGTTGGGACCTGCTGAAAGCAGCAGTATGCCATGAAGTTATTCCAGGAGATAATCCCGCTAAGGAAAATATGGACTTCGCAGACCGACTTCAACGTGACTCAGAACGACGCGCTGCTCAAGGCCGTCAAAAAGAGCGGCTGCGTCGGCTTTTTCATCGGCATCGAAAGCATTTCCGCCGCCAGTTTGGAGGGTGTGCGCAAGTACCACAATATAGTGGAGAAGTACCGGGAGGGGATCAAGAGACTCCACGACCATGGGCTCTCGCTCGGGGCCGGGATGATCGTGGGGTTTGACAGCGACACTCGCAACGTTTTCGAGCAGACGCTGGAGTTCGCGGACGATGTGCACCTGGACGCGGCCTACCTTAAGATGCTGACGCCCTATCCGGGAACCGATGCTTTTGCCGATCTGGAACGGGCGGGCCGGATTCTCACCCGCGACTGGAGCCAATACCTCTCCCACAAGCACGTGGTCTACTTGCCAGCCTTGATGGAACCGGAGGAATTGAAGGCCGGCTTCCACTGGATGACCCAGGAATTCTGCAGCATCCGCTCCATGGCGAAGCGCCTATGGGGGGCTCACGCCGGCGCCGGTATCTTAGGATCGCTGCCCGTCAATATTGGACACTGGCTCTTTTACTACTTTGTCGACCGGCAGGAGGGCTGCAACCCAGCAGCGACACCCGCAGGGTCCCGGACCTTTCCCCACCGTGACGAGGTCCGCGCGCCAGGAGGGACCCCATGAATGCAGTTCTGATTCTGCCTTCGTTTCGTGGCCATCAGTTCGGTAAACAGTGGCGGAGGAACCCCATGGTCACGCCTCCACTGGGGCTGCTCTACGTGGGCGGAGCGCTGGAGCGCTCGGGATTCAACGTGCGGGTCCTGGACCTGAACGTGGAGAAGCTGGAGCGTTCCGAATTCTGCCATCTGGTGCGGGCGGCGGATCTGGTGGGCGTGTCGGTGTTCACCGTGGCCAAGGAGATTGCCCGGGCTGTGGTGGAGGATGTGCGCAGGATTCATCCGGGCGCCAAGGTCATTTGCGGCGGCCCGCACATCAACTCCACCATGCAGCCCTTCCCCGGGACGGACGTGACCTTCATGGGAGAAGGGGAGGAGACAGCGGGGGAAATCTGCCGCCACCTGGTGCAGGGTGATGGGGCTCGTCTGCGGGAATTTCAGGGGCTGTACTACTGCCAAGGAGGAGAGGTGGTCAAGACGGGCCCGCCCGTGGTGATCCAGGATTTGAACCGAGCTCACGGACCCGCCCGTCACCTCATGGATGCGTCCCGCTACGGAACGCTGGTGGGCATACGGGTCTCCAGCCGGATCGCGGCCATGACCACGTCCCGCGGCTGCCCCTACAAGTGCAGCTTTTGTGTTCGCCGCGGCGTGTACCGCTACCGGCATCGGGATCCGGCCAACGTGGTGGACGAGATCCAGGGGATCGTGGCCGCAGGTCATGACCTGCTGGTGTTCAACGAGGACAACTTCACGGTGGTGCCCCAGCGGTCGATGGAGATCATGCGGGAGGTGAAGCGCCGCGGGCTGAAGATTCGGATGATGATGCAGATCCGCGTGGACTCCGTCACCGAGGAACTCCTGGCCGCTTTCAAGGAGGCCGGCGTTTGGAGCCTGATTTTTGGCATCGAGAGTGGCACCCAGGAGGTCCTCGATTACTACGAAAAGGAAACCACCGTGGAGCAGGGGCGCCGGGCAGTGGAACTGGCGGACCGCCTGGGGATCTTCACCTATGCCTTCTTCATCCTGGGAGCGCCCCCGGAGCGGGACTGGCACTTCCGGGAGAACGTCAGGTTCATGACCAGCATCCCGCTGGACTTCGTGGGGTTCAACATCCTGGACTTTCAGTTCGGGTCCCGCCTCTGGTCCCGGAAGCTTCGGGAAGGGTTGGTGGATCCGGACCAGGTGGTGGTGCCCACCGGTCCCCCCTTCGGAGCGCTTTCTTACCGGGAGCTGGAAAGGTACCTGAGCTGGTCTTACCGCGCCTTTTACCTGCGGCCGCTCCACTACTGGCGGATTTTGAAAAAGTGCCGGCGGACAGGCGACTTCACTCTATTGTTTTTCATCTTGCGGTTCTCGCTGAAGCTGTTGCGACGGTTTCAAGCCTTCGCGCTCACGGAGGACCTGCCCGGCAGCATCAGGGCGGACGTGTGACCATGAAGCTGCTGCTCATCGCGCCCACCGTAGAACCGGAACGCTTTCCCAAAGGTGGCTACGCCTTCCGCGTGGCCAATTACAACTTGCCGCTCCTGGCGGCCCTCACTCCCCCGGACGTGGAGGTCCGGATCATCGATGAATGCGTGGAGCCCATCTCCTTTGACGGCGGCTACGACCTGGTGGGCATCACGGTGAACACTCCCATGGCATCCTACTCGTACGAGCTGGCGGCAAAGTTTCGCCAGCGGGGGAGCCCGGTGGTGCTGGGAGGCATCCATCCCTCGGTGCTTCCGGACGAGAGCCTGCTGCATGCGGATGCGATCGTAGTGGGTGAGGCGGAACCTGTCTGGGACGGGCTGATCCGCGACTTCCAGCGGGGCCTTCTGAGGCGCCTTTATCGCGCGCCCCAGGCCCGGATGGATCGCATCCCGGTGCCTCGCTGGGACCTGATGAGGAACCGCCGGTACATCGTCAGGCGCGCCTTGACGGCCACCCGGGGATGCACCTATCGCTGCGAGTTCTGCTCCATCTTTTCCGCCGTCGGGCCCGGTTTCCGCATGCGGCCCGTGGCGGACGTGGTGCGGGACATCGAGGCGGGCGGCGCCCGCCGGCTGGTCTTCTGGGACGACAACATCGTCGCCCACCGGGAGTACGCCCGTCGTCTCTTCCGGGCCCTGGCTCCTCTCAAGGTCCGATGGGTCTCCCAGGCCACCTTCAACTTCAGCGACGACGAGACCCTGATGAAGCTGGCTTACGAAGGGGGCTGCCGTGGAATTTTCCTGGGGATCGAGTCGTTGTCAGCGGCCAGCCTGCGCGAAGCCAACAAGTCCTTCAACCATGTCCGGCGGTACCGGACCGGCATCCAGCGACTGCACGACCACGGCATCGGGGTCAGCGCCGGCTTCGTGTTCGGGTTCGACCACGACGACCCTTCCGTGTTCGAGCGCACCCTGGAGTTTGCCGAGCAGGCCGGCATCGACGCTTGCAACTTCAAGCTCCTGACCCCCTATCCGGGCACTCCGTTGTACGACCGAATGGACCGGGAGGGCCGGATCATCGACAGGGACTGGTCCCACTACCGTGGCAAGACTCATGTGGTCTTCAGGCCCCGGTGCATGTCGCCGGACGCCCTGCTGGCGGGTTTCAAGTGGGTCCGGCACCAGTGCTATTCCTGGCGCTCGATCTTCCGCCGCCTTTTCAATTCTCGCACCAGCCTGGAAGCGGGAATCCCCATGAACCTGGGCTACCGCTACATCACGCGAAACGAAGATCCCAGTCCGGGGTGGAACCCCGCCGCCCAGGAGCAGGAGGGGGAGTGCGCCGAGCCCCGATCCGTCCGTATCGCGAGCCACTGGGGCGCCCTTTGAGCCGAGGGCCTTGGTTGACGTAACCAAGTCTTCATGGACGAAACCACCTGTTGGGTGATCTTGTCACGAGGGCAAAAAACTTCGGGAGGCCAGCCTTTGTGGCACGAAGGCCGTCTTTAGTCACTCTGCCCGGGTGTTACGGATGGATCGGGGCCGAGGAATTGCTTTTCTGATGGAGGCCGAGGTGCCTGGCAGCACTGGCCACAGGCAGTTTGTCAAAGCCTCCCTGAAAAATGGGACGCGGCTCCGCCTGCGATCGCCGGGTTCGTCCCGTCTGATCCCGGGGTGGCGAAGGGGCGCAGGGGTGGCCGGTGCGGCGCTTACCCTTTTGCGCAACCTGGTCGGGTACCATGTCTTCGGAAGAAAAAGCCTGGACCCCCTGTACGTGGTCTGGTACGTCACTCTGCGATGCAACCTGTCGTGCGCGTTCTGCGACGACGGCACGGGGAAGAAATACCCGCAGGTCCGGTACCCGGAGCTGGGAACCGCGGAGGCCCTCCGCCTCCTGGAGCTGATCCGGGAAGCGTGTCGATCCATTTACTTCACCGGCGGTGAGCCGTTCGTTCGCAAGGATTTCTCCCACCTGCTGCGCCGGTCGCGGGAGCTGGGGTTCTGGCCCATCTTCGTTAACACAAACCTCTCCCTTCCCGAGCCCTCGGAGGGAGCCGTCAGGGATGCTGACGTGCTCATCGTCAGTCTGGGTTCCACCGACGAGTCTCAATACGACCGCGTGCTCCAGAGCCGCTCGGGACAGACCCGCAGGGTCCTGGAGAACCTGAGGCGATGTGCTCGCTGGCAGGCCGAAGGAGGGCCTCGGGTCGTGGTGAATTGCGTGATCTCGGGGAGCCGGGTGGAGGATGCCCGATCGGTGCTCGGCTTCTGCCGGGAGCAAGGTCTGTGGTTTTCGCCGGTGGCGGAGAACCGTGGCGTCTACGTGGACCCGCAGCTCCTGGCCCATCCCGAGTACGACAGGCTGGTGGAGGAGATCCTGGCGGCCAAAAAGGCCGGACAACGAATCTACGGTAGCCCGCGCGGGTTGGAGACGCTCCTGCGGGCGCGCTTCTTTCAGTGCTATCCCACCCTGGTTCCCCGTGTGTATCCCGACGGGGACCTCTTCTATCCCTGCCATCCGCTCCGCCAGAAGGCGGCGAACATCTTGGAGAAAGGGTCCTTCAGGGACGCCTGGCGGTCGGGGCGCGACCGGTTCTCGCCCATGCCTCCTTGCGACAACCGCTGTCACCTCCCCTGCTACGTGAACAACCATCAGTGGATGGAGCATCCGCTGGAGATGGTGCTGGAGAACTTCCGGGTGGCGCGGCAGGGCGGCCGCGTCGTCTGCCAGGCAGATGGGATCCAACCCGCGTCCTGCGGCGGTTCCGGTATCGTTATGATATCAGACTGATATCACTCGCTATTTCCGGCAGGTGAAGACGAGAGCGGGAGGCAAGTTGAGGAACACCGGCTGGGCGCCCACCTCCCGGAAGAGTCCCCGGAGGAACTGACCCTCGCGAAACCGGTGGAATCGCAGCTTCGAAAGCTGTGGGTAACCAGCGATGGCGTGGACGTACTGGTACTGGGTCATCACGCCGCCGGGGACCAGGCAGGCCCAGGCCTGGCCAACGATGCGGGTCCGCTGCTCGGGGTGCATCCCGGTGAGGCCCAGTGATGAGATGATGGCGTGGACGTGACGGACGCCGTGGCGAGAGAGGAGGGCCTGGAGGTCCTCGGCGTTGGCCCGCAGGGGAAGCAGCCGGGGGTCCCGATAGCTCCTTCGCAGGTGCCGGATGAAACTTCCGTTGATGTCCAGGGCATAGAGCCGTCCGTCCGGGGCCAGGCGCCTCAGGATCTCCCGGGTGACGGCCCCGGTACCCGACCCCAGTTCCACCAGGATCCGCGCGCTGTGGAAGTCCACGGGCTCCAGCAGAGCTGCCGTCAAGAAGCGAGAGCTGGGAAACAAAGAGGCCGTGGACCGGAGAGATTTCAAGGACTGCTGAAAGAAGAGGCCGTACTCCGAGAGGGATTCGGAGGGCGCCCTGCGGTGAGCGGCCCTGGCCCGGCCAGAGGGCATCCGTTTTCTCAGGGGGACCATGGTCATCAATCTGAAAGGGACCTCGAACCCTCCTTGAAAAAAATTTGCAAGACCCCCCAAGCATCATAGGCAACTCCCCTGCCAAGTCAAGGGCAAATCTGCTCTTGGAGTAATGCCTCAGTAACACGGGGCGCAGGAGACGTGCAAGGGCCCGAACATCGGAGCCGCGAGCGGAAGGAAAAATGGGGACAGGCTACTCATTTCCCGGCATTTGATGTCCCGGCAACTCCTTCTGCTGTAAATGCGTAGCCTGTCCCCATTTTTCGCGCCAGATGGCCGCGGAGAGGCGGTACGCTTATTC
>JACQTF010000211.1 GCA_016210925.1 Acidobacteriota bacterium | reverse complement strand
GCAAGGATCAGCCAGCGAAAATCTTATAGGCCGTAACACAGGTTGTCAATCGGAATGAGGACACGAAGTGTCTTTGCGATACACCGGAGAGAGGTGCTCCGGTGTTTCAAGCATCTTTTTGACTCGCGATGCGCCGCAACTACACTCACGTGTTGCTTTTAGCTACACGACTGGGGATTCGGAATGGGAGAAAGGCGGGAACCTCTTCCCGGTACCGCCGCCACCGCGTACCGAAGTGCCGCTCTAGGACTTCTTCCTCCTGGCGCGCTCGGAACGGGAGGCCTATCAGAGCCAGGCCGGAGAACACCAGGCACGCCCAGGTCCAGTAAATCAGGAAGGCTCCCAGGAAGACCAACATGAGACCCAGGTAGATGGGGTGCCGTACCCAGCGGTACGGTCCGCTACGCACCAATTCAAACTGATCGTTCAGCCTTTGCTCCGATGGCCTCTGGACCGACCACATGCCGCCCAGCGACACTCGTGCGCAACCAGTCGTGAGGATGCCGAGGAGGTAGATGACAAGGCCCAGGCCTGTGGCGCGACGGGAACCTACCGGTTGCCAGAGGAGCCAGTTTAATCCGATGAAAATCCCGAAGCCCAGGACCAACGCAACCCAGTGCCTCGGAGCCGCCAGCCCTGACGTCCTCCACCACACCAGGACGTACAACGCGAAAAGTGATACTAAACTGACCCAGACGATAGAGTTAGCGATTTTCACCGTCCCCTCTGAAACTGGAACACCCTTTCGGACGTATATAAGATACAACCTGCGTTGCCCTGTACGCACGGGCTCAACCCAGCACCTCCTAGGAAGGGCCCGTGCGCATCTGTTTTATCCCTCTCCGGCTTTCCGGTACCACTGGGACACCAGCAGCAGCCAGGCTACGCCAAGACTGTAGGCCCCCAGGACATCGCTGGGCCAATGCGCGCCCAGGTAGATGCGCGAAAAGCCAACCGCGAGAATCAGAGCCAGCAAGATTGACAGGAGGAGGCCTCGTTTCCAACCTCGCAGGTGCAGCGCCACAAGCACCGCCAGAAAGCCGTAGAAAGTCGTGAAGTGCATCACGTGGCCCGAAGGAAAGCTACCGCCATCGAACGAGACGAAGACCTTCGAAACATCGCCGGGAGGGCGCGGGCGGCCGATCCACCATTTGAGGAGGCCGGAGAGAAGGTATCCGCCGCCTCCGGACAGTCCCAGGAACGCAGCCTCCCGCCGGCGTCGCAGGAGCAGGAGGGCCAGAGCCGCAGCGCCGAAGGCCAGGGTTGGGCCATAGGGCAAGTTCCCGGCGAGCGAGACCAGCTTCATGACCTGGGCGACTCCCGGCCAGTCCCAGCTCCGGATCTGCCTGGCGGCCCTCAGATCCCAAGACGGAACCTCCAGGGATGTGGCTCCGCTCGCCAGGAACAGAAACGTCAGCAGGGCGGTTGCCTGCAGTGCATACGCGCGACGCATGGCTCCGAGTCCGGCCCCCCCTGTGGTAAAGTGACCTTTTATTCTCCATGAGGAGATGGCCTATGTCACGAACCTTGGTGGTCCTTCTGCTCGGGACGGGAATTTTCATTTCCATCGGGTTACTGCCGGCTGGCGAGCTGGAGAGCGGGTCGGGCGCCGAGAGCATCACGCGGCACGATATTCAGGCCGTCATCGGGTTCCTGGCATCTGACCATTTGAAGGGGCGCGGAAATGGGACCCCCTCGCTGGAACTGGCAGCCGCCTACATCGCCAGCGAATTCCAACGGTGCAGCCTGAAAGCCTCGGGCGACGGAGGAACTTACTTCCAGAATTTTGACCTTTACTCTGCCCGGCCCGGCGAGGACAACCGGTTGGGGGTCGTGTCGGAAAACCGCGCCCGGAGCTTCCAGCTTGGCTACGACTACCTGCCCTCCAGCGGATCGCCTAATGTGAGTGTGACGGCACCGGCAGCGTTCGTCGGCTACGGGATCACGCATCCCCAGTACGATGATTACGCGGGAGCCGACGTTCGAGGCAAGATCGCCATCGCCCTGAGCCGGTGGCCCAAGGCCGATGACGAGGAGAGCCTCCTCAGCAAGTTCAGCCTGGAAGATTACACGTCACCTCGAGCGAAGGCTCGCAGCGCAGCCCAGCACGGAGCCCTTGGATTGATCCTGGTGGTGGATCCCAAGGGACGGCAGAAGCGCATCCCCTCCCTGGAAGAGTCGTTTCCTCCCGACTCCAGCCCGCGGCGAAAGCCTATGGCGCTGGAAGGAGGCTCGGATGGGAACGCCCTTCCCGTGGTGACGGTGAACCCCGACGTGGGAGAGCAGCTCCTGGCCGGCGCCGGGCATACCCTTTCCCACCTGCAGAACCAGATCGACCAGAACGGGAGGCCGCACTTCCTGGACCTGCCCGGCACCCGGATCCTCCTGCAGACCTCCCTCCAGCGACAACGGATCCCCAGCCGGAATGTGGCTGGGCTCTGGGAAGGCAGCGACCCCAAGCTGAAGGAAGAGGTGGTAGTGATCGGCGCCCATTACGACCACGAGGGCGAAGGCAACGGGCAAATCTGGAACGGTGCCGACGATGACGCGTCGGGAACCACCGGCCTCCTGGAGCTGGCGGAAGCCTTCGAGCAAACCACCCGGCGTCCGAAGCGCAGCATTCTGCTGGTCGCATGGGGCGCCGAGGAAAAGGGCCTTTTGGGCTCCCGCTTCTACGTCCACCGTCCCCTGCTCCCGTTGGAGAACACCGTCGCCATGCTGCAGATGGACATGATCGGCCGCAACGAACAGCACGACGCGGACCCCCGGAACGGGGTCCCGGAGGAAAAGGCAGAAAACAACAAAAACACCGTGAACGTCCTGGGGTCCCCTTTCAGCCCGGAGCTGAAAAGTCTGGTGGGGCGCCTGAATGAGGCCGTCGGTCTCGAGCTTCGTTTCCGTTACGATTTCGACCGCCAGAACCTGATCAAGCGGAGCGACCACTGGCCTTTTCTCCAGAAGAAGGTACCGGCGGCGTTCTTCTTCACCGGGCTGCATCCGGATTACCACACGCCCCGGGACACGCCCGACAAGATCAACTACGAGAAGATGGAAAAGATCATCCGTCTGGTGTACCGGACTGCCGTGGAGCTGGCCAACGCGACCACTCCTCCCCGCTTCCTCCAGCCCGAAAAGTTCGATCAAGGATCGCTGTGAACCCATGAGGCCACCGGCAGCGGAACTCTTCCCCGTCGAGAAGCTGGTCCAGGTGATGATTGAGACACCCGTGCCGCGCATCGCGGAACGGACGGTGGCGCTCTTAAACAAAGGAGTGTCAGAGGACGAGATTTTTCGCGCTGCCACGTTGATCTGCGCGGAGTTGGAACCCACCCCGGGGGATCTTCTCAACTACAGTCTGGCGCTTCACGCGCCCCTGGCCATCCAGGCCCGCAAGCAGCTCCTCCCGTACCTGTCGCCGTCCGACCGGAAGATCGCGGTCGTTCAGGCCGTGGCCGAGTCCAACGATTGCGCTCGCAAGCTACAGCCCTCCTCGGCGCTTCCCGCCACCGTGGCGGGGTCGGAGCAATCGCACCTGGAGGCACTCCGGGAGGCCCTGGTGTCGGGCGACATCGAAAAGGCCAGGATTTACTGCCAGTCTCTCTTTCAGCAATGGCCTGCCGAGCGCTTGTGGGCCCGCCTCGCAGGGTTGGCGATGGAAGGGCTCTACGAACACGCCCTCATCGCCGTGGGGCACTTTTTGCGCGCCCGGGACGATTTTGACCGGCTGGAGAACCAGGCCCTGGCCGCGTGGGTCAGCGCTCAGCTCACCCGCCCTGTGGAGGTCTTCCGGGACCAGGGCTGGTTCCTGTCGTTGAACGCCCGCGAGAGACTGCCTCTGGATCTGCTGGCTTCCGCTCCCTCTTCCCGGCAAAAATGGCTGCCCTCGGAACAGGTGCGACAGGCGTTGCTGGATGGAACTCCTCTGACGGACGAGGAGCGCGTCTCGAAAGGCCTCACTCCTTCCCTGCATCTCTGCCTGCAGAAAAAAAGGATGGACCCCGTGGTGGAAAATCTGCGCCAGCTTCTCTGCTGGGGCATCTCCCTCCGCTGCCTGTCCGACGCCGCCTCCCTGGCGGCGGCCGACCTCATGATTCAGGGCAAGGGAGAATGGGACATCGTCTGGGTGCACGCAGCCACGACCTTCCACGCGCTCCGGAGGGTCGTGCCCCTTCTGGACGAGAACGAGGCCCTGCTCAGTACCATCCTGGGAACGCTCTGGGTCAGCGGTTTTCACCTCGGGTTCGGCCAGGGAAGCCTGAAGCCCCGCATGCCCGAAGCCAATGGTTCCACCAGCGATCCCCGGGAGATCCTCGCAGATCTGGAGGACGCCATGGAGGTCCGGGACAGCGCCTCGGCCACCGAGCTGGCCACGGCTTACCTTCGAGGGGGCGCACCTCCCACTGACCTGAAGCGACTCCTGGCCCGCAAGGCTGCCTGCAATCACTCCGCCCATATCGTCAAGTACACCCAGGCGGAGCTGGAGGAGTATGAACGCTCCACGACCCCGGATCGCTGGCTGCACCTGGTGGCCGCGGCACGTTACCAGGCCCGGTGGGTGGCCCAGAGGGATCCTTTCTACCTGCAGGCCGTGGAGGTCCTGGGCAGAAGAAGAGACTGACGCGCCGGATCGAGCCAAACGCGGCCTCAGGAGACCGCACCGAGGATCGCTTTGCGGCCGATCCAGTGTATGCTGAATTCAGAGCTGTCAGCCGTCAGCATTCAGCCGTCAGTGCTTTCTCTTGATTGCTGCTTGCTGAAAGCTGACTGCTCAATCCGGAGGCTGGCATGGCGGAGTTGGAGCTTGTTCACCGGGAGATCGAGCAGTACCTTTACCAGGTGACGCCCAAGCGAGACGCAGTCTTGAAAGACATGGAGGAGCTCGCCGAGCGCCGCGGGTTCCCCATCGTAGGGCCCCTGGTGGGGCGCCTGCTCCACCTGTTGGCGAAGATCTCGGGGGCGCGGCGCATCCTGGAGCTGGGCTCCGGCTACGGGTACTCCGCCTACTGGTTTGCCAAAGCCCTGCCCGAAGGGGGCCGAGTCATCGGGACTGAAGGCTCACGGGAAAACATCCGGATGGCCGTGGAATACCTGGCCCGGGGTGGATTGGCCGACAAGGTGGAGATCCGCCACGGCGATGCCCTCAACCTCATCGAGCAGGAGCCGGGACCTTTCGACCTCATCTTCAACGACATCGACAAGTACCAGTATCCTGAGGCCTTTCGCAAAGCTCTTCCGAAGCTCAGGCCGGGAGGGCTTCTGGTCTCGGACAACGTCCTCTGGTCCGGCCGGATCCTTCAGCGAAACCTGGACGAAGACAGCAGCGCCATCCGGAAGTATAACGAACTGATCTACCAGACCCCGGAGCTGTTCTCCATCATCGTCCCCTTGAGAGATGGGGTCTCCGTCAGCCTGAAGCTCCGGTAGCGATAGGTAGTGAGCTAATGGTGTGGCCTGCGCGGTATCCAGCGATCTACCTGTCGCTGGTACTCCGCATAACTTTCGCCGAAGCGTCGCTCCAGATCTCTTTCTTCAAACAGGATGACGAAGAGGTGCACTGCGCACGCCGCAATGCCGGCGAGCAGAAGGATTGCCGGAGACCTGCGGGCCAAGCCAAAGCCGACGAGTGCCAGCAAGCCACCGAGGTACATGGGATTGCGTACCCAACGATACGGGCCAGCGGCGACGAAGTGTCGTGGTGGATCGAACGGAGCCGGTGTACCTTGGCCGCGGAGAGCGAACAGGGCGCCGCAGACGAGGGCGATGGCTCCGCCGAGTACGATGCTGACGATGCCCAACGGCTTGACCCACACGGGAAAGCGCAAAGGAAGTGCGGCGTCGAGCCACTGAACCTGCTTCGCCAGATAAAGGAAGAGGCCAACAAACGCGGCCATGTAGACGAGGGTCCGAATCATCGCTAGGACTTTCATGGCCTCGTGACCGAAGCTGCCCAACGGCAGCTATCAGGCGCGGCGCTATTGCGACGTCGCCTGCATGGCTTGGTTGGGTAGTCCTCCTGCCTGGTTCGTTTGACGCTTCTCTTTGGGTGCGGTATCGATTCGTGGGTACAGGACCGAATAATGCAATCCCGGGTGGCGCCTTCCATAACGGGCAGGGACGTCTTGCGTCCAGTCGCTGGGAAGCGTCAGCGAGAACACGACGAGGGAGGCGAACACAATTCCCCGCCACACGAGACGATCAGAAGAAGTACGCTCGCCTATAGGAACTGGCTTTTCGTAAGGGGCAGATCCCTTGTCTTCTTCGCGCTTCCGCGAACACCAGCCGAGCAGGAACAGGCCAAGGACTGCCATGAGCATGTTCAAGCTCTGCCCGGTTGCCAAGCCCAGGAGAGTTGTCGGGTACTCTCGGAAGAAGTCCACAAACATCCTCAGGGAGGCATACAAGAAGAGGAAAAGCCCGGTAATGGTGCCGTGAGGGGGGCGTCTCTTGCTGATGTAAAGCAGGAGCGGAATGAGGAGAAGATTCTTGAGCCCATCATAGAGCACAACCGGATGCCGGAATCCTCCCGCGTCAGGGAATTGGACAGCCCACCATACATTCGTCAGGCTGCCCACGATCTGACCGTCGATAAAATTGCCTATTCGCCCGACGCCCAGTATAAATGCACCAGGCACGGCTAGTGTGTCGGTCACAATGAGGAATGGTTTGCGATACTTCCAGCAGAACAACAAGATTGCTGTAACTGCTCCCAGCAGCAACCCGTGCGTCGCCATTCCGCCAAGCCAATACGCCGGGATCAGGTGCAGGTGTTCGCGGTAGAATGGCCACTCATAAAAGGCCACTTCAATGAATCGCCCACCAACCAGAACTCCTGCCGTGACAAAAAGAGTCAGGTCGTAAACCCTCTGCATTGAAAATCCCAGTTGGCTTCGTTTGCGCCTCAAGAACAAGAGGATATTCAAAAAGCCGAGCGAGTAGCTCAAGCCATACCACCAGAGATGAATACCGCGGATAGACATTATGATGGGATCAATACTATGAACATAGGGACCGAACGCTGACATCTTGGCCATCCTCCTAGACTACCCAACTCATGAGTGGGCTGCAGGCCCAACTGCGCCAGACTGCAGCCGTCGCGGCCTATTTACGCCCGGCATGGCCAGCAGGCGTACCCGCATGTGCCGCGACAAGCGCATCAAGAGCCCACGGACCGGCCGTCCCCTGCTTACAAACGTTGGATCTCGGTAGCAAGACAAAAGCCGGGCCGCCAGGCCATGGTGGGATGGCCTCCCGAGCTCCGTCGGTTGGGAATCGGATCTGCATGAGCTTGAAGCTGCGCTAGCACCGCTCCAACGCCTGCCGAAAGTCGTCGATGAGGTCCTGTGCGTGCTCGATGCCGCAGCTCACCCTCACCAGCTCGTCGGTCACACCCATGCTTTCCCGATCCTCGCGGCTCATCCCGGCATGGGACGTCGTCGCCGGGCGCGTCACGAGGCTTTCGACGCCGCCCAGGCTCGGCGCAAGGGACGGGAGCTCCAGGGCCTGCAGCAAGCGCTCGGCAGCCTCCACTCCGCCCTTGAGGCGCAGACTGAGCATGCCCCCGAAGCCCGACAAAAGCTCCGCCGCATGGGCATGGTCCGGGTGAGACTCCAGTCCCGGATAGTTCACCTCGCTGACCTTGGGTTGGCCGGCGAGGAATCGCGCCAGCGCCAACCCATTGGCGTTCTGAGCGTTCACTCGAAGCGCCAGGGTCTTGAGCCCGCGCGACAGGAGGAACGCGGCATGGGGATCCAGCGCTCCCCCATAGTGGTTGAGGGTTTTGCGAATCCGAGTAATCAGCTCCTGACGGCCGAGGACGCACCCGGCCACCAAATCCGAGTGCCCGTTCAGGTACTTGGTGGCGCTGTGAAACGAGAGGTCGAAGCCGATCGAAAGAGGCCTGAAATTCACCGGGCTGGCGAACGTGTTGTCGATGACTGTGATCAAGCTGTGCTTCCGGGCAAACGCCACGACCTCGCCCAGGCGCGGCACCCGCATCAACGGATTCGCAATCGTCTCCACCAGGAACAGCTTGGTGTCGGGCCTCAGCGCCGAGTTCCAGGTCTCGGGCCGCTGGGGGTCTACGAACGTGTAGGTCCATCCGAGCTTCTCGGTATCCTGCGTGATGAAGTCGTGGGTTCCGCCATACAGGCAGTTACCGGCCAGGAAGTGGTCGCCTTTCTTCAGCAAGGCCAGAAGCGTCGTCGTGATCGCCGCCATCCCGGACGAGGTCGCGATCGCCGCCTCTGCCCCTTCCAGAGCCGCGAGCTTATCCTGCACGTATCTTTGCGTGGGCGTGCTGTTCAGGCGGATGTACTTGATGTCGTGGTAGTCCGTGCCCGGCTCGACGGCAAAGACAGTGCCCTGATAGATGGGAAAAACCACGGACCCCTCCGGACCCGGCCGTCGCTCGCCCGCGTGAACGGCAAGGGTTTCCATCCTGTGAGTGCTT
>JACQTF010000206.1 GCA_016210925.1 Acidobacteriota bacterium | reverse complement strand
GTCTACTTCGTCCGCGACAACGGGGCCGGCTTCGACATGGCCTACGCGCAGAAGCTGTTCGGCGTGTTTCAGCGTCTGCATTCGGCGAGCGAGTTCGAGGGGAGCGGCATCGGGCTGGCCACGGGACAGCGGATCATCCACCGGCATGGCGGCCGGGTCTGGGCGGAAGGGGAGGTCGATCGTGGGGCGACTTTCTACTTCACACTCGAGGAGGGCACATGAAAGAAAGGGTCATACTGCTTGTCGAGGACAATCCGAAGGACGAAGCGCTTACCCTCCGGGCACTGAAGAAGAACAACGTCAGGAACGAGGTAGTTGTGGTGCACGACGGCGCCGAGGCACTCGATTACGTGTTCGCCACCGGGGCGTACGTGGGGCGGAACCCAACGGACCTGCCGGCCGTGGTCCTGTTGGACCTCAAGCTGCCGAAGATCGACGGTCTCGAGGTCTTGAGGCGGATTCGTGCCGACGAGAGAACGAAGCTGCTGCCCGTCGTCATCCTCACCTCATCGAACGAGCAGAGGGATCTCCTGGAGGGCTACAGCTCCGGCGCCAACAGCTACGTGCGCAAGCCGGTCGAGTTCACGGGGTTCTCCGACGCTGTGTGCCAGCTCGGCTTGTACTGGCTCATCCTGAACGAGCCCCCACCGCCAGCAGGTGGGTTCTCCTAACTGGTTGGCCCCATGGACCGTGAGTTCCGAATTCTGATTCTGGAAGACTCGCTCACTGATGCCGAGCTGCTGCAGCGGGAGTTGCGCAAGGGAGGAGTGTTATTCGTCGCGCGCTGCGCGGAGTCCCGAGACTCCTTTGTCAAGCAGCTTGAGGAATTCCAGCCGGACTTGATCCTCTCGGACTACACGCTCCCATCGTTCGACGGCCTGGCGGCCCTCGAACTCGTGCGCCAGAAGTCTTCCGAGATCCCGTTCATCTTCGTTTCTGGCTCCATCGGCGAGGAGCGAGCAATCGAGGTGCTCAAGGTTGGGGCCACGGACTACATCCTCAAGGACCGGCTCGGCAGACTTGCTCCGGCCGTCCTTCGGGCAGTGCGCGAGGTCGAAGAGCATTCAGAAAGGAAGAAACTTGAAGAGCAATTGCGCCAAGCCCAGAAGATGGAGGCCATCGGTCAACTGACGGGAGGGATCGCCCACGACTTCAACAACCTGTTGACGGTCATCAACGGCTACGCCGATCTGTCGCTGGCCCGCCTCCCGGAGAAGGATCCGGCCCACAAGCACCTGGAGGAGATCAGGAAGGCCGGCCATCGCGCCGCCTCCCTGACCCACCAGCTCCTGGCGTTCAGCCGCCAGCAGATCCTGGAACCCAAGGTGCTGGACCTGAATGCCATCGTGGTCGAAATGGAAAAGATGCTGAGACGGCTCATCGGCGAAGACATCGAACTGGCGTGCGCTCTGGCTCCGGACCTGGGACGGGTCAAGGCCGACTCGGGGCAGATCGAGCAGGTCATCATGAACCTGGCCGTCAACGCCCGGGACGCCATGCCCCAGGGAGGCAAGCTCACCATCGAAACCGCCAACGTGGAGCTGGACGAAGCCTACGCGCGCAATCATGTGGCGGTTCGACCCGGCGCCTACGTCCTGCTGGCGGTGAGCGACACCGGGTGCGGGATGGATAAGGAAGTTCAGTCCCACCTCTTTGAACCTTTCTTCACGACCAAAGAGCCGGGCGAGGGGACAGGGCTCGGGCTTTCCACCGTCTACGGGATCGTGAAGCAGAGCGGCGGCAACATCTGGGTCTACAGCGAGCCCGGGCACGGCGCCACGTTCAAGATCTACTTGCCCGCGGTGGAAGAGGTGGTCGCTGTGGCTTCGCCGGAGGGAGCCCGTCCCCTGGCCATGGGCGGGTCGGAGACCATTCTCCTGGCGGAAGATGATGAGCCGGTTCGAAACCTGGCCCGTCAGATTCTGGAGATGCACGGCTACACGGTGCTGGAGGCTCAGAACGGCCGCGAGGCCCTTGAGATCTGCAAGCGGCACGAGGGGCCGATCCACCTGATGGTGACCGACGTTGTCATGCCCCAGATGAGCGGCCGCGACCTGGCCGACCGGGCAGCGCAACTCCGTCCTGGAATAAAGCTGCTGTACTTATCCGGCTACACGGGGAAGGCCATCGTTCAGCACGGTGTCTTGGAACCGGGCGTGGCCTTCCTCCAGAAGCCCTTCACGCCCGACGCCCTGGCGCGCAAGGTGCGTGAGGTGCTGGACGCTCCCCGGGAGGGATAGAGCCTCAGACATGGCGAGCGGTGTCCGCTCCCGCGAGGAGAAGTCCCGCATGGCCCTGAAGGTGTTAATCGTGGAAGACGATGCCCCCACGCTGGAGCTGATGTCTGAGATTCTTACGTCTCTCAAGGTGGAAGTGCGGCCCGTCAGTGATGGCCAGCAAGTAGCCGCGTTGGTCAGCCGCGAGAAGTTTGATGGCATTTTTTTGGACCTGATGATGCCCAGGGTGGATGGGTTCGAACTCGCCCGTCAGATTCGCCGGTCCTCGTGGAACAAGAGCACCCCTATTGTGATCGTCACAGGGCGGGAAGACCGGCAGACGATGGCGCAGGCCTTCAAAGCCGGAGGGACGTTCTTTCTCCGAAAGCCAATCGACCGGGGTCGCCTGACTCGCTTGCTCAACAGCACGCGGGGGACCATGCTGGAGGAGCGCCGCCGGTTGCGACGCATCCCCATTGCCATCGAAGTGTGTTGCCAGTCGGGCTTTCGGAAGATCACAGGCATGAGCTCCAACTTGGGCTTGAATGGGATTTTGTTCCAGGGCGATAGCTCCTTAGTGCCGGGGAGCCGGGTCCGATTGTCCTTTCGTCTGGCTGGTCAGGATTCGGCCCTGGAGGCGGAGGGCATCATCGCCCGGGTGGACGAGGAACATCGGGCGGGCGTTCGTTTCACCCAGATCAGTGCCCAACATCGGCAGCGCCTCCGCGAACTGATCGTAGGCCCAGAGGAGACGGCTTAGGCCGGTGGCACCCCACCTCGATCGGATGTGCGCTGGCCATCAGCGTTGGTGGGCGCCAAGCGAAGTTTTGAGACCATGATGCGCACCATTCTGATCGCAGACGATGAGCAGGCCAATCGAAAGCTCCTCGAGGAGCTCTTGCGAGGCGAGGGCTATCAGGTGGCGGCAGCGGTGGATGGCCAGCGGGCCCTGGAAGAGTTTGGGCGGCTCCAGCCGGACCTGGTATTGCTGGACGTGATGATGCCCCACCTGGACGGTTGGGAGGTGTGCCGACGGCTGAAGGGCAACCCGGAGACCCGGCTGACGCCCGTGGTGTTGGTTACCGGGCTTTCGGCCACGGAAGACCGAATCCGGGGCATCGAGGCCGGAGCGGACGACTTTTTGACCAAGCCCTTCGACCGCAGCGAACTGCTGGCCCGGGTGCATTCGCTGCTGAGCTTGAAGGCTTACACGGACGAGCTGGAACGGGCCGAGTCGGTCCTGTTTGCCCTGGCGCGAAGTGTCGAAGCCAGAGATCCTTGTACGGGGGACCACTGCGAGCGGCTGTCGGAGTATTCGGTCCGGCTGGGCGAGCACATCGGGTTGCCCGAGGAGCAGATCACGGCGTTGCGCCGGGCGGGCATCGTTCACGACCTGGGAAAAGTAATGGTGCCCGATGCCATTCTCCTCAAGCCGGGTGGGCTAACGGCGGAGGAGTGGGAGATCATGCGGACGCATCCCGTAGCGGGCGAGCGAATCTGCGCGCCTCTCAAGTCCTTCGGGCTGGTGTTGCCCATTATCCGCCATCACCACGAAAAGTTTGACGGGTCGGGCTACCCCGACGGTCTCCAGGGCGAGCAGATTTCCCTGACGGCTCGGGTCTTCCAAATTGCGGATGTGTACGATGCCCTCACCACTCCCCGCCCCTACAAGCGCGCTTTGTCGACCCCCGAGGCTCTGAAAACCATGCAGGACGAAGTCGACAAGGGCTGGTGGGACCCACGCGTGTTTGCCGAGTTTCGGCAGATGGTCGTGCGCGCCGGTGCGGGCCCGCTTCAGCCACACCGAAAGTCCGTAGAGGAAGTGCCGTCAGACTTTGCGGATCGCGCCACCCAGATGCAGAGCCGGTCTGCAGCCAGCATCAGGCACGAGCTCCGCAGGCCCCTCACCGCCATCATCGGCTTCGCCGACCTCCTGGCCCAGGGGACGGCTGGCTCACTCAACGAGAAACAGAGACGCTACCTGGAACATGTGCTCAACGGGGCGCGCCGGCTGGTCCAGCTTATCGACGACCTTCCGGACCCGTCCGAGATCGGGGAACATCCTCAAAGCACGGTTCGCTCTGCTCGCAAGAGACAGCGCGTTGGCCGCGCACGGGAAATTCCCCGCCGAACGGGACGCGGGAACTCCAACGTTGGAGCGAGGCGGCGCCCAACCGCTATTGGATCCCAACAAGTGCCCAATAGAAGGGCCCCAAAAACAAGAGCAAGACGAACTCTATGAGGGTGAGCGGGGTACCTCGGTGCACACCGCGAGCGGGTTCGAGCAAATCAATGGGAGTTCTGGAAACCCGACTCTTTCCCCCGGTCGGAGAATGGAAAGCTCGAAGGTTGAAAGGCCAGCTTTCCAACGTCCACTCCTCTACTTTCCAGTCTTCCTAAGGTCCTTCCAGCTTGCGGCCCTTGATCCAGCGCAGGGTGTCCTTGCGGTCGGTGGAGATGGTGCGAAGGGTCTGAGTGAACTCGCGAAACTTTTGTTGGAGGAATAAGGGGTTGGATTCGTCGTCCAAAAATCGCCATTCACCGCCGCGGCTGTCTTGCACAACCAAGACGGGCACCGTTACGGCCTTTTTGTTCACCGTCACTTCCAGCAGGTCCTGGCGCAACAGGCGTAGCTTTCCGGGAATGGAATCCATCTTGATGTCGGCCGAGCCTTTTTGCTTGAGCTCCCGGAAGACCGTCGCGCTCAGCCACAGAGCCGTGCTCTCCTTTTCCCGGCTGTCCACTCCGGCCTGAAACAGCCTGCTGACCAGGAACGACCGGCTTTCCTCCAGCGCTTTCCGGTCGATCCAAACGGTCCCCTGGAACGCGCGTCCCTCCCACTCAAAATACCGGTCCGGCTCGAAGCGGGCCAAGCGGACCACGAACTCGGAGGTATGCCCGCGGTTTTCCGCCTGCCAGACCAACACCGTGTCCCGGTCAAACCGGGGAAGGTCCGCCGTTCCAAGGAGCCACAGCAGAGCGGCAGCGGGGATCATGGCGGCAGCTCAACCTCCGGTCCTGAAGGATAACAACCTCTCCACATACTTGCCCACCAGATCGCACTCCAGGTTCACCGCGTCGCCTACCCGGCGATACTTCAGGTTGGTGGCGGCCAGGGTGAATGGAATGATGCTGACCTCGAAGCTTTGGTCCAGGAGTTGGGAGACGGTCAGGCTGATCCCGTCCACCGCCACGGAACCTTTCTGGACCAGGTACCTGGCCAGGTCCGGCGGAAAAGAGATCCTGAAGACCGTGCACTCCCCGTCCCGGCGGCGGGCCACGATTCTGCCGGAGCCATCCACGTGGCCTTGCACCAGATGCCCGCCCAGCCTGTCCTGCAGCCGGGCCGCCCGCTCCAGGTTGACGTACGCGTTCGGCCTGAGCTGGCCCAGGTTGCTGACCCGAAGCGTCTCCGGCGACAGGTCGGCCGCGAAGCAGTCTCCGTCGATTCGGGCCATGGTCAGACAAACCCCGTTCACCGACACGCTGGAGCCCTGTTGAGCGTCCTCAAGGACCTTGGAGGCCGCGATGCGGAGGCGACCTCCTCCGGAGCCGCGCTCCACACTGAGGACCCTCCCCACCTCTTCGATCAAGCCGGTAAACATCGAACAGTTTATGAGGCCGAAAAGCTCGCTTCCCCAACCCTTCAGGCGGCTCGATTCCGCAGGACATCCTCCAGCGCTTCGAGAAACACCTGGTTCTCTTCCCCGGTTCCGACCGTGACCCGGAGGGCGGTGGGAAAATGATATTCCTTCATGGGCCGAACGAGGACACGGCGCTTCAACAGCTCCCGGAACGTCCACTGGCTGTCCAGGCCCGCATCGATCAGGAGGAAGTTGGCCACCGAAGGAACGTAGGAAACTCTCAGTTGGTCCAACCCCCGGGTCAAAAACCGCATGCCCTCCTGGTTCCTGTCGTAGGACCTCGCCACGTGTTCCAGGTCTCCCAGCGCTCCCAGGGCGGCCGCCTGACCCAGCGCGTTGGCGTTGAAGGGAGACCGGACCTTGTTCAACAACTGGATGAGCGCCGGCTGCGACATCCCGTATCCGATGCGGAGCCCGGCCAGGCCGTACACCTTGGAGAAGGTGCGCAAGACGAGAACGTTTTTTCCCTGCCGGACGTAGCCCAGGCCGTCGGGATAGTCGTCGCGGCGGATGTAATCGTGGTAGGCCTCGTCCAGGACTACGACCACGTGGGACGGAACCCGGTCCAGAAACCGATCCATCTCCTGCCGCGAGACCATGGTCCCCGTGGGGTTGTTGGGATTGGCGATGTAGACCAGCCTGGTCTCTTCAGTGAGGGCCCGCAGGATCGCCTCCAGATCAAACCGGTACTGGCGCAGCGGCACACGAACGATGCGGGCACCCACGGCCTGAACCGCCAGCTCGTACATGAGAAAGGATTGCTCCGACAAAACGCAGCCGTCCCGAGGGGTCAGCAAAGCCCGGGCCACCATCTCAATGAGTTCGGTGGTGCCGCTTCCCAGGATAATGCTCTCCATGGAAATGCCATGGATCTCCGAGAGCTTCTGTCGAAGGTAGAAGCCGGTGCCGTCGGGATAGCGGTGGACGTCCAAGACCTTTCGCTGGACCGCTTCCACGGCTTTGGGGGAAGGGCCCAACGGGTTCTCGTTGGACGCGAGCTTGATGCAATTCCGGACACCGATCTCCCGCTCCACTTCCTCGATGGGCTTTCCCGGGCGGTAAGGCTGAATCTTCAAGATGTGTTCCGCGCCAGCCGGCTGATCATCCGCGTCCTCCGGGCATTGGAGGAGCCCTTTCTATTCCTGGCCCATGATCTCTTCGAACTCCTCCAGCGTTGGGAGCTCGGAGAGGTCCTTCAAACCGAAGTGAATCAGAAACTCCTTGGAAGTGCCATACAGGATCGGCCTTCCCACCACGTTCTTGCGGCCCCGGGAAACGATGAGCTTCTTTTCCAGCAAGGTCTTGATGGCAGACGTGGATTTGATGGACCGGATTTGCAAGATCTCGGGCAAGGTCACGGGCTGCTTGTAGGCGATCACCGCCAGGGTTTCCAGCGACGCCAGGGAGAGCTTTGCTGACGGCCGGGTTTTCAAATAGGTCCGGATCCACTCGTGGTACTCAGGACGGGTGGAAATTCGGAAGCCCCCAGCGATCTCCCGGATTTCCACACCTCCCCGGCTCCCGTTGAAATCCGCTACCATCTCCCGCAGGGCGACTTCCAGCTCTTCCCGGGGAACCTCGGGCAACACCTCGACGAGCTTCTCCACGCTCACCGGCTCGTCGGCTGCGAACAGAATCGCTTCCACGATGGCTTTGAGCCGTTCCTTTTCCATGGATGCCTCACACCCTGGACTGGATGATGATTTCTCCGAAGAGCTGCTCTTGGATCATCCGGAGTTCCCGGAGCCGGGCCAGCTCCAGCAGCGCCAGGAACGTCACCACCAGGTGGGCTCGCGACGGAGCCCGCTCAAAAAACGTGGAAAACTTCAAGCTCCGGTGAAGCAGCAGAAGCGCCCGCAGCTCGGCAATCTTTTCTTCCAGGGAGACCTCGTCGGCCTGCACCTGGAGCAGTGCCCTTTCCTCAAAACGCTTCACCACGTCCCGAAAGGCAGCGATCAGGTCGAAAACGGTGACCGAGATCAACCCCTTCTCCTCATCCAGGACCTCCGAGTGAGGCTGGGACCAGGTGGCCGATTCCACCGTCTCCCGCTCGTAGAGCATCTGGGCAGCTTCCTTGAACCTCTGGTGCTCCAGCAACTGCTCCACCAGCTCCTTCCGGGGATCCTCCTCCGGCAGCCCATCCTCCGTGGTGGGCTTGGGCTCCGCTGGGAGCAGCATCTTGGACTTGATATAGATCAGCGTGGCGGCCAGCACCAGGAACTCGGCCGCCAGGTCGATGTTCAGGTCCTTCATCAACTCGAGATATCGCAAGTATTGGTCCGTGATGCGGGCAATGGGGATATCGTAGATGTTGATCTCTTCCCGCTTGATCAGGTACAGGAGCAGGTCCAGAGGTCCCTCAAAAACCTCCAGCTTGACGCTGTACGGGTCCTGAGCCGTCTGGGGCCGGAGTTCCTCGGGGGGACTATTTTCCATAAGAGTCGCCCGGGTGCGGGAGTCCCGTGAGACCTACCCCGCTGAAAGGTGCCTTGTTCATACCCAAATGAGCCTTCGGATCAACATCTGGATCGGCTGGAAGATGACGCGCAGGACATCGGTCCACAACAAGGCAAACAGGAGGAGCATCCCGTAGGGCCGGATCCGATCGTACCTCTCGGCCCACTCGTGAGGCAGCAGCCCGTAAATCACACCGCTGCCGTCCAGTGGAGGGATGGGGATCAGATTGAAGATGGCCAGGAGAAAATTCAGCACCACGCCGATGTACAACATCTGCGAGAGTGGAGTCAGGACGGAGTGGCCTTGCATAGCCCCCTGTCCCCACGTGAGCAGCACAATCTTCAGGAGGACCAAGAAACCCAAACCCGCCAGCAGGTTGCTGAGCGGCCCGGCGGCTGAAATGAACACCTGGTCCCGGCGTGGATTTCTGAGATGGACCGCATTGACGGGCACAGGCTTGGCCCAGCCGATCAGGGGAATTCCGGTCAGATAAGCAAAGATGGGGAAAATGAGGGTGCCCAGGGGATCTATGTGGGCCAGGGGATTCAAGGACACGCGGCCCAGGTAACGGGCCGTGTAGTCCCCAAAATGGTCTGCCACCCAGGCATGGGACGACTCATGGATGCTCAGGGAAAACAACAGGACAGCCAGCCATAGGACCAGTGCGCCAAAGTCGATCTGACCGAGCAAACTGCCTCCGGACCGGTCCTGACGGACCGATGGTCGGACCATCCTTCAGACTCAAAGGAGCGTAACGTGATTCTCTTTCGGTGTCAAGGAATTGGCGCTGCTTGGGGCTGCGGGCCCTTCGGATTCGTTCAGCGGCTGCGGCAAGCCGGTGTTATAATTCAATCTTCGTCAGAAGGAGGGCTGTGATTCAGTTTGTCTTGAACATCGCCCTGGCGCTTTACGTGCTCGGGCTGCTCCACTCCCTCTTGGGTTTCTACGCCAAGCGGCCCCTCCTCTACAAGATCGCCTCCGGGACTGTTGGGACAGGTTTTCTGGTTCACACGCTGGCTCTCGTTTTGCTCTGGGCGCAGGAGGGGCACTTTCCACTGACCCGTTTTCAGGAGGCGCTTTCGTTTTTTGCATGGGCAGTTACACTTGGATTCTTCCTGTCTTACTTAAAGTATAGAATCAACGTCCTGGGCGCCTTCATCCTCCCCCTGGTCTCCAGCTTGATGCTGTCCACGTGCCTGTTATGGGAGGAGCGCCTCGAGTTGCCCGAGGGCGTCCGTGGGACCTGGGTTGCCATCCACACGATTCTGATCTTGCTGGCGTACGCCGCCTTTTTTTTGACCTTCGTCTCAGCCTTGATGTATCTGTTGCAGGAGCGGGAGCTGAAGACCAAGCGCCCCAGCATCTTTTACTTTCGGCTTCCTTCGCTCCAGCAGTGCGAGGACCTCTTGTATCGCTCTCTGATGACAGGGTTCCCGCTGATGACGCTAGGATTGCTCATGGGAACCTTGTGGTCGGAAAGAATTCTGGGAAGATTCTGGAGCTGGGATCCCAAGGAAATCGCCGCCGCGGCCACCTGGTTAATTTATCTGGTTCTGATCCAGTATCGCTTTACTCAGGGGTGGCGCGGGAGGCGGGTGGCTTACGGCAGCATCCTGGGGTTTATCTCCGTGTTGTTCACGTTCCTCGGCAGCAGCTATTTGGGAGGGGGATATCATACCTTCTGACGGCGACTCCGTCCCCACCACGGACGGGAATATGAAACTTGTCCTGGTCGGCCTGAACCACCGCACCGCTCCGGTGGAAATCCGGCAGAGGGTGGCCTTTCCCGAAGACGGCCTCCAGCAGGCGCTCCAGGAATTGATGCGCTCCGGGATGCGGGAGGCCCTGATCCTTTCCACCTGCAATCGGGTCGAGGTGTTGGCCAATTGCCCTGAAGAGCTGGACGGGGAGGCGCTGCTGAAGCAGTTCCTTTACGCCTATCATTCCCTCGCGCCCCCCTTCCTGGAGCGGCACTTGTACTCACACCTGAACGACAAAGCAGTGCGCCACATCTTCCGGGTAGCCTCCAGCCTGGATTCCATGGTGGTGGGCGAGACGCAGATCCTGGGGCAGGTGAAGGAGGCTTACAGTCTGGCCTGTCAGGCCGGTACCGTCGGCAACTACCTTCACAGCGTGATGAACCGGGCGTTCAGCGTGGCCAAGAGGGCGCGGTCCGAGACGGGGATCAGCGCCTTCTCCGTCTCCATCAGCTCGGTGGCGGTCGAGCTGGCCAAGAAGATCTTCGGCGAGCTGGGAGGACGGACCCTGCTGATCCTGGGCGCCGGCAAGATGGGAGAGCTGGCGCTGAAGCACCTTCGCTCCTCGGGGGTCAGCCAGGTCTGGGTCACGAACAGGACCCCGGAACGGGCCCAGGAGCTGGCGGCGTCCCTGGAGGGCGTGGCAGTCCCCTTCGAGCGTCTCCAGGAGTGCCTTCGCACCGCGGACATCGTAATCAGCTCCACGGGAGCCCCGGGCTTCGTGCTCACGCGGCAGGACGTCCAGAAAGCCATCCTGGATCGGGGGCGCCGGCCCATCTTCTTCATCGATATCTCCGTCCCGCGCAACGTGGATCCCGAAGTTCACCAGATCGAGAACGTCTACTATTACGACATCGACAACCTCCAGACCGTGTCCGCGGCCAACCGCCGGGAGCGGGAGAGGGAAGCACGCCTGGCCGAGCGACTGGTGGAGGAAGAAGTAAAATCGTTCGCGAGCCGGCTGAAACTCCTGAATCTGGCGCCCACCATCGCCGGGCTCCGGAGCAGGATCGAGCGGATCTGCCAGGAAGAGCTGGAGCGCAGCCTGCGGAAACTGAGCGACCGTACTCCACAGCACGAGGAGGAGCTGCGCCTGATGACGGCCCGCATCGTGAACAAGATCTGCCATCCCCTCATCTCCCAGATGAAGCGACAGGACGAGAACCTGGAGTTTCAGATGGAATACATCGAGACCATCAAGAGGATGTTCAGGTTAAACTCAAAACTCTGAAACCCGAAACCTGTAACCCAGAGCCACCCGACGAGCCCGCATTTCAGGTTTCAGGTTTGAGAGTTTCAGGTTTGTCTTATGTTGATCATCGGAAGCCGGGGCAGCAAGCTGGCGTTGTGGCAGGCCCACTGGGTGAAGGAACGGCTCGAACAGCGCCATCCCCATCTGGAGATTCTGATCCGGATCATCAAGACCACCGGGGACAAGATCGCTGATTTTCCCCTGGCGCGGGTGACCGCCAAGGGCATTTACGTCCAGGAGATCGAGGAGTCGCTCCGCCGAAAACAGGTCCACCTGGCAGTCCACAGCTTGAAAGACCTTCCCACGGAGCTTCCGCCGGGCCTGGTGATTGGCGCCATCACCCAGCGGGAAGATCCTCGGGACGCTCTGGTCTGCAGAAACGGCGTAAAGGCCCTGACGGACCTGCCCCGGGGCGCCGTGCTGGCGACCGGAAGCCTGCGCCGCCAGAGTCAGATCCTGCACCTGCGCCCGGACCTGCAATTTCGCGGGATGCGGGGCAACATCGACACGCGCATGGCAAAGCTCCACGCGCAGGAGGAGCTGGACGGAATCGTTCTGGCCACGGCGGGCCTGGTGCGGTTGGGCTACGAGCAGCAGATCGCGGAGCGCCTTTCGCCCGAGGTGGTGCTTCCGGCAGTGGGCCAGGGCGCCCTGGCGGTGGAATGTCTGGCCGACGACCAACAAACCCTGGAGCTGATTCAGTTCCTGAACCACCCGCCGACTTCGCTGGCCGTGGGCGCGGAGCGGGCCTGTCTGCTGCGTCTCGGTGGCGGATGCCAGGTCCCCATCGCGGCGCTGGGGACGGTGGAGGAAAGCCGGTTGACGCTCAGCGGCATGGTGGCCGCGCCGGACGGCTCCCGCCTCCTCCGCGACCAGGTCCAGGGCCCTGCCGAACAGGCAGAGAGCCTGGGACGAGAACTGGGGGAAAAATTGATCGCTGCGGGCGCCGACCAAGTGCTGTGCACCGCCGAGGCCCATACGTTGTGAAACGAAAACCTCTGGCGGGCAAGACCGTGCTGGTGACCCGCCCCAGGGATCAGGCTCCAGAATTTTCCCGGCAACTTCGACGGCTGGGCGCCAGGGTCCTGGAATTTCCCACCATCGAGATCGTTCCACCGGCGAGCTGGGATTCCCTGGATAACGCCGTGGCCCGGCTGGACCAGTACCATTGGATCCTTTTCACCAGCGCCAACGGGGTGGACGCATTTTTCAAGCGGCTGGCCCGAGCTGGAAAGCGGCCTTCCATCCTTCGCGGGCTGCGGGTGGCCGCCATCGGCCCGGCCACGGCCGGGCGCCTGCGCGGTCGGGGTCAAAGGGTTCACGTGATCCCCGGCGAGTTCCGGGCCGAGGCCGTCGTCGAAGCCCTGGTGGCCAGGATCGGAGCCGAGAGACTGAAGGGCCTGCGCTTCCTGCTGCCAAGGGCCCGGGAGGCGCGGGATGTCCTGCCCCGGAACCTCCGGCGCTTGGGGGCCCGGGTGGATGTGGTGGAGGCCTACCGCGCTGCGCCGCCCCGGGACGGGGCGATCCGGCTGCGCCGTCTCCTGGAAGACGAAGCCGTGGACGCGGTCACCTTCACCAGTTCCTCCACCGCGAAAAACTTCGTCCGGATGCTGCACGGGGACCGCGCGCAGCGCCTGGTCCAGAGGGCGACCATCGCCGCGATCGGCCCCGTCACCGCCCGCACCCTCCGCACCCTGGGGCTGTGGGTCCACATCCAACCCGACCGGTACACCATCCCCGCCCTGGCCCGCGCCATCGCGCTCTACTACAGTTCCTGATACCTCGGGCTAGGAATGGAAGACGCCTTAGGCCTTCCCTTGGCTGTTGCCCCAGTTTCTCGGTCGGTGCCCGTTTAGCTTCTTACCTGCTTTGTAATGTGAAGTTTGTGCACGCTTCACCCAAAGTAAGAATACTTTCGCACAACGAGAATCGAGGATTGAGGATCGAGGGTCGCACATGGCAGCTGCTATCCTCCATCCTCCATCCTCCATCCTCCATCCTCGATCTTCAGCTTTCGGGTTCACCTGGCTAGGTTTAGGGAGCGCCATAGCAGAAAACCGTCGGGATAGAAGCGGTATTCAAGAACGGCGGGAGGGGATCTCGTAACCCAGTTGGTGAGAAATTCTTCGAGCGGTCTCCTTCACCAGCTCGGCGATCTTCGGCAGGTGGGCTTTGTCCACCTGGCTGGTAATCCCACTCACGCCGACGGAGGCCTCCACCTTACCCAGACTGTCGAAGACCGGCGCGGCGACGCAGCGCACGCCGACGCTGTTCTCCTGGTCATCGACCGCGTACCCGTGCGCGCGAACCGTCTCCAGCTCGCGCAGGAATTTGCAGCGATCGGTGATGGTCTTCGGCGTCCGCTTCTTCAAGCCACGCTCCCGGATGATGGCCTCCACCTCCGCCTCCGGCAGATGGGCGACAAGCGCTTTGCCCACGCTCGTCGAGTGCACTTCCATGCGGCGGCCCACCCACGTATCCATCTTGATAAAACCCGGACCTTCCACCTTCTCGATGTACACCGCCTCGCCGCGGTCCAGGATGGCCAGATGGCCGGCCAGATGGCTGCGCTCCACCAGCTGCCGGAGCATAGGCAAGGCCGCCTCTCGGATGCCCAGCCCCACCAGGACTCCACGGCCGAGGCTCAGTACCTTGAGCCCCACCCGGTATTTGCCACTGCCCCGCTCGCGGCGCAAGTACCCGCGTCGCTCCAAGGTGCGCAAGATGTAGCTTGCCGAACTCTTGGGAATGCCCAGCCTTCGGCTGATCTCGGAGTTCGTCATGCCGCCAGCCCGATGGCTGATGCCCTCCAGGATGCTGAGCGCACGCTCGACGGCCTTGGAGGGGCCTTCTTTCGTTGCGCTCATAAGCTGCCTCTGGCGTCGATGAGAATCGCAGAGGGCCTGGGTGGTCTGTTCAGCATTTTGAACACAAATTCCACATTTGGGCCGAGGGGGCTTGACACACTCTCACGCCGAAGCTTAACATTGTTTGAACTTACGTTCAAGATTGTTCAAGATATTAAACTAACTTTCCCCAGACAAGCGATGAAAGTGACAGAATTGTTGATGGATCCCCGAATCAACCGGGCCCCGGCGGATTTTAATCGCGCCACCGATCTCCCCAAGGGTTTTTTAGATTTTTTGCTTCCGCTTCATCGAGAATTGACCCCACGCCAGGGGATCTCGATCACGAAGCGCGCCGAGGTTTTAGCTGCTGCGCATCGCGGTCATTTGCCGAACCATCTGGACGCCTCTGAGGCCACGAAGGGTGATTGGAAAATCGAACTGCCCGACTGGTGCCTCGATCAGAGGAATCAAATGACGGGTCCTGCTGACGATGCCGAGTTGGTGGTGAAGATGCTGAACTCCGGAGCACCCGGCGTGATGTTGGACCTGGAAGACTCGATGGCCAACGATTGGCCTCATCTGATGCGGGGGATCGAGAACATCCTCCAGGCACTGCGGGGGAAGCTGACCTACTTTGACACAAAGCGAAATCAAACCGTCACCATTAGGGAAAGCAGGACCGTCATCTTGACCCGACCGCGCGGACTGCATTTGAGTCAGGCAGGGGTGCTGAAAGACGAGCGGATCGCAGCGCCGCTGTTTGACGTGGCCATGATCGTCTACCGGGTCGATCCAGCCCAGCTCAAGCATCCCCTTTCATTTTACATCCCCAAATCGGAATCGGCCGAGGAAGCGCTATGGTGGCGCGACTTGTTCCAAGCACTGACGAAGGCCAAAGGTCTGCCTGAAGACTACATCCGGTGTATGGCGCTGGTGGAATCCCACCCATTGGCTTATCAGATGGAGGAGTTTATCTACAACCTCAGAGACCACCTCCTGGGTTTGAATCTCGGGCGGTGGGACTACATGGCGAGTCTCATCCATTTCAACCTGCATGACCCCCACTGGGTGCTGCCGGATCGCAACACGATCCCTCATGATGTTCAATTTTTTCAAAACTTGCGGGAACTGATGGCTGAACTCTGTCACAAGCGCGGCATCCTCGCCATCGGGGGGATGACGGCGCTGTACCCGAATCGAGAAGATCCTCAACTCAATGCGCGGGCCCTGGCGGTGCTGGAAGAGGACAAGAAGAACGAGGCCCACAGCTGGATGGACGGCGCCTGGACGGGGCATCCCGATCAAAACGAAATCGCTGTGCGCCAGTTTCCATATCCTAATCAACTCCACAAACGCCCGGCAAATGCCAGGCGGTATCCGGACCTCAGGCCGCTTCCGAAAAACGTCGGGAGGACCACCCTGCGAGGAACCCGCGCGGCGGTGCGCACGGTCATTCGTTATCGCAACGGCGTGTTGAATGGCAAAGGCGCAAGCTTGCTCGACGGTTACATGGAGGACCTGGCCACGGATCGAATCTATCGCTTGATGATCGCGCAGCGCATGCGGCACAGCGCTGTGGTGGGGATTGCGCATGACGAGGGTCATCCGGTCAAGCATACCCCGGAATTGATTACCCAGTTATTCGATGAGGAACTAGACAGGATACTTCGAGAGCTGCCGGCCGGAACAGACTCTTCAGTTCTGGAAAAATATCGCGAGGCGAGAAGGCTCAGCGAAGGCATGATCCTGCGCGGCGAATTTAATCCCGTTTGAAGTCGCCTTCAGGCCTCAAACGAGCAAAGGCGCTCCTGGAGCAGAACTTGCTCGGCGCCATTGGTACGGGTGAATGTTTACAAGGAGGCAGAAAAAGGTGCCCAAGGTGCCCGATGACCGTCACATCTTAAAAATTTCAAAGAGCTGGGCTTCGGATCCCCGCTGGAAAGGGATTGAACGCGCCTATTCAGCCGCAGAGGTGGTCAAGCTGCGAGGTTCGGTACAAATTGAACACTCCCTTGCCAGGATGGGGGCTGAAAGACTCTGGCGGCTGTTGCACACCCAGCCCTATGTCCCCGCACTGGGCGCCCTGACGGGCCACCAAGCGGTGCAGCAGGTGGAAGCTGGACTGCAGGCCATCTACGTCAGCGGTTGGCAGGTTGCGGCCGACGCTAATCTTGCCGGGCAGACGTATCCCGACCAAGGCTTGTACCCGGCCGATAGCGTGCCCAGCCTGGTCCGAGGAATTAACAATGCGCTGCTGCGCGCGGATCAAATCCAACACGCTGAAGGTCGAGAAGGGCCTTACTGGTTCGCCCCGATTGTCGCTGACGCTGAATCGGGTTTTGGCGGGTCTTTGAACGCACTCGAATTGATGAAATCCATGATCGAGGCGGGTGCAGCCGGCGTGCATTTCGAAGATCAGCTATCCTCCGTCAAAAAGTGCGGTCACATGGGAGGAAAAGTGTTGGTTCCTGCCCAGGAGTTCATTCAAAAGCTCATGGCTGCCCGACTGGCCGCGGATACGATGAGCGTCCCAACCCTCCTCATCGCCAGGACAGACGCGGAGAGCGCGCAGTTGATCACCAGTGATGTGGATCCCAGGGATCAACGGTTCTTGACCGGGAAAAGATCGGTCGAAGGTTTCTTCTTTATGAGGGGCGGGCTCGATGCGGCCATTGCCAGGGGTCTCGCTTATGCCCCTTATTCCGACATGATCTGGTGCGAAACGTCGGAGCCCAACCTGGGGGAGGCCAGAAGATTTGCCGAGGCCATCCATTCAAAGTTTCCCGGAAAGCTATTGGCCTACAACTGCTCGCCTTCGTTCAATTGGAAGAAAAAATTAGGTAATGCTGCCATCGCCAAATTCCAGCCCGAGCTTGCTGCGATGGGATATAAGTTCCAATTCGTTACGCTGGCCGGATTCCACGCACTCAATTTGAGCATGTTCGATCTAGCCCGAGCCTATCGAGAAAGCGGAATGACAGCCTATGCTTGGTTACAGGAGAGCGAATTTGACCGCGAGAAAGAGTGGGGTTATCGGGCGATCAAGCATCAGACCTTCGTGGGTACGGGATACTTCGACACAGTCGCACAGACGATTGCCGGTGGAGAAATGTCCACCGCCGCCCTGACGGGCTCGACGGAGGAGGAGCAATTTGCAGATCGCGACGTTTGCTCTCCAGATCGGAAAACGGTTTTCGCAGAACCGGCTCGCCTCTAGTGGATCAATCGCTAATGACCATTGACGGCTGACTCGTTTTGAGGAGGCGGCGGGCGCGAGCGAGGACGGCGTGAAACATGCCGCGAGTCAGCTTTCCCGTTTGGGTATTCTGCTGGCTGGGATGGTACGACGCGATCAGCATCGTCCCGTCGTCGAACCGGACGGCGCGGTTATGGGCGAACCGGGGGAGCGGGTGGGGCACGTCGCGTCCCAGGAAGCGGCGGGCCCGCAGGTAGGCTCGAAACCCCACCTGGCCCAAGGCGACCACCACCCGTACGCTGGACAGCACCCTGAGCTCCTCCAGCAGATAAGGCCCACAGTGGTCCATTTCCTGCGGGGTGGGCTTGTTCCCGGGGGGTGCGCACCGGACAGCCGCCGTGATGTACGTGTCGCGCAATCGAAAACCGTCTCCTCGATGGCGCGAAGTGGGTTGGTTGGCAAATCGGTAACGGTGGAGCGCCTCCGCCAGCCAGTCCCCGCTCCGGTCGCCGGTGAACATGCGTCCCGTCCGGTTGCCGCCGTGAGCGGCGGGCGCCAACCCGATCAATAGAAGCCGCGCCTCCGGATCCCCGAACCCCGGGAGAGGCTTCCCCCAGTACTCCCAGTCCCGGTACTGGCGCTTCTTCTCCTGAGCCACCTGCTCACGGTGGCGCACCAGCCGAGGACATCTGCGGCACCGGACGATGGCGCAATTTAGCCGGTCAAGACTGGAAGGATCCATCCTGATACCATCGACATCACCAACGCTTGTCCCTCCTTGATAAAAGAGGGGTTAGCAAGCTGGCCCTCGATCAGAAGGATGGGGGCCTTTAAAATACGTTTTAAACGGCAGCCAGGTGGGCTTTCCGCTTCTCGGTGGTGAATTCCATCCCGCTTGAACGAAGGTCCCGGACGGTGTAACCATCGTCGGTCAGTCGCAATGACCCGTCTTTCTTTTCGACATAGATCTCGATTGCGTCGTGATGCCGACCCAGAAAGGGTGTGGATATCTGGCAGGAGCCGTCGAGTTGTGTGATCTTAAGCCCCTCACCAACCCAGATAATGCGCTAATTCGGTTTGAGCCGGTACAGACCTCGACTGAGCTGAGTAAAAAGGTCCGTGTACCCACCAGGATTCAGAGCCTTGTTGACCTGTGCGGGCGTGAATTGCGCAGGCAGCGCGCCTCTCCTAACCGCCTCGCGGATTCTGCGGATGGTTTCTCCCTCCACGCGCGCCTCCTAGCTGCAGGTAAACTGGTTCACGCAGGCTCCAAATGCGATCCATCACCCCACCGCCATCTCTGGTGCTACTTTAATTTGGGCGGGATGTAGTAAATGTAGGACTGCATGAGTTGCAACTCTTCGTCCTTTTCGACCAAGTCTACCAGAAGCAGGTCCCGCAGCGAGATGACGCCTACCAACTTTCCTTCGGAGACCACCGGCAAATGGCGGCAGTTGATCTGTTTCATCCTTTTGAGGCCGATTTCGTACGACTCGTGCGCTTCCACCGCCACCAGATCCCGGGTCATCACGTCTCCCACCTTGACTTTCTTGGGATCCAAATCCTGGGCGACGACCCGGTTCATCAGGTCGCGCTCCGAGAAAATGCCCGCCACCCGCTCCCCTTCCAGGACCGGCACCGCCCCGACCTGCTTGGCAGCCATGAGCTGGGCCGCCTCGAACGCAGTCTGGTCTTGCAGGACGAAGTAGATCTCCCTTCCCGCCAGGATGCTTCCCATCGTCTTCATGGCACGATCCTCACGGACGCTGGGTCTGGAGCAGAGACCCGTATTTCGATTGGTTCAAGCGCCCTGAGGCCCACTCAAGAGGGCAGCTTGAATTCCACCGCGATGGTGGTCTGCGCTTCCCGGACCTCGCCGTTGCGGGTCGCGGGCAAGAACTTCCAACTGTTCCGCACTGTCTCTACAGCGCGCTGGTCCAGGCCGTGTCCGAGCCCCTTCTTCACCTTGATCTGGACGAAATCACCTTCCCGGGTGATCAAACCCTGCAGCTCCACGACGCCTTCGATCTTCTTCTCGAGGGCCTCTTGAGGATACCGGGGCACGGTCTTTTCCAGGACGCGGGGCGGATTGATCCCGTCGGCAGCCAGCAGGCCTGCATACAATTCCGCAAAGCCTTCCTCCGATTGGGGCAGGATTCTCTCCCCCAGGGGCTGAAGGCCCCTGTTTTTCATCTGGGCATCCATCTCATCGGACTGCAGGTCCAGCTCGGTGATCTGATGGGAGAGGACCTCGAAGTCCCGTTCGTTGACCGGCTTGAGCATGTGGAGAGCCGCGCCCAGACGCAGGCTGATCTCCTGGATACGGTCCAGGCCCTCGAACGCGCCCCACACGGTCAAGCCCTGGAAGGAGCGCGGTTGAACCATCGCCGAGCCCAGGTACGGGGCCCTGCCCTTTTCGCCTTCGATCACCTGGCCGATGGAGCGCTTCCCTCCCTCCGATCGCACCAGAAGTTCCTGGGGTTCGAAGACGAACACATAACCGGACAGGTTGATGATGTTGACGATCAAACGCCGGGCACCCGCCACTTCCACCGTCAGAATCTTCTCGGGGCCCACGTAGGCGAACCGGCTCGAGGAGACCTCCCCCTGCAACGAGGCCCAGAGCAGCAGGACAGCCAGGGCCGAAGCCATGGGCCTATTATAAAGCAAATGGAGCTGGCGGGCGGGAAGTCCCGTCCGGCAGAACCGTCGCGAGGGAATAGTTGACGGGCCCGTCGCAAGACTACGCCCGGGCAGCGGCCTCTGGCTCCATGGAGCACGGAGCCAGCCGCTCGGCCAGTTTCAGGTAGGTCTTCAACGCAGAACCGCTCTCTTCGAACCGCTGGAAGAACATCTTCCGAATCTCGTCCCGGGAAATCTCTCCCTGCAGGTAACCATCGTAGATCTGCTCCCCCAGCAGATAGCCCAGCTCGTGGATGAGGTAATGATATTTCTTCCCGCAGCTCTGAATACCCTGGAGGATCTCGGCAGGGACCTCCGAATAGCGGGAGGAGCGAGCTTCCAGGTCCTTGTGCAACGCCAGGAATCTGCCGATGAATTGAAAATCTCTCCAGCTCAAACCGGACACGGCCACCGAGTGCCGCTTCCCGTCCACCTCGTGATTCCAGAACAGGCTCTCGCGGAAGTGGCTCCGGCCGGGCTCGATGAGCTTGGAACCGAAATAAGCCAGGGCTTCCTCCAGCACCTGAATGTAGAAAAGGTCGTGCCGGAAACGCCGGCGACGGTGGAAGCCCGCCAGGAGCTCTCCCTTGCAAGCGAAGTGGACGAAATGCGCGGCCTCCTCCGCGCCGTGGACCAGGTTGAACTGGCCGAGGTAGATGGCGTTCAGGCGGGGAATGTAGCAGCTCCCCTTCTGCCTCACGTGGTGCAGGAGATCGTTCATCTCCCGCTTGGAAAATCCGGCATGGCGCAGGGCGCCGCGGAAGTTCTCCAGGTTGTGCAGGGAGTAAATCTCCGGAAACGCATCCACCATCGCCTTCCCTCGGAGGCCCTCCTGGCTCAGGCGGAAGGTGTGCTTGTTGATCTTCACGAATTCCAGCACGGCGTCGATCAGACTGTACAGGGTGGAGGTCAGGTCCACCTCTTCCTCATCCACCTCTTCTGACTGCCACCGCTGAAGGAGCTGGAAGTAAGCCTCATACTTCCGGAACGGACTGGCATTGAAAACGCAAAACTTCCCGTCGGAGAGCTGCACCACCGTGCTGTCTTCCTTGCCCTCGCACGATAGCTTCCAGAAAATATCGTCCACGTTCTGGAGGATCACCAGGGTCTTCTTTTGCACTCCCTGCTCCTGCAACATCCGGGCAATCTTGGCCGGCAGGTGACGACTGGCCAGGTGGGACTCTCCGATGGCCACCAGGACACGGCATCCGGAATTTTGAGCGGCGATCTCCACAATCTTGGCCGCGATGCTCCGGTCGCGCCGGTGGATGTACCGCAGATCATTTCGGGGAGGAGAGTCGATCCCGAAAATCGGAATCCCGTGCTGGCGGGCCACCTCGAAGACCTTCTTGAAACTGGACCAATCGTAGCCCCATTCGCTATCGTACCGGATGCGCGCCAAAAACTCCTTTTCCTTCATCTGGCCAGCCAGCCATCGATCCAGGGCCCGCTGGTTCTGGCTGTACACCATCTCCACGCACAACACCATTCGCTCTCCCTTCGCCGCCAACCGCTCCAGGAGCTCCGCCTGGAAGAGTTGGCTTTGGGGAAGGGCGTGGTAGTCCCCAATCAGGATCAGGTCGGAGGCAGCGATCTCGGTATCGAGTTCCTCCGGACAGGAGGGCCTCAGGTAGCTGCGGAATTCCCGCAAAAAATCCCGAATATACTGGGCGTCGGAATAATGGTCCGCCCCGTCGATCTCACGCTGGAGCTTCGCAATCTCCCTCTTCAGCAACGAGATTTTCTCCGTGACGTTCCCCGTCACGCACTTCAAAAGAGGCCTGCTCACCAACGATTCTCCCCTCTGTTTTTGAGCCGCAACATAGGTCAGGATGCAATTCACATGCCACGAGTTTCGCGAGCAGGATCAGCCTCCAAGATATCCTTCAACTATTTGATTTTTAAGTACTTACTTCGCGGAATTTGACCTTGACAGCCCCCAGGGGGTGTGCTAGTTTTCAGGTTTTGGCTCGTTGCGAGCGCAACCGCTTGAACCGGAAACCACCTTGGGCGACCTCAAGAGAACCCCCCTTCATGGCACTCATCGGCGCCTCGGCGCCAGGATGGTGAACTTCGCCGGCTGGGACATGCCCGTGGAATATTCCAGCGTTCTGGAAGAACACCGTCGTGTTCGACAAGCGGTCGGGCTGTTCGATGTGAGCCACATGGGGAAGATCGAAATCCGGGGCCCAGGCGCTGTGGACCTGGTTCAAAACGTGACCTGCAACGATGCCTTCCGGCTCTCGGTGGGGCAAATCCAGTACTCGGCCTTGACCTACCCCGAGGGCACTTTCGTAGACGATGTGACGGTTCACCGCCTTGCGGAAGACCATTTCCTTCTGGTGGTGAACGCAGCCAACACCGACAAGGACTACCAGTGGATCAGCCAGGAGAACAAATTCTCGGCACGGGTGGAGAATCGCAGTTCCGCGTACGCCCAATTCGCTCTTCAGGGCCCGCTGGCTCAGGCCGTGCTGCAGAAATTGGCCGAGTGGGATCTGTCCCAGATGAAGTACTACCGGTTCGTCCGGACAGGAGTGAAGGGGCTGCCCACGTTGGTCTCCAGGACGGGCTACACGGGGGAGGACGGATTCGAGATCTACCTGGAACCTGCGGCGGCGGAAGCACTCTGGATGACGTTGCTGGAGGTGGGACGGTCCGATGAAATTCTTCCCGTCGGGCTGGGGGCCAGAAACACCTTGCGGCTGGAAGCCAAGATGGCGTTATATGGAAACGACATTGATCACACGACGACGGTGCTCGAAGCGGACCTGGGCTGGATCGTCAAGTTCGACAAGGGCTCGTTCATCGGGCGCGACGCCCTGTGGAAACAGCAGCGGGAAGGCCCGGCTCGCCGGCTGGTGGGGTTCGAGATGGTGGAGCGCGGAATTGCCCGGGAACACTACCCGGTCACCCTGGGTGGGTCCGTCGTGGGAGAGGTGACCAGCGGGAGCTACGCCCCCTCTCTGGGGAAGAACATCGGTTTGACTTATTTGCCCGTCAAGTGGAACGCTGTCGGCACGGAGTTCTTCGTGACCATTCGCAACAAACCGGTGAAGGCACGGGTGGTTCCGACGCCCTTTTACAAGCGGAGAAAAACATAAGGGGAGCTGCTCCGCAGCTCCGCCCAACAAGACGATGTCCCACGGTGCTGATCCCCCGATGCCGACTGGACGGGAGGATCGAGGGGAGAGCGAGCTTCCTCCTGTATCTTTCCTCTCCCCGTTTCCCTGGCGGAGGCCGACTATGTATCCGGAGGATCTGCTTTACTCCGAGGAACACGAGTGGATCTCCATCCAAGACCACACGGGAACCATTGGAATCACCGATTACGCCCAGAGCGAACTGGGTGACGTGGTGTTCGTGGAGCTACCCCACGTGGGAGACAAGTTACAAGCCAAGGAGCCGTTTGGCTCGGTGGAATCGGTCAAGGCCGTTTCGGAAGTCTATAGCCCCGTCTCGGGCGAAATCGTGGAGGTCAACGACAAGCTGGCAGACAAGCCGGAGATGATCAACGATGACCCCTACGGAAACGGGTGGATGGTCAAGGTCCGGTTGAGTGATCCTGCGGAGCTGGAGGAGCTGTTCAGCGCGCAGGAGTACGAGGAGTACCTGGCCGCGAAGCCGGAAGAGTAATGCGTTACCTGCCAATCTCGGAAGCGGACCGTCGGGCCATGCTCCGAAGCATGGGCCTGGAACGCGTGGAGGAGCTGTTCGGAAGTATCCCCGCCGACATTCGCCTGTCTCGTTCCCTCCGCATCCCTGGACCCTATTCCGAAGAGGAGCTGCTGGACTATTTCCAGGGGCTGGCAACCCGGAACGCTCATGCGGCCGCCTGCTCGTACTTTCTCGGCGCGGGGGCGTACAACCACTGGGTCCCCGCGATCATCCATTCCCTGGTCTCGAGGTCCGAGTTTTACACGTCCTACACCCCTTACCAGCCGGAGATCAGCCAGGGCACCCTGCAGGCCATCTTCGAGTTCCAAACCCTGATCTGCCAGCTCACGGGCCTGGAGGTGGCCAATGCCTCGTTGTACGACGGGAGCACAGCCCTGGCGGAGGGTGTGCTGATGGCGGACCGAATCCTCGACCGGCGTCGCACCCTGGTGTCCGCCACCGTGCACCCCGAGTATCGGGAAGTCCTGCGAACGTACCTCCAGAACCTTGATCTGGAAATCACCGAGCTGCCCTACCTTCGCGACGGCCGCGCGGACCTGGAATCGTTGCGGAAAGCGGTGGGCCCGGACTGCGCGGCGGTGGTGGTTCAATCCCCTAACTTCTTCGGCGTCATCGAGGACGTGGCGGCGGCGGCTGAAATTGCCCATGCCTGCGGGGCGCTGCTGATCGTGGCAGTGACGGAGCCCCTTTCTCTGGGTCTCCTCCGCCCTCCGGGCGCCCTGGGCGCGGACATCGTCCTGGGAGAGGGCCAATCTTTCGGCATCCCCATGGGCTTCGGCGGACCTTCTTTGGGCTTCTTTGCCAGCCACGATCGCTACAAGCGCCAGATGCCGGGCCGAATGGTGGGGCGGGCTGCGGACGCCGACGGGCAGGTGGGCTACGTGCTCACCCTGGCCACACGCGAGCAGCACATTCGTCGCGAAAAGGCCACCTCCAACATTTGCACCAACGAGGGCCTTTGCGCCCTCATGGCTGCCATCTACCTGTGCACGTTGGGCAAACAGGGCCTGAGGGAGGTGGCCGAGCTTAATCTGCAGAAGACTTCCTATGCCGCATCCCTGATCGCACGGCTTCCCGGATACCGGGTCCGTTTCTCAGGGCCGTACTTCAACGAGTTCGTGATGGACTGTCCGGCGGATCCCGTGAAAATCAACGGGAGACTTGCAGAAGAGAAGATCGTGGGCGGACTACCCCTGGGACAGTTTTATCCCGAGCTGGAAAACGGCATGGTGCTCTGCGTCACCGAACGCTGCCGCAAGGAGGAGATCGACCACCTGGTGCACGTCCTGGGGAAAGTGGACGTCTAAACCCCCGGGGCAGCGCGAACCGGAGTGGCCTCTGATTGGATCTCGCGACACCCGTTGACCATTGACCTTTGACCGTTGACCAACCATGAAGGACCGCACCCGCAACCAGCCCAGTTTCTCCGAGCCCTTGATCTTTGAACGTTCCGCTGCCGGAAAACGGGGGTACTCCCTGCGTCCGCTGGACGTGCCCCGGCGCCCGCTGGACGAGCTGCTCCCGCCGGAACTGCGGCGGGAGCAGATCGAGCACTTCCCGGAAGTCTCCGAGGTGGACGTCATCCGCCATTTCACCCGGCTCTCGACCTGGAACTACTCCATCGATCTGGGCATGTATCCGCTGGGCTCCTGCACCATGAAGTACAACCCGAAGATCAACGAGGTCGTGGCGCGCATGGAAGGTTTCGCCCGGTCCCACCCCTACCAGCCGCCGGAGCTGTGCCAGGGAAACCTGCAGCTTCTTCAGCAGCTGGAAGAGATCCTGGCGGAGATCACCGGCATGGACGCGGTGACCCTGGAGCCGGCGGCCGGTGCCCACGGCGAACTGACGGGACTCATGATGATCCGGGCGTGCCTGAGCGAGCGAGGGAACCCTCGTAAGAAGGTCCTCATCCCCGACTCCGCCCATGGCACCAACCCGGCCAGCGCGGCGCTCTGTGGCTACCAGGTGCAGACCATCCGCTCCAACGACCGAGGCCAAATGAGCGTGCGGGAGCTGGAGTCGCTGATGACCGAGGACGTGGCGTGCCTGATGCTCACCAATCCCAATACCCTGGGCATCTTCGAGGAGCAAATTACCCGCATCGCCGGCATCGTCCATGAAAAAGGCGGGTTCATCTACATGGATGGCGCGAATCTCAATGCCCTGCTGGGAATCACTCGCCCCGGCGACAGTGGCGTGGACGTCATCCACTTGAACCTGCACAAGACCTTCACCACCCCCCACGGCGGAGGCGGTCCCGGGGCAGGCCCCGTGGCGGTCAAAAAGGCCCTGGAGCCGTTCCTTCCCGGTCCCAGGATTGTGGAAAAGGATGGGACACTCCGATGGGATGACGGGCGGCCCAGGTCCATCGGCCGGGTGCGCGCCTTCTATGGGAATTTCCTGATCCTGGTCCGGGCCCTGTCCTACATCCTCACCTGCGGGCCCCAGGGACTGAAGCAGGTCGCCGAGACCGCAGTCCTGAACGCCAACTACATCCGCCATCAACTGAACGGTCTCTACGACCTGCCGTATCCGCAGCCCACGCTGCACGAGGTGATTTTCTCCGACAAGATCCAGAGCAAGTTGAACGTCCACACCCTGGATATCGCCAAGCGCCTGATGGACTATGGATTCCATCCGCCCACCATTTACTTTCCCCTGATCGTGAGCGGCGCCCTGATGATCGAGCCCACGGAAACCGAAAGCAAGTCCGAACTGGACCAGTTCATCGAGGCCCTCAAATCCATCGCCGAAGAAGCGCGGCAGAACGCTGATCTCCTGCACAAGGCTCCCCACCGGGTCCGCCACCGCCGGTTCGACGAGGTGACGGCGGCACGGAATCCCGTCCTGCGCTGGACGCCCGGCTCCGAAAAAGAGAAGGTTTAACAACCAAGCAGATTTCGAGGAAAAGACCATGGAAAAACCTTTCCATGTCCAACTATGGACACAGGTGGAGGCCCTCTGGCAGGAGATGCTGGCCCATCCCTTTCTGGCCGAGACGGCGAAGGGAACGGTTCCACGAGAGACCTTCGCCCGTTGGATGCAACAGGACTTTCTCTACGCCCGGGAGGCCATTCCGTTCCTCGCCGTCCTGCTCAGCAAGGCACCCATCTCCTACCGAAAGAACCTGTCTGAATCCATCGCTGCGCTCCACCAGGAGCTGGAGCTCTTCGAACGCATGGCCAGCCACCACAAGGTCTCCTTCCAAGACATCCGCATGTCCACCACCTGTCACGCGTACAGCCAGTTCATGCTGGCGACGGCCCACAGCCGGTCCTTTGAGGAAGGATTTGCGGTGCTCTACGGCGCGGAGAAGGCCTACCTGGACAGCTGGACGTGGGTCAAGACCCATGTGCAAGGGCGGAACCCATGGCAGGAATTCATCGATCACTGGTCCAGCGGATCCTTCCGATCCTACGTCGGATGGCTGGAGGGCACGCTGGACGAGCTGGCCGGAAAAGCCTCCACCCCGAAGCGCGACGCCATGGCAGAGCTCTTCCAATGGACTGCGCATTACGAGTACCTTTTCTGGGAGATGGCGGCCAAGGGCGAAGCCTGGCCGAAGTAACTCCGACTATCTTTTTACGCGAAGGCGCTTCCTGAGCTGTCCAAGAGAGATCGTCGGCTGTTTTCTTCGGCCGCGGATAAGTTTCCAGAACGCCGGGTCGGTCTGTAACACGACGGCGTCCCAGTCCTCGGCCGCTACGCCGACGAGCACGGCCGCGGGTCTCCCGCGCCGCGTGATCACAACCCGGTCTTGTTGGGCCTCCTCCACGCATTGTTTGACCTTCTTTTGGAGATCTTGCACGGTGAGTTGTCGGCTCGTGAAGGAGTTGAGCTTGAATGGCATCGAGAATCCTATGATCAGCTGTGAATGTTCTGTTGGCGCTTTTCCTACTGCTGCAAACCGGCTGCCAGGGCCGTTTCCAGCTCGATCGGGCTGAACTCGACCCCGAGATCGACGGCCGTGATCACACGCCATCCACCGGGCCGCGCAAAGAGATCATCACTTCATCCGTGGGTCGGCCCAACTTGAGGATCCCGTCTCCTGGCAGGTGACGGCGCGCGCCAGGATGCCTTCGCCAGCGCTCATCGGATCGTGGTAGAAGAAGAGAAACCCGCCGCCCAGCGCGGCTTCTACCTGCACCCCGAGCTGTACGGCCAGCCAAAAGAAAAGGGCATCGAGTGGGCTGGCCAGCCTGAGGGAATGCGGCCTCCGGCCAACAGGAAAGGACGAGTCACAGGCCCAGAATGATCCGCACACGTTTTTCCAACTCCTCCATCAGATGGTCTGGCGAGATGCCGATCTCCTGCCGGAAGGACTCGTTTGCCACAGCGATCAGTTGGCCCAAGAGGAGATCACTTTCCCGCGCGAGGCCGCCTTCTCCTCTCCTCATCCGTAACCGCAGGATGCCGGGATTTTCAACAAGTCGGGTGGTCGTAGGGATCACAATCGTGGATGGATAACCCGCTTCATTGACCATGTCAGACTGGAGCACGACGGCCGGACGGAGCTTACCGGGTTTCGTCCTTACCCGTGGATTGAAGTCGATTACGTACAAGTGGCCACGCTGGATCTCCATTTATTCACCAGGGACGCGGCGAGCAACGCCAGCCGGAAACAGCTTTCGGTTCTCCTCTCTGTCCGCTGCCGCACAGCGGCGCACAGATGCCTGAATCTCGCGGCGCAACCTTTCCTCTTCAGTTTTCTTCTCCAATGCCTCCAACGCAACCCGGATCAACCCGGATTTCGTAGGGATGTTGAGTTCCTTACACAATCTCTGAATCTGTTGTTCCTCTCTCCTGGACACAGCTATTGCCCCCATGAAAATGCCTCCTATCACCAAAATAGTTATAATTTTGATAATACAATAACGAACAAAAGTCAAGTTCTTCCTCTCCTTTAGGGCAGCGCCGCGAGCGTGCTTGACCGCTACAACAACGCCACAATCGCCCCGTCGGTGACCCACGCCCTGCACATGCCCTCCCACATCTTCGCGGGTCTGGGAATGTGGGACGAGACCATCGCTTCAAACGAGGCAGCCTTGAGGGCGTCCGGTAATTACGATCACGCTCTCTCGTATTTGGTTTATGGCTTGCTTCAGAAAGGGCAATATCGTCAAGCACAGGGACGGGGGGAGGAAGCAGTGGGTCTCATGCGGGAGGCCTGCGGAGGACAGGAACGAGTTCGAGGCGGCGCTGAAGCGAACGCCCGGGCGGCTGCATTCGCTGTTCGGCCTGGCTAGATCGGCAGCTTTGAGCGGAGATCACGGGACGGACGAGGCGACCTATCAGGCCTTCCTCTGCCTGGTGGCAGAATCCGACACGGAGCTTCCGGAGATCCAGGCAGCCCGCACCTATCTGGCAAATCGCAAATCGTCGGCGAACAAGAACACCGTGAACCGGCTCTGGCAGTTGCACAACCTCAAGCCGCATCTGCACCGGACCTTCAAACTGTCCCGCGATCCGAAGTTCGTGGAGAAACTGACCGACGTCGTGGGGTTGTATTTGAATCCGCCGCAGAAGGCGATGGTGTTGTGTGTGGATGAAAAGAGCCAGATTCAGGCATTGGACCGGACCCAACCGGGACTGCCCTTGAAGAAAGGGCGGTGCGGCACGATGACTCACGACTACAAGCGCAACGGTACCACGACGCTGTTTGCGGCCTTGAGCCTGTTGGACGGCAAAGTGATCGGGCAGTGCCACGCTCGGCACCGCCATCAGGAATTCCTGAAGTTCCTGCGTCGGCTGGACCGGGAGTTTCCGGGGGATCAGCAATTGCATCTGGTGCTGGACAACTACGGGACGCACAAGACCCCGGAGGTCCAAGCGTGGCTGAAACGCCATCGGCGTTTTGTGCCGCACTTTATTCCGACCAGTTCCAGTTGGCTGAACTTGGTGGAGCGGTGGTTTGGGGAGTTAACAGAGAAGGCTGTGCGCCGTGGGGCGTTTGTCAGCGTGCCGGATTTGGTGCAGACCATCGAAGCGTTCCTGGCGGCGTGGAATGCCGATCCGCAGCCCTTCGTCTGGACGGCCAAACTGGAAGAGATTCTCCAGAAGATCGACCGAGCACGGGCGAAACTGGAGTCGATCCAGCCCGGCTGCACGCAACCTCGCCGTCGTCAGAAACGAGAAGAGTGATATGTATAGTTATTTAAGGGACACTACACTAGGGGTTGCTCCCCACGTTGTGCTTCTGCAGGATCTCCCGGAGCTTGGTCGCGGTGAGGTTCCCGCCGCTCAGCTCCACCACCACCTTTTTCCCCGCCACGCGATCCCGGCACTTGAGGGCGCCAGCCAGGGCCGCTGCCCCGGCGCCCTCCGCCAGGTTGTGGGTCTTCTCCAGCAAGAGGACGATGGAGCGCTCCAGCTCTTCTTCGCTGACCAGGACGAAGTCCGCTAGATTCTGACGCAGGATTTCCTGGGTCAGCTGGAAGGCGCAGCGGGTCGCCAGGCCGTCGGCAAACGTCTCGCAGGAGTCGGTTTCCACGAGATTCCCCTGTTTCCAGGAAAGATAGGCCGCGGGCGCTTTGTCGGATTGCACGCCGATGACCTGGATCCTGGGATTCGCGGCTCTGGCCACGATGGAGATGCCGGCGGCGCCGCTTCCGCCTCCCACGGGAGCGAAAATGAAGTCCACGTCAGGGAGGTCCTCCAGGATCTCCAGGCCGACGGTGCCCACCCCGGCCACCAGCAGCGGCTCATTGGCGGAATGGATGTAGCGGTAGCCGTCCCGGTGGGCCAGTTCCTCCACCTTGAGGCGAGCCTCGTC
>JACQTF010000204.1 GCA_016210925.1 Acidobacteriota bacterium | reverse complement strand
GCCACATGGGTCTCAGGCCGCGTGACTTCTTCCGCCCCATGCATCAGGGCCGTGCGGGAATTGCTCTGGGCAATGCTCCGGTCGTCCTGGGAGGGGCCACCCTGGGTCGAAACCAGGGGATAGCGCTGCCCCATCTTCTGCACCGTGACCCGGGCGGACAGCCACGGCAGCCCGCCAGAAATTCCTTCGGGACCCGGAGCCAGGAGTGAAATGGGGTTTCCGCCACGATTCCGAGCGTTCCGCCCGTAGTGACTGTGACCCTGGCCGAAGGGCACGGCCACCGTGTCCGGCCGCATCCAGCGGTGGAGGTGCACGGGCAGGCGCACCTCGCCGTGGGGGGACCGGAGGAGGACCACGTCCCCTTCTCCCAGTGAGAGCCGGCGGGCCGCTTCCGGGTGCATTTCCACCCAGTTGTCCCAAACAATGTGGGAAAGGGGATGGGGAATCTCTTGAAGCCAAGACTTGTTCGCCCCGCGACCGTCATACCAAAGCGGCGACGGGTACGCAATGAGAGCGAAGGCGTCCCCCCCGGCGCCATCGAAGGTAGGATCCTGGAAGGATGCCGCCAGCGCCCCGGGCAAAAGTTGCACCGTCTCCGGGGGGAACTCCTTCCACACACCCCCGCCCATCACGGCGTTCTTCCAAAACAGCTCGAAGTCCATTTCCGGCCGCTCCTGTCGCCGGAGATCCTTCCATCGATCCCGCAAGTACTCGTAGAAGTCTTTCCAAGGCAGAGCAGCCGTCCCCGGCGCGACCTGACGCGCCAGCTCGAGGAGAAGGTCCCCGACGTGACGGGTATCATGCAGGGGGCGCATGGCAGGTTGTTGCAGGCCCAGGATACCCTTGCGAGGGGAATAGTCATCCCACGCCTCCAGGGGCACGTGGACCGGCAGGACGAGATGGGCCCGGGCGGCCGTTTCGTCCAGGAAGCTGGTCAGGGCCACCACCAGCGGCACCTTCTCGAGAGCCTCCTCGAACCCCGCGGCCGCCGGCATTGTGAAGAGCGGATCGCTTTGATGGACCAGGAGCGCCCCCACGCGTCCCTGCTTCATAGCTTCCACCAGATCCCGGACTTCCTGGTACCTGCCCAAGCCGCCGGGATAGCACTCCGCACCAAAGATCACGGTTTCTCCAACGTTGCCAGCGACGTAGTTGAGAAGGTTCACCGCCACCTGCGTGACGGTGGCATTGCGGGCTTCCGACGAGATCGCACCCGAAAGGGCCAGGCTGGGCCGCTCCACGGCGAAGGCCCGGGCAAGGCGCGGGACGACGTCGGGTGCGACTCCGGTCTCCCGGGCGACCCTGGCTGGATCGAAGGCACGCACTCGACCAAAGATCTGCCGCAGACTTTTGGAATCGGCAGCGGCCAAGAGCCTTTGTTGGATCAGAACGTGAACCAGGCCCAGGGCGAGAACGTATTCGGTGCCTGGCTTGATGGCGATCCACTCATCTGCATTGGCACCGGTGAGCGATAGCCGCGGTTCCACCTGAACGTGGAGGCCCATCTCTCCGGCGCGATAGGTTCGGGTCGCGGCAAATCCTCGTGAGAACTCCACCGGCGAGAGCCACGTTTCGAGGAAATCCACGCCGAACGAGAGGATGAACTTTGCCCGGTCCAACCGGTAATGCGGCACTTCCTCGCGCCCGAAGCTGATGCGGTTTGCCGCCTTCACCGCCTCGTAACCAAGGACCTCGTACTGGATCAATCGACCGCCACCCAGGAGATGGAGCCATTGCTCAGCCAAGGCCTGGAGGCTGGGCCCAAGAATGCCCGAGAGGAAGACGAGCCGCGCTGGATCCCCGGGCCGAAGCCGAGAAAGCTCCCGCCCCAGCCGCCCCAGTGCATCCTCCCAGGTGGTGGGCTCCAGGTTGCCCGAGGAGGATCGGACCAGGGGACGGGTGACCCGGTCCGGATCGTAGAGGCCCTGCAAAGCTGCCTGCCCCCTGGCGCAGAGTGTCCCCTGGTTCACCGGATGATTCGGGTTGCCTTCGACTTTGACCACCCGTCCGTCGCGGGCACAGGCCAGCACTCCGCAGCCCGCCGGGCATTCTCTGCACACAGAAGCGTAGTACAGCGGCTTTCCCGGAATCAGCTCCTCGGGCGGGTCCACGTACGACAGCAGCAGCTTCTCCGACATGGGCCGTTGGCAACCCAGCATCGTCGCCGCGCCGCCGGCCAGCATGAACCTCAAGAAATTTCTACGGTCGATCTCGCTCACGCTACGCTCCCGCTAGTGGTGACAGGCCAGGCAGTCCACGCTGGCTTTTTGTTGCCTGTGACACTGGACGCACTCATCCATGGTCAGATCCTTCACCTGGCGCACCCGCTCCATCGCTCCCACGTCCCCATGACAGTCCTGGCAGGGCACCTCCGCCCGGACGTGTCGGTCGTGGAAGAAGCTCACATGGTCCGGCAAATCGTACACCTTCTTCCAGGCGATGGGTTCCTTCCGGTCCCAGTATTCCTGGAGCTTCCGGACCGCGGGGGAATCGGACTCCACCACCTCGTGGCAACCCATGCAACGCTTGACCGAGGGAACGCCCGCCGAGGCCGAACGCCGGGCGTACAGGTGACAAAACTGGCAGTCGACTTTCAGCTGCCCGGCGTGGGTCTTGTGACTGAAGGCAATGGGTTGGTCAGGGCCCTCAAGATCCAGGCGGTTCGCGCACGACAGAAGAGCCACGGAGAGAAAAGGGACAAGACCAACGAACGCAAGCCTACCCCGCTTGGACGCGGGGCGTCGCCCCTTCCGGCTCGCGCTCCATCGCTGCTGTTCCATTGGGTTCCCTCAACCTCCCAGCCACCCGCGCCGAAACCGAAGGCCTTGTTCCGGCACTTCTTCCTCGCTACTTGTAGACCCTCACCTTGGCCTTCATATAGGGGTGGATGGTGCAGACATAGTCGTACTCTCCCGCCTTCTCGAACTTGTACGTGAACTTGTCGGCGTGCTCCATCTCCACCGAGCTGAATTCCTCCGGGCCCCCCGTGATGACCACGTCGTGGCGGCCCGTTCGCTCCCCCTCCAGAAGGTCAAAGACATCCTCGTTGACCCAGGTGACCTCCGCCCCCACCGGTACCTCGACCACCTTGGGCCAGAAGCTGTTGCCCACAATCTGGACCTGCACCGTCTCACCGGGCTGGAACCTCACCGGCCTGTCCAGATCGGAGGAGCCGATCTCAAAGGGCGCGACGACGCGCTTGGGGCTTGCGGGCACAGACACCGTGTTCCCCTCGCTTCGGACCTCTCGCACTCGAGGGGCGTCCGCCTTGGAGCTGAGAACTCCAATGGCTCCTTTGATCGCCTGGGTGCCAAAGGCGTGGCTCACCAGGGTAAATGGCCCCTCCGCCGGCACCCTCCACTCGATGACCCAGGAGTCCGTCGGTCCGGAAATGACCGACTGCGACCCGACCATCACGTTGTTGGGGTTGCCCTGGTAGTGGATGTATTCCCAGATCCCGCCCACGGCGTGGAAGGTCGAGATCAGGTTGGGGCCGACGTTGAGGTAGTAAAATCGCACGTAGTCCCCCGGTCTGGCAGGAATGGGCTCATTGACGTAGCGGAAGTTGTACCCGTTGAACATCACGTACAGCGCCTTGCCGTCGAAGAAGTCGCGGCCGTTGGAGTAGACTTCGTGTTGGATCACATAGACCTTCAGGTCCGGTGGCTTCCCCAACTGTTCTTCCAGCTTGTACTTCTTCTTGGGCTCGACCACGATCATGCCGAACATGCCGGCCATGGTGTGGGTCATGATGCCGTGGCCCCCGGGGGCGCAGTGATACATGAAGACCCCCGGGAAATCGGCTTTGAAGGTGAGCTTCTTCGTCTCGCCCGCCGGTAGGTTGCCCACGGAGAGCGAGGTTTGCGTGTTGGCAGCATGGACGGAGAACCCGTGGGTGATGGCGTCCTCGTTGCGGACAGTGATCTCCACGGTGTCGCCCTCGTTCACGAGGAGCAGTGGCCCCGGGACTGTCTCATTGAAGGTGAGGGCTTTGAGGACCACTCCTTCGTCGATGACCAAATCCCGTTGCTTCGCGACCAGCTCGAATTTTTTCGCCGGCTGGGCTCCGACTTCCGTGGCGGCAAAGGCCCCAACGAAAAGAAGGGCGGAACCCACGAACCATATCGCTTTCTTTTTGTCCACGTCTGGACCTCCCTTTCATCGAACAGGCAGCCGATCATGCTACCAGCAGACCCGTTCGCGGGGAAGTGGAAATTTGGGACATCCGTAATGCCTCAGTAACACGGGGTGCAGGAGACGTGCAAGGGCCCGGAAAAATGGGGACAGGCTACTCATTTTCCGGCATTTGATGTCCCGGCAACTCCTTCTGCTGGAAATGAGTAGCCTGTCCCCATTTTTCCTTCACGCTCGCGGCTCGGAGTTCTCATGATTCAACGTCCTTGTACCCCGTGTTACTG
>JACQTF010000205.1 GCA_016210925.1 Acidobacteriota bacterium | reverse complement strand
GACGGCGACACCGCGGTAGACGGCGACAACGGATTTGGTATTCATTATCTGGATTCATCGGGTACGATCGTCGACAACGCCGTGGTGAACGTGAGAAGGGCGGACTGCCCGGCGTGTCAAACGGGCCGCGGCATTGCCGCCCGGGCGGGCTTGGGCACTCCGCTGGTGACGATCGACGGAAACACTGTGCACAGCTACCAGAAGGGTGGCATCGTGGTGAACGGGCTCACAAGCGTGGGTGCCCCGGTCGTGACCATTACCAACAACGTGGTCACGGGACAGGGTCCCAACAAGGATATTCCCGCCAACGGGATCCAGGTGGCATTCGGCGCCACGGCCACGACCATTGCTGGAAACAGGGTCACGGACAACATCTACACCCAGGACACGCTTCCGGGCGGAAATGTCGTGGGTGGAAATATTGCGGTAGCTACGGGGATCCTGATCTTTCAGGCGACCGCGCCTTCCCAAGGGACGCTGGCCAGCCAAAACCGCGTCTTCCGCAACCAGTCGAACATCACCATCATCCAGTGATGCTCCTGGTGAGTGCTGGACCAGGCTCACACCGATCGGCCTTTTTCGCCCGGCCCGTCACGCCCAGTCGTCCAACGTGACCACGTCCAGCCCACGGACTCTTTTGAAGGCAGCATCGTTCGAAACAAACCCCGTTGCTTCACAGACCAAGGCAGTGGCCGCTTGCAGGGCGTCAGGCGTTCTCAAATGATATTCAGCCCTCAATCGCGCGGCCCGGTCAGCAATCTCCAGCGTCGGCCCGATCCACTCCAGGTGTGGATAGGTAGAGAGCAGAGCGTAGAACTTGTTCACGCGATCCATGTCCGAAATCCGATAGGACTGGACCAGAAGCTCCAGCATGGTGATCGTCGAAGTGACAGCCCGAGCCCTCGGCCCATCGAGCCAGACAAAAATGGAGTGTACCAGCTCCAAATACTTCGGATTCCCTTCTACCTCGGAGATGAAAACACTGGCATCCAGGCCGATCCTGCGGTGCCACTGCAGAAACTCTTCGAGTTTCGCTCTGCTCAGTGCCAGCTCTCCCTTTCCTTTTCCAGATAGTCGGGCGGATAAAGTCCCTTGGCAATCCCGGCGATCGCCTTCGAGTATTTCTTAGGCTTCCGAAGCAAAATGACCGTATCGCCGCGAACCACCACCAGCAGTCGATCGCCCGCCTTTACACGAAGGGCGTTCCTGGCCTCGCGCGGGATGACCATCTGATTCTTGCTCGATAGCTTGGCCTCGTACATTCTTGGATCTCCTCGCTTTACATTTTAAACAAAAGTAAAGCGACGATCAAGGTGAATCCGCTTAAAAGATATCCAGGTGGAAGGGCATGAGGGCCAGGAAGGGCTCGCGCTCGAAGAGGCGGGAGGTGGCGGGCGCCCAGTCCAGGCCCAGCAGGTCCCGCAGCCGGCGGCGGCGAACGTACTGCACGACTCTCACCCTCCTTCGCTCGGGGATCCCGGCCAGCCGCTTGGCCTCGTCCAGAGCCTGGTTCAGCCCGCCCAGGGAGTCCACCAATCCGTGGGCCAGGCTTTGGCGACCGGTGAAGACCCGGCCCCCGGCCACCTGTTCGGCCTCCGACTCGGAGAGGCCCCGGCTCTCCATCACCTTCTTCAGGAAATCGTGGCGGTAGAACTCCTCCATCATCTGCTGCAGCCGGGTCCGTTCCTCGTCGGTGAAAGACCGGGAGAAGGAGAAAAACTGGGCGTGGGTGCCCCGGCGAACCGATTCCCGCTGGATTCCGAACTTCTGGAGCAAACCTTCCAGGTTGACTTTTCCGCCGATCACCCCGATGGAGCCAGTGAGGGTGCCTGGCTCAGCGAAGATCCTCTGCGCGCCCAGGCTCACGTAGTAGCCGCCGGACGCGGCCACATCACCCATGGAGACCACCACCGGCTTCTTCTGGCGGGTCAGTTGGATCTCCCGCCAGATGATGTCGGAAGCCAGGGCGGAGCCGCCCGGGCTGTCCACCCGGATCACCACAGACCGGATGGCCCGGCTCTTTCGCGCGTGGCCCAGGAACTGGGAGATGGTCTCCGATCCGGTGATGATCCTCCGCCCGCGGGTGCGGCGAGTCTCGCCGGAGGCGATGGGGCCCACCACGTGCACCAGGGCCACTTTGGGACGCCGCAGGAGCAGCCGGCGCAGAAAGCCGTCCCGGGGGCTGTATTTCTCGAAGGGCAGCCGTTTCAGTTTGCCGCCCAGCTCGGCCTGCAGTAGCGGCTCGACCTCATCCTCGTACGCCACACGGTCGATGCAGCCCAGCTCCACGGCCTGCCGTGCCGTGTAGGGAGCTCCGTCGATGATCTGGCGCCACTGATCGCGGCTGAGCTTCCGGCCCTGCTCGCAGGCGTCGAGGACCTGTTCGAACAGGTCGTCCAGGAGGGAATTGAGCACCTCCCGCTGCTCGTCGGACATGGAGGAGCGTGTGAAAATCTCGCCGGCCGTCTTGTAGCGGCCGATCTGGGCCAGATCGGGCTCGATGCCAAGCCGGTCCAACAAGCTCCGGAAATAAGTCACCTCCGCATTGAGGCCCACAATGTCCAGGTTCCCGGTGGGAGGCATCAGGATCCGATCCGCGCCGGTGGCCAGGTAATACTCCTTGTTGCCGCCGCTCTCCATATACAGCCATGCGGGCCTTCCGCTCCGCCGGAATTTCTCCAGGGCCCGCCGGATGTCCTGCAGGCGTCCCCAGCCCAGTTCCGGCCGCTCCACCTTCAGGATCGCGGCCACGATGCGGCGGTCTCCTGCGGCGCGCTCCAGGGCGTCCAGGATCCACCTGATGTCGTACTTCTCCTTGCGGCTGAAGAAGGTCATCTCGGGACGCCCTTCCACGATCTCGCCCCTCAATCTCAGTTCCAGGTAGAACGCCTTCTTCCGAATCATGCAGCCTCGCTCGTTGGGGGGACAGGTTGGAGCACGATCTCCACCCGCCGGAGGGAGAACTTCAGCCGGGTGCCCAGCTCCTGGAACCAAAACAGGAAGAAGGGCACGTACTCCAACCACAAAGCCCAGGCCCGCTCCACGACCGGTTTGCTGCTGTACGCCGTGTACGTGAGCACCACCGCTGCGGACCAGTACAGGACCGAGCGCCGCGGCGTCAAGGGCACCAGCAACAGCAGCCAGCTCACGTACCAAGGATGAAGGACGGAGCAGAAGACAAAGAGCAGTCCCGTCACCAGCACCAGGATCTCCCAGAGCAGGCGGATGCCCACCACCCGCACCCG
>JACQTF010000030.1 GCA_016210925.1 Acidobacteriota bacterium | reverse complement strand
TCTGGACGCAGCCTGGACCTACCACAACAGCACCAAGCACTCTTACTGGAGCATTCGCAACAATCCTCATTCCTTGGACTGGCAGAATCAGCCGCTGGCCTTCAAGATTTATTCAAGCCTCAGCCCTCTGCGTCTGCCGCGGGACCTGCAGCCTTTGGAGAGAACGGCCTTCTCCGCCATCTCGCAGCCGGAGGTCCCCGCCTGGGCTGATGTCGTGCCTGATTTGCGCAGTCTCGCGCGGCTCCTCTATTTTTCTGCCGGCATCACCAAGCGGAAGACGTACACAGGCGGAGAGATATTTTTCCGAGCCGCGTCGTGCACCGGCGCGCTCTACGAGATCGAGCTGTATTTGGTGTGTGGAAAACTGCCCGATCTGGAGCCGGGGGTCTATCACTTCGGGCCGGCAGACTTTGCTCTTCGAAAGTTGCGGGACGGGGACTACCGCGGCGTCCTGGTGCGGGCGACGGCGGGGGAGCCGGCCCTCTCCCGCGCTCCGGTCATCGTCATCTGCACCGGCACTTATTGGCGCAACGCCTGGAAGTACCAGGCCCGTACTTACCGGCACTTCGGGTGGGATAACGGCACGATCCTCGCCCACCTCCTGGCGATGTCCGTGAGCCTGAACTTGCCGTCGCGACTCGTGTGCGGTTTCGTGGACTCCGAGGTGAACCGATTGCTCGACCTGGACACGACCCACGAAGTGGCGTACTCGATGGTGGCCCTGGGAAGAGTCCCGGATCCGCCGCCGGACCCACCTTCGGAAATCCCGCCCCTGGGGCTGGAGACCGTCTCCCTCTCCCCGACCGAGGTGGACTACCCGGCCATGCGAGCGATGCACGAAGCGTCCTCGTTGGAAACGGAGACGGAGGTGGCAGCGTGGCGCGGGCGAACGCCGGCCCCGCGTTCTCCCGCCCCCGCGGGGCCGACCATCCGCCTGCAACACGGTGATGGAGAGCCTGCCGAGCCCCTGGAGCGCATCGTCCTCCGACGTGGTTCGACCCGACAGTTCGCGCGCGAACCCATCCCTTTCGCCCCGTTGTCCAGCCTGCTCCTCCACTCGACCCGAGGGATCCCGGCGGACTTCCTGGATCCGCCCGGCGTCCAGCTCAACGACATCTACGTCATCGTCCACGCCGTGGAGAGCCTGACACCCGGAGCCTACGCTTTCCGCCGCGACGAAGGCGCCCTCGAGTGTCTCAAAGAAGGCGAGTTCCGGGCAGAGGCCGGCTACCTCGGCCTCGAACAGGAACTCCCGGCGGATGCCAGCGCGACGATCCTTTTCCTGGCAGACCTGAAGCCCATTCTGGAAAGATTCGGGAACCGGGGGTATCGAGCCGTCCAGCTGGAATCGGGCATCCTCGGGGGAAAGATGTACCTCGCTGCGTACGGGTTGGGACTCGGTGCGACGGGCCTTACCTTCTACGACGACGACGTGACCAAGTTCTTCTCGCCCCACGCCCAAGGCAAGAGCGCCATCTTCCACGTGGCCGTGGGCAAGAGCGCGAAAAAAGCAAACCTGAAACTCTGAAACCTGAAACACGAAACTTGGATGGACCGGGTTCAGAGTTTCAGGTTTTCACAGGAACCGCAAAGCTTTATCCCTGTTGTCACCGCTGTTCAGCCAGGCTCGGGTGGTAGTGACGCTCGACCCAGCGATGGCAACCTTCCAGGGTCCCATGCCCACCAGCACCTTGTAGCCGGCGGCTGAGCCATGGTGGAAGCCGTCTCATCTGCGACGATGGCATCCACGGCCCGATTCTTCAAATAAGCCACGCCCAGCGAGCCGGTCATAATGGAGAGGTCCTGGTCCGGATTCCAGCCCATCTTTTCGGCGAACACTTTGGCGCAGAAGTGGGTCATGGCCCCCACACCGGAGACGCCGAGGCGCTTGCCTTTGAGCTGCTCGGGCTTGGTGATCTCCGGCTGGGAGACGATGTGCCACCGCACCACGGGATCCGTGGTCGCGAGCATGATTCGATCCAGAGCCCGGACGTTGGTGGTCCGGCTCGTGCACCGGGCGCTGTTTCGGGAAGCGAAAGAAGGTGCCGTACTCCGGCCCATGGCTTGGGCTCTGCCATCAGCATTGGGGGCGGCACCCCCATGCCTAGCCGCGTTGGCAACGCCCTACAGGTTGGCTTCAGGCGGCCTCAAGGACCACTGTTCGGCCCTGGCGCCACTGAACCAGCACTATCTGGTGGCCCGCCTGCCGGCCGGTTTCGGGATCCAGCCGAAACCTCCCGTAGAAGGTGTTGAAATCCAGCTCCGCGGCGGCTCGGCGCAGTTGCTGGTCGTCCAGGGAACCTGCCCGGGCGATGCATTCCATCAGGACCAACCCCAGAGCAAAGCCTCCTGCGGCGGGGTAGTCGGGACGCTGGCCGAAACGATCTTTAAAGTTCCGCACAAACCAGTCCGAGTCCGGTCCTCTGATCTCCTCGAAGCGCACTTCAGGTTCCCACTGGCTTGGCCCGATCACTCCCTCCGCGGCCTCGCCCAGCTCCTGCCAGAACGACTGAATCCCTGCACCCACGGCCGCCACTGCCTTGACGCTCGCTGGAAAGAATCCCCTTTCCCGCATGAGCTGCACTTCATCCTGAAAACTGCCTGCCAGGACAAGGACATGGGGATCTGTGGAAGAGATCCGTCGCACAACCGCCTTCGCCTCGCGGACGGGCGCGTCCATGGGGATCAAGTGCACCTCAAAGCCTGCGAACCTCGCCGCTTCCACCAGTCCACGGCCAACGTGGGAGCCGAAGGTGCCCCTGGAGGAGAACAAAACGCTCATTCGCTTGAGACGACGCAAGTTTTGTTGCAACCAGGAAGGAAAAGCGCTCAGATAACTGCTGGCCGGGCTGAGGACGCTGACCAGGTGCTCTTGGCCACGGTGGGAGATCTCGTCCGAGGCGCCACCGTGGTTCCAAAGGAGCTTCCTGTGCTCCTCCGCCAGCCGCCCCGCCGCAAGAGTCAAAGCACTGGAATAGGGCCCCAAAAGGATATCCACGTGGTCCTGCCTCAGGAGCCTGAGGACGTTTTCTTCAGCGATATCCGACCGGCTGCGGTCGTCGTAGGTGATCAGCCTCACGGGCAGCCGCCGTCCTGCGCCCACCCGGATCCCTCCCCCCGCGTTGGCGTAGGACTCCCAGAGGGAGATTCCGTGGTGCGCCTGCAGTCCCTGGATGGAAAGCTTTCCACTCTGTGAGACGGACAGACCCGCCGTGATTTCGCTGTTGGAGGTGGCTGCCATGGCCGCCGAGCTTATGGTATAGTACGATCTTAGGGTAGGTAGCGCAAAACTGGGAGCCTTTCCAACCACAGGGAGAACGCCATGGCCGATATCCCCGAAAAATACGCCGACCTCTTCCACAAGCAAGCGTTTGCTCATCTCGCCACCTTGATGCCTGATGGACGTCCCCAGGTGACGCCTGTCTGGTGCGACTACGACGGAAAGCATGTCCTGATTAACTCCGCAAAGGGACGGCAAAAGGACCGCAACATGCGCCGGGACCCGCGCGTCTCGCTTTCCCTCATGGATCCCGCGAATCCTTATCGATACCTGGAGATCCGTGGTCGCGTGGTGGAAATCACCGAGGCGGGTGCTGACGCTCACATCGACAGCCTGGCCAAGAAATACCTGAACCAGGACAAATATCCATTCCGGCAGCCCAGCGAGATCCGTGTGACCTACAAAATAAAGTGTGAGCACATCAGCTCCATGGGTTGAGCCTCCTTGCGGGCGGCGCACGGTGGTGACGGAAGGAAGACGAAGCATCGGCTTGGAGAATCGGACCTTTCTCGAACCAAAGAGAGGCCTTTTCCGTATAGGAGTCAGAGGCCCAAGGAGGTGCTGCTGCCATGCTCGACCTGATCCTTTTTCCCCTGAAGGTCCTGGTCTTTTTGATCCTGTTGCCCTTCAAAATCCTGCTGTTTCTGGTCCTGCTTCCCTTCAAGATCGCGGCGTTCCTCCTGGCTGTGCTAGCCTGTATCTTCCTCGCGGTTTTCCTGATCCCGTTCGCGGTGGTTCTGATACCACTCGCTGTGCTCGCTCTGCCCCTCCTGATCGTGGTCATGCTGATCAAACTCCTTGTGTGGTAACGGTGCACCCTGCTTCACTTTTCTTGGCTATTGCCTGAGACCCGCCCGCTTCGAAGTTTCCGCTTTTTTAAGTTTTAGGGCCCCGAGATTCCGGTTGATCTTTTGCACAGGAAATCAACACCCCTGTGGAAAACTTCCGTCCTCGATTGCCACAAAATGATGCTTTTCCCGCCGCTGGGTTTTTGTTATAAAGTGTGAGCACTTCGGCGCATGCACCAGCCGGGGAAAGGGATTTCGCGCCTCTCGGGACCGCGAACGCGGCTGCCAAAAGGGGGCTGATGCCTGGGAAATATGATGTCCTGATCGTGGACGACGAGTTGCCGATCCGACGCCTGCTGGAAGAGCACCTTTCCCTGTCGGGTTACGCCTGCCAGACCGCGGGTTCGTATGAAGCTGCCCGGCAGATGCTGGAGCGCCACGAGTTCGACGTGATCATCACGGACATCTACATGCCGGGGCGCTCGGGGCTGGAACTGGTGAGAGAGCTGGTGGAAATGAACCGGGGCTACATCGTGATCGTAGTCACGGGGGTCGGCACCCTGGACACGGCGGTGAAAGCCCTGCGGCTCGGAGCCTACGACTACTTCACCAAGCCCATCAAGCTCAGCGATATCATTCCCCGGGTCGAGGAAGCAATTTCTCGCCGCCAGGCCTTTCTGGAGGACCGGTTCTTTCAACGACAGCTCCAGAAGCTGGTATCGGAGAAAACGGAAGAACTGGGAGAGATCTACAAGAAGCTGGCCGAGGCCTACGAGCTGACGATCGCCGCTCTGGGGGCGGCGCTGGACCTCCGGGACTCGGAGACGCGGGGGCACGCGGGCCGGGTCACCCGATACAGCGAACTGATCTGCGGAGAGCTGAAGATACCCGAAGCTGCCACCTCCAACATCCGGTGGGGCTCCTACCTGCACGATATCGGGAAGGTGGGTATCCCGGACAGCGTTCTCTGGAAACCGGGAAAGCTGAGTCCGGAGGAATGGGTTATCATGAAACGGCACAGCGCGCTCGGGCACGAGCTGCTGAAGGAGATCCCGTTCCTTGAACGGGCGGCCGAGATCGTCCTGACCCACCACGAGCGGTACGACGGGAGCGGCTATCCCCGGGGACTGCTGGGGGAGGAAATCCCCATCGGCGCCCGCATCTTCGCTGTGGCCGATGCCTTTGACGCCATCACCACGGACCGTCCCTACCAGCACGCCTCCACCGCGCAGGCGGCTCGCCAGCATCTGGTCTCTCACACCGGGAGGTTGTTCGACCCCGACATCGTGACCGCGTTTCTCTCCATCCCGGAGGACGTCGTTCAGAACGTCCTTTTGGAGCATCACTCCGCCGGCCCAAAAGGCAATCATGCCGATGCCCCTCCTGAATGATTTTGGACACGTGGCAATTTTGATCTGAGTGGGGCGCCTTGCCCCTTTCCCACACTTCGGTAGAGCGCTGAGGAACTTTCTGAGACAATAGCAGGAATGTTCCGACTCGCTTTTCTGTTCCTGGTGTTGCCGGTGGGAGTCCCCGCCGTCTCGGCGCGGAAAGCCATCTCGTACCCTAACCAGGCTCTGGCTGCTGCCGGCGTACAGGCCCCCCCGGAGGGCGCCGTTCGCCGGGGCGCGACGATCCGGGGGCGCGTGTCGCTTCCAGGAGAGACTCCCAAGGCCACGCCCATCCAGGTCACGAAGGACCACGAGCATTGCGGCGACGGACATCAGGTCCAGGATGAGTCGCGTCTCATTTCAGCCCGGGGCGCAGTCGAAAACGCGGTCGTCTATCTGGAAGGTGCGGCTGTCCCCCCTTCCTGGAATCCGCCCCGTGTGGAACTGGGAATGAAAAAATGCGTATTTGTTCCACACGTGCTGGTGGCCCCGAGAGGGAGCAGTCTGGTGCTCTTCAGCGAGGACGCAGTCTTCCACACGATTCACCCGTATGTGGGTCGCAGGACATACTTCAATATCGGCTTCCCGAAGTCAGCTCGAGTCGTCCGGCAACTGGATCGCGTCAAGGCGGGAGACGTGATGAAGTTCCTTTGCGACGAGCACGCTTGGATGACCGCATATTTGGTGGTCGTTGACTCTCCGTTCTTTGCCGTGACCGATGCGGGAGGGGGTTTCGTCCTTCGGGACGTGCCGCCCGGCCCGTATCGCTTACGGGTGTGGCACGAGACGCTGGGCGAGCTTTCCCAGCCGGTCACGGTGGAAGCAAAACGACCGCTTGAAGTGAATTTGACCTTCGTGAGGAGATAATGGGGAAACAAGGCCCGGAATCTTGGGTCCATTGTTCTAGATTCGTCAGGAGGTGAATTGTGGCCTACCGTATGGCAGTGGGTGTTCTGGCAGGCTGTTTGGCGACGATGGGCATCCTGCGAGCCCAGGGATTACCCAAAGAGGGACAAGGGATGCGGGTGTTCAAGCTTCAGGAACACTGGTGGTACAGCGGGCACTTTCGGATCACGGGAAATCAAGGATACCTGGTCGGAAACCTCTCGGACAAAGCTTCCTGGGACCACATCGACAACGAGGGCAAAACGGTGCATCGGGCCGCGGGAAGCATCGAGATCGACGTCGACGAGAAGGCGAACACAGGTACGTGCATCGCGACGGCAGACCTCCCCGAGGGAAAGCTCCGGGTCGAATTCACGAAGTTCGATCCGTGGGATAAATACCAGGATGGCGGGCTGGCTTCTTGGATTTACGAACACGGGGATTCCGGAAACGGGGACACGTTGTATCCGAAGACCTTGCTCTATCTGGGCGGCTGGGGCCGGGCGAATGTCTTCCTGGACGAAAAGCTGCTTCATCAGAATTACCAGGCCCACTTCATGGTGATGCAAGGTTCACGGGACCCCAAAACCATGGAGACCCAATATCCGCGTCCGGGTCATGGGCCAGGCGACCCGCCCGCCGGGGACGTGGACCCCTCCCGCATGGAGATCGATCTCTGGGTCCGCTCCGAACAACTGAACAACCAGAACAATCCGCCGCGAGAAGTTTTCATCCACCTGATGTGGATGGAGGTCACCTGGAAGCACTGAACCCGATCCCCGTGTTCCGCGGTGCAGCTCCGCTGTTGGTACGCGCCATTCGTCGGGAGCGACCCTCTCTAGTGCCGTTCCAACTATTTGTGGCGACGTCCTCGCTGCACGCGGTCTAGACAGTTCTCTCAAGACACGCGGCTCAAATTCGGCGTATCAAGTTGGAACGGCACTAGAGGGTCCACAGAAGGGCGAAGATCAGGAGGTTGAGGCCGTGACTGGTCAGGCAAAGAGGACAGGGGATGCGGAGGCGAAACAGGAGCGCGTAGGTCAAATAGGCGCCCAGTCCTACCGTCACTGCGGAAGCCGTCCGAAAGGCCCAGAGAGAGGGCTCCTGAAATCCCCGGACGACAGCCCCTAAGAGAAACGCGTAGTAAAAAATACCTAACAGGGAGTTGGGGATCCCGAAGACTCGGGCCTGGCGCGTATCCACGATCCGCCGGCAGGAGTTCTCCTCCATGCGGCAAAACGCCGGAAGCCAGCGAGGATCTGGCCGCATCCACCCGTAGGTCACCAAGGTGAAGTAAAGGGAGATCAGCAGGCCGAGCGCGGACGCCAGAGCAAGAGTCATCATCAGTATCTTCAGGATTCAGGATCCGGCGTCCCCTGGCCATTCCCGGATCCAGGTCAGACAAGAAAGCGCCGAGCCCCATCTCCTTGTCTCCCGGGACATGCCCGCGCTGTCCAGACCCGAGGGTGACCGCGCCGCGCGAAGGACGGATCGAACTCCGATTTTCGGCGCTTGAAAAACCCGCTCGCCGGTCTTAAGATGTTAGAGTAAAATAACTCATTTTGCCTCATTGTAAGCCGTCCGCATTGATTGGGGAGGAAGACATGAAGGAGCGCAATCTTGCCTCGGTGACTTTTCGCCTGCCCCTCCAGAGGAAGAAGCAACTGGAAAAGATCTCGGAGCTGGAGCACCGCTCCCTGGCACAGCAGGTCCAGACCTTCGTGGAGGAAGGTTTGATCCGCTACGAGAAGCAAAGCCGAAGAGCGGGGGAGGAGGAATAGGACACTGCCCCCGGTCTCCTTCTGCTGTGGCAATCCGGGGGGACAAGGACGCACTATTTGATGACCCAGACACCTTCGGAGTCCACGAAACTGACCCCGACTCTAAAATAGCGGGGGTCTTCCTCGCATCGGACCACCGTGGTGACCCGGACGTGGGCCGTAAAGCGATTACTGTCGCACAGCGTAAGGCTCATCCCGGCCCTCAAAGCTTGCTTGATGAGCAGGCCTGCCCCACTCTTGCTCACATTCTCGGTGACCACGCTTTCCTCGAATTCTGCTCCGGAGGAGTCTTTTCCTTTCAGCCTCAGTGGAAGCTTCAAGGTGACCCGCGGTTCTTTGCGCTTGTTCATCCAGTAAACGTCGCCCCCCGGAGTTTTCATGGCTCCTGAGTATAACCGGAGCCTGGTTGGGGCGCAATACGCAGAGCCAATGCCACACTTTCTCGTGACTTCCGCCACTTTTTCGCAGGTAGTGCGTTAAGATCTTAGCGTACTACCTTTTCGCAACCTTTTCGCAACTTCGATTGACAACCGGACCTCACAGGAGGATAATAAGGGCCGTTTTTTCCGCCGACTGCTGATTCTAAACAGATTTTTTAAGAGGACGCGGCCTCATGGGACTTCTCCCCTTCGGGGAATTAAAAGCTGTGGTGGTCCAGGTCGTCCAATCGGACTACACGGAGGAGGTCCTTGAGCGGTTCATTCAACACGTCCTGTCCGTCGCCTTGAGTTACCTGCGCAAGCACGGATTGCAAAGCCCTCTGCAACTGGAGGACCGCAACAAAGAATGGCAGGATCTTGCGTTGGATATCGTGGCGCCGCTCTTCATGCGGAACCCAGCGGGGGAGTTTGTCCTCTTCCAGCGCTACTTCCAGCGTTTGGGACCCCCCCTGGAGGAGATGGAAGAGGAGCTGGTGGACTCCAGTCTCCGCCGTCTGGTGATCCAGAAGACCAAACAAGAGCTTTCTCGCATGCTCCGGGACTACGATACGCAGACGGCGAAAGTCCGGCGAAACATCCTGCTCTCCATCAAGAACTCGCCGCGGGTTGGAATGCACGAGGTTCAGAGAGCCAAGTTTGTATTCCTCCTTCCATCCGGGGAAGAGGATCAGACCAACGGCTCGAACCTCCCGGTCATGCCTTACGAGGTGCTTCGCCAGCAGGCTCTGTCCGGAATCGGACCCAACGACAACAGCCTCAAAGCAGTCCTGAACTTGCTGGAATCGGTGCGGGCCCACCCGGACTACCGGGACGAGGTGCCCCTGGGGGATTTGATCCGGGCTGTACGAGAGTGCTTTTTGCGCGCTCGGGGTCCCTTGCCGCCCCCCCCTGCGCCCGGGCAGTACCAGGGCCTGGTATCCGAAGAGATCGAGCGCGCCAAGAACGAGGTCCTGGAGACGATTTCACGAAAGCTCCGGAGTTCTTACCTGAAAAAGGGGAAAATGACCCCGGCCATGGAGGAAGCCTACTACAAGGCAATTCGGGAGATCCTGGACGATTGGGTCGAAGCCGGCCAGGCGCGCCCCTTCTACCAGTACCTTGCGACCTACTACCGGGAGCTAAGCGAAACGGAATACCGGAGGAAGGAAAGGAAAAAGTTCGAATATATCGTGAAGACGGCTCAGACCCACTTCCGCCAGAAGCTTGAAAAAGTACTGTGAGCAATTCTGCACGAGTCGAATTTTGTCACTAACCTTAGGGTGGTGAGAGCATGACCAACCTAGGACCCGGAGATCTGAAGTTCATCCGGACGGAATCGGAAAGGCTGGCGCAGGACTTGACGGGAAAGGGCGTAGTCCCGGAAGCGATCTCCCTGTTTCCCCAGGAGCGCTTCCTGCTGGAGAGCCTCCATGGGTTCTTCTATTCCCTGGCGGCCACGGAGCCGAGTCAGGTGCCCGGACGTTACAACGCAGTTTCCACACTGCGGGCCGCGAACCGCCCCATCCTCCTGCGGATTATCCAGGACGTAGAGGCGGACCAACTGTTGCTCCACCTGGTGGCTGAACAGGAGCTGGAGTGCTGCTACGCCTTTCTGTTCATCGATGGCCTGGAGCGCGAGCTTTTGACGGACCGACTGGGCCAGGTGCGGGTTCCCCTGCACCGGCTCTTTTTCGACCAGCCTTCCCTGGCCGCTCGTGTGGCGCCGGCCACGGTCCTGCATCGTTGCGAGCTGCAAGGACTGAAAAGGGCCGAGTTGGGAAATCCTATTTTCTGCCACCGGGAGAAATTCCGGAATCTTCAGATCGGTAAGGTCCAGGAAGCGGAACAGTCGTTTGATCTGGAGGTCCTGCTCCCGGAGGAGGACAAGGAGCACTGGCAAAGGGTCGTCCTGACCACCCCGCAGGGACAGTCCCTGATCGCGGTTCCCAGGATGGGACACACCCTGTTCAGCCATCTGCCGCCTGCGACCGGGACGTGGGAACTTCGGATCTATGAATGACCATCTCGCCCTCACCTCGCCCCTGGAGATCGAGCAACAATACCAGCGGGCCATTATCGCCCTCTCCCAGGCTCTCAGCGACAATCACAAGATCGAGATCACGGTGGACTTCATTCAGAAGATCGCCGCCGTTCGGCGGAAGGACATCCTGTCGTCCTATCTGCTGCAGATCTGGTCGCTGCTGGCCTATCTCCTGCGCACCGCCAACCTCAAATACTACCCGCCGGAGAAAATCCAGGCGTACCTGGCGGCGCTGGAGCAGTGCCGGGACTATCTGGGCGACCAGAATGTCCAGTCCGAGTACCAGGGGATCCGGGAGCTGCTCCTCAGGCAGCTCGCCCTGACCTACCTGTACCTGGGAGAAATCCAGAAGGGTTTCCTGGGACTGCTGCGTTGCGCGCCAGGGGAGACGGGCCGTCGCCTGGAGGGCGCATCCGCGGAGCCGCAGCTCAGGCCCGAGATGCAAAGCCGGATCGAGGACCTGGCAGCCCGGGGCTGCTCCAACTACGAACTGTTCGAACAGATCCGCGAGTCCATGGGACAGACTGTTCCCGGGATCGCCGACGAGCTGCAGCAACTCCATGAGACATGGACCCTGGTGGAGAACTCCCGGTATCCCGATAAGGTCAAGTGCCTGCTGGTGGACCGTTCTCTTTTCCCAGAGGTGATCGTCCGGGCGTACAGTTACGAGCTGACGGTGGTGGCCTCCACCGCCCTCCGAGGCGACGGGCTGGATACGGTGAAGTTCCACAACACGTCCAGGACCCTCCGGAACGAGATCGAGCATTACGCCGAAGACGCGGTCAGTGCCGCCCGCTCCCTGTACATCAAGAAATTAGGCCAGCCCCGGGGAGGACAGCGGGGGATCAATTTTATTTTCTCCTTTCCCGAGAAGAGCGCCAGCTACTCAGGTTATAGCTTCGGCCTGGCCGCCGGCCTTCTGGCGTACAACCAGATTCTGAAGCTGCGCCAGCACAGGGGACACTACCTTTTTCCTTTGGTGACGGGAATCACGGGCGGGGTGGGGCCTTCGGGAGAAGTCCTGCCGGTGGATGATTACTCCCTCAGGGAAAAGATCGAAGCGGCTTTCTTTTCCCCGCTGAAATATCTGGTGCTCCCTTACGCCAACCGCCAAGCCGCTCTCTCTCACTTGTATTTGATGCAGTCCCGTTATCCCAATCGGAAAATCGAGCCCTTCTTCCTGCGGCACCTGGAAGAGGCGGTAGGGCAACCCCGGATCGCCCTGGAACATCGAGAGCCTTCCCGTCCCCTGAGCGGCCAACACCGCTGGGCCCTGGTCGGCGCCCTCGTCGTGGTGATCGTGGCCGCGTTGCTGGGCGGTGTGCTTCATTGGCGGGATCCAGCTCCCGCCACCTTCCGCATCCAGGGCGCCAGCCTGGAGACCCTCAATTCCAGGGGATCCGTGCTGTGGAGCTTCCAGTTCCCCAGCGAGCTGGCTCTGCCGGGCAACGAGCAGGTGCGACCTCAATTTGTGAACCACCAGGGCTCCAGCGCGCTGGTGTTTCCCAGCATGTCCCGCAACGCCCTGAAGCCCTCATCGGAGATCTACACGTTTGACAGCCGGGGGCGGGTGAGCTGGCGCTACAAGATGGGTCGCAGCCTGAAGACGCCCATCGAAACTTACCCGGACCACTACGTCTTTTCCTTCGTCCAGCTCCTGGACCTGTTCCGGGACGGAAACTTTCAGATTCTGGCCGGCGCCGCCAACGGTCCCTGGCCCCCTTTTCAGGCGGTCTTGCTGGACCTGAATGGCTCCCTCTTGGGAGAGTACTGGCACCCGGGCCACCTGGGGGCCCCTGCCGTGGCAGACCTGGACCGGGATGGCCGGAGGGAAATCTTGATGGGCGGGAGGAACGAGCACCAAGGTCGGCCCTGCATGGTGGTTCTGGACCCCCTCATCGTGGGCGGCGGTTTTGCCGCGGAGGATCCCAGCGATCGCTGGGAAGGAATCCAGCGGGGCACCGAAAAATTCTACGTCCTATTCCCCGCCGACAAAGACCCCGACCGCCCCCCCTCCGGGGTGGTGAAGATCCTGGCGTCCGAGCAACGGGTGTCCGCCTTCGTGGGACGGGCAGAGGGGGACAGCGTGGAGTACGTCTTTGACCCCGACCTGAACCTCGTCACCACCCACGTGCACGGGAAACCGCCTCCTCACGACCCCTCCGAGCAACTCCTTTACTGGGATGGCCTGCGCTGGACTTACTCCCGGACCCTCACGGCCCGATTTTTGCGCCTGCGAAAGTAGAGAAACAGGTTGAAGAAGCATTCGACCTGCGCTACATTAAATGCGGCTCTTATCCCCTTTCTCCCCATCATCTTTCCCGAGTGTCAAGCCTGTCAGGGGTCCCGTCACTCAGGAAGGACGGGCAGAAGGACAAGTTCCTTCACCACGCGAAAATGACGCCGATTCTGGGTCAGAAGGGGCAGGTTCCTCAGCAAAGCTGAAGCGGCAACCAGGGCATCCCCTTTCCCCAAGGAGGGATAAACAGTCCTGAGTCGAGAATATTCGTTGCTAACCCGCTGATCGATCCGAACAAGACGAAAGCGCCGGAGCAGAGCCAAGATCGCCCGCCTTTCTGAGGCCCTTAAGCCCTGTTTCGAGAGAAGCTCTTTTTTCGTAATGGCTGAGTAGTAAATCCTATTCTGTGGATTCTGAAGATAGGTACGGTAGGCCCTGCGGTTGATATAGGCTATGAGGATATCCGTATCGACTAAGAGTTGATTTTCTCCCACCGGCGGATTTCCTCAAGGAATTCCTCATCACTTTTCCCCTTATCCTTTTTTCGCAGCCGACGGACGTAAGCAACCTCGTCTTTAATATCGGTATGCCCAAAGGGATTGAACCTTTCCCTTACCAGAGACTCCAAGACCTGCACTGGATAGATTCCTTGCCTTTTGGCCTCTCGCATCACAGCCCCCTTCAACCGCTGGTCAAAGGTCAATGTCCATTTCTCCTTCTTTAGCTTGGCCTTACTCATTGCTTCTCCCCTGCGAGTTTTGTACGTATAATATACGGCCGGCGTTTCCAATGTCAAGCAAGCATTTATCTATCTGGCATCTATCCAGCGTCTGTCTTCGCGCGAAGCTACGCTAAGTTCAGCCAGCAATTAGTTCAGTCGTCCCTGGAGTTGCCTTAGTGCGCGGTACGCATCCACGAAGTTGGGGCTGATCTCCATGGCTTGCTGGTACCAGCCCAGGGCCTCGGTCCAGCGTCCTTTCCGCTCGAAGATCCGGCCCATGTTGTAGTAGGGCAGGCAACGGCTGTCATAGCGCTTGGCCCTCATGGCCTTTTCCAACCAGGGGACTGCCTCGTCGTGCTTCCCCTTCATCATCAAATAACAACCAATATCGTTGTAGGGGTTTCCGAAGTCCCGGTCCAACCGGATGGCGATGTGGCAATGTTCGATGGCTTCTTCCACCCGGCCCATCAAGCTGTAGGCCCAGCCCAGGAAGGTGTGGCCCTCGGCGGTGGGGCAGACCTCGATGGATTTCCAGTAGAGGTCAACGGCCCGCTCCAGGTCTCCCTGGGCCTGGTGGTCCAGGGCTTCCTTCCAGAATCGCTCGGCTTCCTTTTTCTTCTCGTCCATAGCGATCTGTGCACTTGCCGCCAGACCTCTGGGACGGCGTCCGAGCTGTCAGCAGGACCCTCCGGACTTTCGAAGGACCCGCCCAGCAGGGATTCCCAGGTATCGGCTGTTGTCCACCACCTGCACGCCGTTGATCCAAACCTGCAAGATTCCCTCCGCAAAGGCCCGGGGATTCTCGAAGCTGGCTCGATCCCGGACACCTTCCGGTTCCAGCACCACCAGGTCGGCGAAGCACCCGACCTCAATTCGGCCCCGACGAGGGATCCGGAAAAGATCCGCCGGATAGGACGTCATCTTGTGAATAGCCTCCTCCAGGGTCAGGACCCGTTTCTCCCGGACAAATCGCGCCAGCACTCGGGGGAACGCTCCGTACGCACCGGGGTGCGGCTTTCCCTTTCCGTAGTCGTTGGCGTCGGTGCAGAAGGCCCCCAACGGATGCCGGGCCAGGAGCTCCAGGAATTCCTCCCTGGAATCATCGCCCGAGACCGCGAAGACGAACTGGCCCATCTGGCCCCGCTCCTCCAGCATCAGGTCCGAGACAGCATCGAAAGGCGATTGGCCGCGCCGGCGCGCCACTTCGGCCAGGCTCTGATTCTCGAATAGTCGATTTTTGTCGCTGGCCACGCTGGCCACCCGAATGTTCTTCCAGCCCACAGCGCACACCAGGTTATGAGGCCAGGCCCCTTCTCTCCAGGTAGGCCACTCCGGGACCAAATGTTCCATGTCTCGCTGTATGCGCCGGCGCGTCTCAGGCTCCCGCAGGCGCCGAAGGAGGTGCTCCGGCCCTCCCTCCAGAGCCCAGGGGGGATAGAGGGCCAGCATCATGGTGGCGGCAGCGGGATAGGGAAACATGTCGAAGCTGATGGAAACCCCCTGGCGCAAGGCGGCCTCTTCGCGCTCGAGTACTTCGGGAATCCGACGCCAGTGGCTCGGCCCCACCGCCTCGTTATGGGAGTGGTGGACGCGGGCGCCGGAGCGGCGACCCACTTCCAGCAGCTCCTCCACCGCTGGGAGCAGGGTCTCGCTCGAGCCACGAATGTGGCTGGTGTACACCGCGTCCCAGCGGGCCACGACCCGGGCCAGTTCCGCCAGCTCCTCGGTATCCGAGAACATGCCCGGGGGATAGATGAGCCCTGTGGAAAGACCGAAGGCGCCCGCATCCAGCGCCTCTGCCAGTTGACGGCGCATGGCGTCCAGGGCCTTCGGATCGGGCGCGCCCGGGTGCAGCCCCAGGACCCCCATTCGCAGAGGTCCATGGGGCTGCAGCACGCCCACGTTGAGGAGCGGCCGGTGCCCTTCAAGTAGCGACAGATAGTCCCCGGCATTTTGCCAGTTCCATGGA
>JACQTF010000201.1 GCA_016210925.1 Acidobacteriota bacterium | reverse complement strand
TTCTTGTCGCTCGGGGCGGCCGGCCCGCAGTCTGGGGAGCTACCGTCCGAGATCGTCCACTATGCGGATACGGTTCTCCACAACGGGCAGGTCCTGGTGGCCGATGATCAATTCACCATCGTGGAGGCTCTGGCCATCCGGGACGGGAAGGTGCTGGCCATCGGCCCGAGCTCCAAGATCTTGAAAATGGCCGGGCCCCAGACCCGGCGAATCGACCTGGCGGGAAAGACCGTGGTCCCGGGGTTCATCGACACCCATCTGCATTCGGCCTGGGTGGGCAACACGGCGAAAAGCGGCCTGCCGTTAAAGCACACGAACAAAGAGGAATTTCTGCAGGGCGTCCGGAGCTACGTCGAAAAAGCCAAGCCCGGGGAATGGGTCATGCTGAAGGCCCGGAGGGACACGTCCTACTATACCGTGACCCGCCACGACCTGGATCCCTTTTCCCCGAACAATCCGGTGGTGATCGTCAACAACAGCCAGGAATACGTGGCCAACACACGGGCGCTGGAAATTGCCAAGATTCCCCACGACACTCCCGGTTACATCAAGGACGAAAAGGGCGAACCCACCGGACAATTGGGAACCTGGGCCTCGGGGATCATCTCTTATGAGGCGCGACCCTGGCTGGATCTCGACAAAGCCATGGCGGAACAGAAAGAAGTTTTTCGCAAACTTCTTTCGGTGGGCCTCACCACGGTGGGTGGCCGGGCCGAGGGTCAATCGATCACCATCCTGAATACGCTGCGGCGGAGGGGAGAACTGCCGCTCCGGGTCCGCTTTGCCCCTGAGCTGCTGCGGTTGAACCCCGCCGGCGAGGTCATCCTCAAGCGCCTCGGAAATCTGATGGACTTCGGCGATGATCAAATGAAGATCGTGGGATTGACCTTGCAGTCCGTCGATGGGGTCATCAGCGAGGGAAACTCCATGACGTGGCAACCCAAAAGGCAAACCATCGATGAGCGGGATCCCTTTACGACGAATGGACAGTGGAAATGGGAAATGTTTGGGCCCATCAAACTGAACCTACCCCGTGAAAAAACGGAGTGGATGAACGTGATGCTGGCCAACCGGTACGGGTGGAACATCACGAGCATGCACTCCGTGGGGGATTGGTCCAATTCGAAGACCCTCTCGACCTACGCGGAGGCCAACAAGGAAAAGCCGCTGCAGGGTACGTGGGGGATCGACCACGGCCCCATGCTCAACGCGGAACACATCGATCTCATGAAAGAACTCGGGGTGGTCCCCAGCTATTACATGCTGGCCATTGGCCGGAACCCTGACACGGCCATCAAGCTCTACGGCGCCGACGCAGTGCATCGCATGACCCAGGTCAAATCCGCCATCGCCTCCGGCATTCGACCGGTCGCCGAGGCAGATACGTTGGTGGACCCCTTCGTTCGACCCCTGTGGAACATCGAAAAATACATCACACGGCGCGACGAGAAGGGACGGGTCTGGGGCTCAGATCAAAAGATCAGCCGGGAACAGGCCCTCTGGATGTATACCAACTGGGGAGCCCAGTATCACGAGGACCAGTCCAAGCTGGGAACCCTCGAGCCCGGTAAACTGGCGGACCTGGCCGTTTTGAATGGAGACTACCTGAAGGTCCCGGAAGAGCAAATTTCAGACATTCCGGTGGTCCTGACCATGGTGGGCGGGAAAATCGTCTATGAAGGAGATGGAAAGCCCATCCAGCTGAAGGCGGAAGACAACCCGTAATCTCTTGTCAACGGTCAATGGTCATTGGTCATTGGTCAATCGAAGGTGCGACTATTGACCGTTGACCAATGACAATTGACTGGTTTTCAGAAATCAAAGGAGTATGTTAGTTTAGCAACCAGCGATCGATTGACCAGTCCCCCGTTTAATCCGCTCAGATCTTTCGCCTCATTGTAGACCAGGAAGAAGTCATCGCCTTCGCGGAAGATGTAGTTTAACCGGAAGTTGACCCCGATGAGGCTGAGATTGCTGTTGTATTGGAGCGTCGTCGCCGTGAGCCACCGGCTGGTGAATGCGTAGTTGATGCGGGCGTTGGTCACGTGGGACGTAAATGTTCCCTGGGGCACGGAGACATAATCGGCGCCATAGTTTCCGTCCACGGAAAACTTCTCTGTCACCTTGAAGCGGGGGATGAAGGCAAAGGAATGGGTGATCCCGCCGTAAAAGCCACCGGGTTCGTAAACGATATTCCCCGACAGGCGGCGCGCCGGATCAAACATGTATTGCATTCGGTAATAGGTCCAGCGGTAGTCGCCGGCCGGGACCACGACGCGCCGCGACAGACGGAAGGGTTTTTCCAGGCGCTCAAATTCCCTGTGGGGAGACATCAGGAGCGCGGAGCCGTTTTGAAAGGCAATTCGAAAGCTGTAGTGGGTCAACTTCGTTTGGAGCACATTGCGATTATCGGTGAAGTACTCAAAGAACGTGCGAAAGGTGAGTTGCCGGATGGGCCCGCTCCGTGGGCGGGGTTTGATGGCGATCTCGGCTGTGGTCTTGCGCACGTCCTCCCGCTGGAGGAACCCGAGCTCGGGGTTGAAATTCGGACGGAGGGTGATGTGTGCCGTCCCGACGGCCAAAAAATCCGATTCCCAGAGGATCTGTCCGAAGGCGCCCCAATCCTCCCCCTGCCGCCCAGGGGTCTCAGATTTGGCGAAGAAGTTCCGGATGTGAAGGTTCTTCAGGAAGACCAGATTGCTGTCGAAACCCACCAGCCTGTTGAAGTCCTCTCCCTTCGCCGAACGGTTGGTGAAGATGGCGCCGACGCTGGACCGGGAAAAGATGTCCTTCTTGACTCGCAACACTCCAAAGTTGTTCGCTGGGATCCTCTGGAACGAGTCTGTCTGCACCATGAGTACGCCGACGTTGTACCCCCCCACTTTGCCCGTGAGCCTGCCTCCGCCCAGGATAGGAATGGTTTGACCGGAAGGCGACAGTCCGATGGTCCGGCTGTGAAAGAGTTTGAATTCCTCCGCGAGGCCCAGCGTCTCCCGCAAGTTCGCTGCAAACTCGAAAATGCCGGCCCCCTCCAGAAAGAACTCCCTTTTTTCAGGGAAGAAAACCGGAAACCGGGTCAAGTTGATGATCTGCTGATCCACCTCGGCCTGGGCAAAGTCGGTGTTGACGGTGAAATCGGCAGTCAGAGACGGAGTGATCCGATATTTGACGTCCTCCAGTCCCACCTCGGACAGGTTGTGGGCGCCAGGATCGATGCCGGAGGTCTTGGCTCCGACGATGGCAAACGGTTTGATTCTCAACCGCAGGCCCTTGCGCACGTTCTCCAGACCCACGAGATGGCCCGCCTGCGAGACCTGTTCGAACTCGAAATTGCGGCTGTAGTTGCTCCACGAAGCAGCCTCATTTTTGCGCCGGATGACCCGTTGAATGTCCAATCCCCAGACTTGTGTTTCTCCATCGGGCAGGCGGAGGCTCTTGAAAGGGATTTCAACTTCCGCTGCCCATCCCGTTGGGGAGATCTGGGCTGAAGCCCACCATCGTTCGTCCCACGCCGGATCCACCCTCTTGCCCTCATCGGTGATCAGCGCGTCGTACTGGGTGCCCCGGGGATTGATGCGGAACAAGAAGGCGTTCCGGTGATCGTGAAAGGTATCGAGAATGATGGAAACGCTGTCGTCATTGACCAGAGCGTTGTCCCGCCGTAGATCTGTGGCAATGATCTTGTCTGGCTCCGAATCGTGGCAGATGATACCGAAAAAGATACTGCTGTCGGTGTAAACGATGCCCACCCCCGTGCCTTCCGTCGCGGGCTCTCCCTGTTGGGGGTCCCTCTGGCGAAAATCGGAGACCAGCTCGGCACGGCTCCAAACCAGTTCGTCCAAGATCCCATCCAGTTTGGGCGGTTCGGCAACGCGCTGAGCCACGAAGGACCTGGAGGGGTTGTGGGCCTCCTTGGAAGATCCTTGAGGGCCGGCCAGGATGCCGGCGGTGCACAGGCAGAAAAGAATCAAGAAGGTAATAGGCTCTCTGGAACGCATACCCTATGAATATGAACAGACCTCCCACTGCAAGCTTCCCAGTTCACTCGGGCCGCCATTCCCCGCAGTCTATCTCCAACCAGGGGTCATTTTGCAAGGGATTTCACTTCAATTTCACTTCTGGGTGCCTGACGAAAGGGCAGCCTTGCTCGCCCATGGGCCAAGGGTGGGCCCTCACTCGTCGGCCGGGTGAAAACCGCCGTCCTCATCAACGGCCTGGTGGGATTTATCCAACCGCTGTTCTTTGCGGCCATCATGGCCCTGGGCATCGCAAGCATGGCGGGAAGGGTCTCCCCTTGGAAGCTCATTCTTGTGGCTGCGGGGACCCTGCTGATTTTGATCGGAAGCCGCTGAGTCCCGCCCACTGTGGCTACGGTCCCATCGAAGAGCGCGCGGAAGCAACCCCTTTTTGCTTGACGCTCTTCAGAGGGTATGCTATCAAATGTGATGGGTTCGGGAGCGGGGTTTGAGTTTTCTGCTTGGAACCGGCTCGCCGTTCCCTGCCCGATTTTGGGGGCATCTGAGCGCCCGCCTTTCTGACGTATCCTCGGCAATGCGAAAAGACATCACGTGAGGGAAACGCAGCATCCTGCTGCGGTCCCACAAGGAGGTATGCAGCCATGAAGTGCAAGGCTTTTGCTTTCTCGGTAGCGATCTGGGGAATCCTCGCGGTGACGGGCCTGGATCAAGCTCAGGCCCAGGTGGCCAGCGCGGTCATTTCCGGGACGCTGCGGGATGAGACCGGTGCTCTGTTGCCGGGCGTCGGCGTCGAGGTCAAGAACGTCGAGACGGGCGTCACCCGGTCCCTGGTCACGGGAGAAGGGGGCACCTATCACGCGCCGAACCTGAGCCCCGGCAGGTACCAGGTCGCCGCCAGCCTGACCGGGTTTCAGACCGAGGTTCGCAGCGGCATCGTCCTGAGCGTGGGGCGCCAGGCAGTGGTGGACTTCACGCTGAAGATCGGCGAGATCAGCGAGCAGGTGACGGTGGTGGGAGAGGCTCCGCTGGTGGACACTTCCAGCGCCGCGCTGAGCGAGCTGGTGGATGACAAGAAGATCCGGGACCTCCCCCTCAACGGGCGGGATTATGTCCAATTGACCACGCTGCAGCCCGGTGTGGCCATTCACGCAGCCCGCGGTCAGAGCTTCGGGAACCGCGTCTCCCGAGGGGCGGGCGTGTCACTGACCGTCGGAGGAGCCCGGACGGGCCAGAACAACTACCTTCTGGACGGGGTCACCCTGAATGACTTCACCAACAATACGCCCGGCAGTGTGGCGGGCGGGAACCTGGGTGTGGACGCCATCCGGGAGTTCCGGGTTTTAACCAATGCCTATTCGGCCGAGTTCGGCCGGGCCGCCGGGGCCGTGGTGACCGCAGTCACCCGATCTGGCACGAACGAATTTCACGGGTCTGGCTTTTACTTCCACCGGAATGACAACCTGGACGCGAAGAACTTCTTCAGCCTCGTCAAGCCCGAGTTTCGCCGCCACCAGTTCGGCGCCACGGCCGGGGGGCGGATCCTCCGGGACAAGACCTTCTACTTCGGGAGCTGGGAAGGATTGCGGGAGGCCCTGGGCCTCACGGCGAGGATCACCACCCTCACCCAGACCGGCCGGCAGGGCATCCTTCCGGGCGGAAACGTCACGGTGGACCCTAAGATCAGACCGCTGGTGGACCTCTACCCTCTGCCGAATGTCTCCATCGCTGGCCGCACGGAGGCGGGCCTGTTTGTGACCAACCCTCAGCGGGTGACCACGGAGGACTACTTCACCGGCAAGCTGGACCACCATTTTTCGGACAAGGACACGCTGTCTGGCAGCTTCGTCTTCGACAACTCGGATTTTTTGGAGCCGAACACCTTCGCGCAGATCCTCACAGGGGGACTCAGCAATCGAAGGTATTTTTCACTGACCCAGACTCACGTCTTTGGCCCCAGTCTTTTGAATGAGCTCCGGTTCGGATTCGCCCGGACGCACCTGATCGATGGACAGAACGTCACATTGGATCAGAGGCTGCTGAATCCCGCCATCTCCATGATCCCGGGGCGCGCCGCCGGCGCCATCGACGTGGGCGGACTGACGAGTCTGCAGGGAGCGGCAGGTGGCCAGGACGTGGACATCTGGTCCTACAATTCTTTCCAGGTCGTCGATAACGTCAACGTGACCCGCGCCAGACATTCCGTCCGCTTCGGGTTCAACGTGGACAGGATGCAGTACAACCAGAGCTCGGACCGTCAGGCCAATGGTGCGATGGCCTTCGGCTCCATCGCCGATTTTCTGACCAATCGTCCCAGGGACTTCTCCGGGCGCCTGCCGGGCGCCGATCTGGTCCGGGGCTGGAGGCAAACTTTGGCCGGCTTCTACGTTCAGGACGACCTCACAGTGCGAAGAGGCCTGACCATGAACCTGGGCCTTCGTTACGAGTTCGCGACCGTGATCGATGAGGTCCAGGAAAAGATCGCCAATCTCCGAAATCCCCTGACCGACACTGGAACGACGGTGGGAAGGCCGTTCTACAAGAACCCCTCGCTTCGCGACTTCGCTCCCCGCATCGGCCTCGCCTGGGATCCCACGGGCAGCGGCAAGATGGCGATCCGCCTGGGTTATGGGATCTTCTACGACCAGCTCCTGGTGACGAACATCATCACCGCCGGGGTGCGGAACCTCCCTTTCTTTGCCATCGGCAACGTCAACCTGGCGCCGGGAGATTTTCCGTTGGGCGGGTTTGAGAAGATCAAAAACATCCGGCTTGATTTCTCCCGCGCCCGGACCGAGCGCACGGAGTTTGAACCGAGCTCGTCCTACCGGCAGCAGTGGAACCTGAACATCCAGCGGGAGCTTCCGTGGAATTCGGTGGCGACGGTGGCTTACGCCGGCAGCCGCGGAACCCATTTGTCCCGTCACGCGAGCGACTTCAACCTGGCCATCCCGACGACCCGCGACGGCAAGCTCTTCTTTCCGCCGGGCTTACCGAAGCGCAATCCGGCCCTGGGCAGCATCCAGGGAAAGATCTGGGACGGGAACTCCTTCTACCACTCGCTGCAAATGGGATGGAACAAACGCTGGAACCGGGGTTTCCAGGCACAGGTCGCCTACACTATCTCCAAGAGCGTGGACGACTTTTCCGGTGTCTTTAACACCCTCGATTCGGGAAATACCTTCACCACCCCCTGGCCGGACGATCACAAGTTCATCCGGGGCCTTTCCGACTTTGATTTCCGGCACAACGCGACCATCAATTACACCTGGGACATCCCGGCACCGGGCAATCTGTCTCCTGCCCTGGACAAGCTGATCGGAGGCTGGCAGCTGGGCGGCATCGTGAGCTTCCGTTCAGGCATTCCCATCACGTCGCTCGTGGGCTTAGATCGAGCCAGGACCGCGTTCACGCGGCCGTTCGGGTTCTTCGGTCAAACTCCCAATCTCCTGAGCGGCAGCAAGAACCTTCGCACGGGCGATATCAATCGCTGGTTCGACACCAGCCGAATTGGTTTGGCCGAGCCGGGGTTCTTTGGAAACCTGGGACGGAACACCACCTTCGGTCCAGGGTTCGCCAACGTCGACTTCTCGCTGTTCAAGAGGATCATGATGCCCAGCGTCAGGGAGGGGTTCGAGGTGGACCTCCGGTTCGAGTTCTTCAATTTCCTGAACCACCCGAACTTCGGCCTCCCCGGCCTGGATGTATTTGGCAGCCAGGGATTGCTGCTTCCCAACGCGGGACTGATCACCAGCACGGTCAACAAGAATCGGGAGATCCAGATGGGGCTGAAGATTCTCTGGTAAACATACGCGCGGGGACAGACTACAGTTTCACCTGGTTTCCGGAGCACTGGCAGGTGGTACCTGCCGGAGGGCCCCAAGGCGGGCGAAGGCAACCAACGAGAGCAGACAACCAAGGTGTTGGTCGATTGGCTCCGCGAGCGCTTTCCGCTTTGAGCGGCGTCTGAGGAGAACCTATGAGAGTCTTGACACGAAAGATGGTTTTGACCGGAGCTGTGCTACTCCTCAGCAGTTCGCTGGGCGATGGCCAGGTCCGTTTTAGACCCAGGAGCGAACGGCTGCAATTGGGCAAGAAGAGCGCTTATCAAAAATGGCTGGAAGCGGAAGGGATCCCGGTCCACCAGGGGAGCGCGATTCCCGACGTCAAAAAGCTGGAGTTGGGACCCTGGAAGCGGCTGGGAGCGCGGGGGGCGTACATTTTTCTGGAAGGGTGTGGGGGCGTGGTGGACGCCTATTTGCTGGAGGTCTCGCCGGGCAAGCAGACGAATCCGGAACGACACATCTTCGAGGAAAATTTCCTGGTCCTGGAAGGGAGCGGCGAAACTCACGTCTGGCAGCCGGGCAAAAGCCGGCAAGTGGTGGCCTGGAAGAAGGGTTCGATCTTCTCTCCTCCGCTGAACACCTGGCATCAGCATTCCAACAACGGGGCCCAGCCGGCCAAACTGTTGGCTGTGACGGGAGCGCCTCTATTGCTGGACCTGCTCCGGGATCCCAAATTCGTTTATGGGGTCAATTACGATTTCACCGATCGCTACAACGGACAACCGAACTACTTCGACCCCGAGATTTCTCGCGACTATGAATCTGAAAAGGGCCAACAGCACGCGTTGAGCATCGTCAACATCGTCCGAGATGGGTGGGGGATCCAATTGTTCCCCGCAGGTCAAGGAGTGAATGACATCGACCGGCATTTCATCCTTTCGGACAATACCATGGATGCTCATATTGAGGAATTTCCCGTGGGCGAGTACGAGCGAGCACATCGCCACGGCCCGGGAGCTTCCATCATCATCCTGAATGGGAGCGGATACACCCTCATGTGGCCCTCGGAGCTGGGTGAGAGACCCTATGCGAATGGCCATGCCGACAAGATCGTCAAATTGGAGTGGCAGGAAGGGTCGTTCATCATCCCCCCGATCCAGTGGTATCACCAGCATTTCAACAACGGCAAGGAGCCGGCACGGTGGCTGAAGCTCGGGTACCGCCCGGGCAACGATCTTTACCCCATGACCATGGAATACGGAGGAGACACCGTCCTGCTGAAGTTTGCCGACGAGGACCCGCAAATTCGCAAGCAGTTCGAAGAGGAGCTGGCGAAACACGGAGCAAAAATGCAGATGCCCCCCAGGGACGAACTGATCCGCCTGGAGAAGGAGAGCGCAAAGCTGACCGGCTCGCGCTAGTCAATGGTCATTGGTCAATGGTCAATGGTCGAAGATTTCACCTTGATCCTTGACGGTTGACAATTGACTTGGCCCAAGGAGAAAGCTTTGAAAACAATGAGAGGACTCGTCGTGGTGATGGCCTTGTGGGCGTTGATCTTCAGTTGCGTTGCACCGAGGTTGTGGCGAGAGCCCAGAGGGTTTGGGGCAGCCGCAAGCGTGGCTGCAGATCCCGCCTATCCCAAGCCCCGTTACCCCAAAATCCCAAAGATCACCGACGTGGAGCCGCTGCTCGAAAACGCCCGGATCATTGCCTCCCGTCCCATGCCCTACTCGGGAGATCAATTTCCCGGATGGGAAATCAAAGGGGGAGAGAAGGTCCTGTTCGTCGTCCCATCCCACGTGGATCCCCTGGTGGTCGATGCGTTTGTTCAGGCCATGCGGCGGATGAACTGCCGGGTGGACACCCTCATCACGGATTCTCCCATTAAGAAGATTTTCGACGCCGCGGACATCATGGAGATGGGGCTGAAAGGCGGAGCCTGGTTTGCCTCCGACTCCGGCGGCCTGGGTTCCGCGGAATGGCTGCAGACCGCCGCCCCGGAGCGAGGGTATGACAAGCTCATCGGGGTCAATTACCTGCAGTCGAACGAGCTGCTGAAGGGGTATGGTCTGGACTGGACCACCCGCGAGATGCTGGCCGACGAGTCCGTTCCTTATCCCATGGACCTGGTCCAGGCGCTGGACTACAAGGGGTGGGAAAAGTTACGCCAGGCCCAGAAGGTCCACCTGACCGATCCGGAGGGGACGGACTACAGCTTCACCTGGTTCCCCGAATATTGGGAGGTCATCGAAGGCAAGCATCCGAAAATCCAGGTGGCCGGCTGGGGCAGTCATATCTATGGACCCGGGCGCTCGGAAATTCCCCTGATCTCGAGTCACCTGATGGGCTATCCGCTGGGGATCATCCTGGATCGCACCGATGGGCAGGGCGTGATCGCAGGTACGTCGGATCATATCGGTCCCTATCCGCATCTGAAGATCACCCTTCGGAAGAACCAGATGGAAAAGATCGAAGGAGGTGGCCGCTTCGGCGACCTCTGGCGCGAGTTCCTGCGGGTGACCAAGGACGTTCATTATCCTCACTACCCGGCGCCGGGGAGCAAATACCTCATTGAAGCCGCCATCGGCACCCATCCGAAGGTGGCCCGGCCTCACAATGTCATGGAAACCATCGCCGGGCGCGTCAGCTGGGCCTACGAGCGGAACCGCTCGGGCATCATTCACATGGGGCTGGGACAGCTCCTCTCCACCGCCTGGGCGATCCGCCGAGGAGTGCAGGCCAGCCATTGGCACGTGCATTTGTACTTCCCCACCTACGCGGTGACCATGGCGGACGGAAAGGAAGCCAAGGTGATCGACAAAGGACACCTCACGGCACTGGATGACCCCGAGATTCGGCAGCTTGCGTCCAAGTACGGAAATCCTGATGACTTGCTGACAGAGTCTTGGGTTCCCGCCATGCCGGGCATCAACACCGCCGGCGACTACTGGAAGGACTACGCTCCGGACCCGGCGGCGTGGGCCAAGAAAGAACACCGCCAGGCCTATTCCTACATCATCGACTACCGTCCTTATCCCTGAAGAAAGGTCAATGGTCAATCGTCACTGGTTTATGCCGGGAACCCTGCGGCATGGCTAAAGGGGGACCTGAAAAGGGCTTACCGCAGCGCGGACACCCGTTTGATCATGTCCGAGAACGCCTCGTTTGCCCTGGTGGAAGAGCGGCCCGCAACCGACCTGCGCGCACCGGCACGGGCCGGGCGCCTACGTCATTCACTTCCGGGACCGGATCGGCTATACTCCATTTACGTCAAGAAAAGCGCGAAAGGATCGACTCTGTGAATCTTCTGGTCAAATACACGGGGCTTGCGAAGAGGCTGGTGGGTTGCGACCAGGAACCGGTCGCAGTCCCCGAAGGGAGCACTCTGCGAGAGCTCCTGCGCACACTTTCGGACCGCCACGGTCCGGATTTTCGAAATTATCTGTTCGCCGGCGGCGAGAACGTGTCGCCGGAGATCCTGGTGCTTCTCAACGGCCAAAATGTTCTCAGTCTCCAGGGCCTGGAAACTCCCCTGGGAAGTCCTGCGGGCTCTGAAGTGGAAGTGGTGTTCCTCGGCCCGATTCCGGTAGGGGGTTAAAAGCGTTATGAGCGCAGCGACGATGCCCGCCGCCGGGCGAGACGACACCTGGTTCGTCAGCACCTGTGACATGTGCTACAACGCCTGCACCATCCGGGTGCACCGGGTGAACGGTATCGCCACCAAGATCGAGGGCATTCCCGAGGTGGGCCCCAACTACGGGAAGATCTGCGCCAAGGGCAATGCGGCCCTCCTGAATGCGTACAACCCCAACCGCATCGCACACCCCCTGCGAAGGACCAACCCCGGAAAGGGCCAGGAGCTGGATCCTGGCTGGAAGGAGATCAGTTGGGAAGAAGCCCTCACGGAGGTCGCGGAGCGTTTGAAGAAAATTCGGGAGGAGGACCCGCGGAAGTTGGTGGTGGCCAGCTTCGATACGTATTCTTTTTTGCCCTTGCGGGCCTTCGTGTCCGCCTTCGGGACCCCGAATTTCACCGCCGGTCCCGCTGGCTACTTTTGCGGCAACGGGGTCCATCCGGTGGCCTACACCGTCACCGGCTCCAACGACGTGCATCCGGATGCGGCTTACTGCCGCTACCTGATCCAGTTCGGAAGCTCCATCGGTTTCGTCGCCAACAGCAACGCCATGGGAATGACCCTGGAGGTCGCGAACGCCCGGATGAGGGGCATGAAAATGGTCTGCATCGATCCCATGCTCTCGAACACCGCAGCCCAGGCTGACGAGTGGATCCCCATCCGCCCGGGAACGGATGCGGCCATGGCGCTGGGCATGATGAACGTCTTGATCAACGAATTGGGAATCTTCGACGGGGACTATCTCCGCCGCTACACGAACGGACCTTATTTGGTGCAGGAGTCCGGCCACTATGTGCGGGACCCGGGGACGGGCAAGCCTCTGGTCTGGGACGAGCACGGCGAAGCGGTTCCTTATGACGGCACCGAAACACCCGCCCTGGAGGGCTCGCACCCGGTGCAGGGCGGGACGGCCAAAACGGGCTTCCAGCTCTGGAAGGAGTCCCTCACCCGATGGACCCCGGAGCGGGTTTCCGAGATCACCACCATCCCCGCGGCCACCGTGAGACGCATCGCTCGGGAATTCGGCGCGGCAGCCCAGATCGGCTCCGAGATCCTCATCGAAGGGGAAAAGCTGCCCCTGCGACCTGCAGCAGCCACCTGGTACCGGGGCGTGGGAGCCCACAAGCACGGCCTTTTAAACGGCCTGTCGATTGCTTTCTTGAACGTGATGGTGGGAGCGGTGGACGTTCCCGGCGGGCTGCTGAACGCCAACTCTGCGGGGCCGTTTGGCGCCCCCAAGGAAGGTCCGGATGGCATTCTGGTCGTGGGCAATCGATACTCCCACATGCGGCCGCCTTATCCTTTGCGCAAGGCCATGCCACCCCAGACGCTGGAGCTGGTGGAGCTCTTCCCGGTTTCGGTCTATGCACGGGCCATGCTCTGGCTGGGCATCTTAGAGCCGGAAAAGTACCATCTGCCCTACACCCCGGAGATGCTCATCCAGTGCCGGACCAACCTGGTGGCCAACACGGCCGATCCCGAGATCATGGCGGCGGCGCTGCGGAAGATTCCCTTCATGGTCTCCATCGCGGACCACCATAACGAGACCACCGTCTTCGCCGACATCGTCTTGCCTGACACCCACTCGCTGGAGCGCCTGGCGCCCATGGCCCGCAACCCCTTCATGCAGTTCCAGCCGATCCCTCTCGGGGTGGGCCACGCCTGGAATTTCGGGTTCCAGCAGCCGATACTTCAGCCCTATGGTTCCTCCCGGCACTGGCTGGAGGTGCTCTGGGAGTTGGCGCATCGCATGGGGATGCAGCGGGAGCTGTACGCCGCGTTCAACGCCACTGCGCACCTGAGCGCGCCTCACCAGTTGGATGTGAACGGGAGCTACACGTGGGAAGACCTCTGTGACGTGTGGGCCAAAGGCTGGTGCGGCCCCGATCACGGCCTGGACTATTTCAAGCAGCACGGGTACTACGAATTTAGCCGGCGCACGGCCAGGGAAACCTACCCTCGAGCGTTTCACCGCGGCCGTATTCCCATCTACCTGGAACACTTTCTCCAGGCGGGGGAGGACGTGGGCAAGGTCACCCAGGAAATGGGGTTGGATTGGGATACCAGCGATTATGTTCCTTTGGTGGAATGGCGACCCTGCCCGTCGTTTCCGTCGGGTCCCACGGAATACGATCTCTTTGCTGTCAACCACAAGTTGACCTTTGCCACCTTTACGTTCACTGCGGAGAACAACTGGCTGAACGAGATGGCCGAGCGCGACGGGAAAGTTTACAACGTGGGGATCAATCCGGAGACGGCCCGGCGCAAGGGGATCCGAGATGGCGAGCCCATCTGGATCGAGTCCTCCTCCGGAGTTCGCACGGTTGGCATCGCACGGCTCACCGAGGGGATTCATCCGGAAGCTATCGGGATTCCCGGAGTGCTGGGTCGAAAGCTGACGGCGAACCCCCGGGCGCGGGGGCAGGGCGTGCATTTCAACAGCCTCATTCGGTATTCCCTCGATCAGTTGGACATGCTCTCGGCGGCGCTGGATGCCTGCGTCAAGGTCAAGATCAGCCCGGCGCGGAAAGGCAAACCTAAAACTTTAAAAAAAGTTCTGGGTTTCGGCCCTTAGCGTTTGGTTTTCGGTTTTCAGTTTTCAGTTTCAGGTTTCGAGTTTCGGGTTTCGGGTTTCTTGTTATGGCACGATGGGGAATGGTCCTGGACATTGATCGCTGCGTGGGCTGTTACGCGTGCACCCTGGCTTGCAAGGTGGAGAACAACACCCCACCCGGCATCTGGTATGCACCCGTGTTCGAAAAGGAAGTCGGGAAGTATCCCAATGTGAAACGCCTCTTCATCCCTGCCCTCTGCAACCAGTGCAAGGACGCTCCGTGCATGACGGCGTGCCCTACAGGGGCCATTTATAAGCGCGAGGATGGGATCGTCCTGGTGAACGAAGACAAATGCTGCGGAACCCGGGCGTGCGTCGCCGCTTGTCCTTACGGCGCCATGCACTTCTACGAGGATGAAGGCGGCGAATACGGAGAGCAGCTCATTCCCCTGGACTCGCTCACCCGCGAGAAATATACCAGCGGGACAGCCCAAAAATGCACCTTTTGCACCCATCGTGTCGATCAAGGGCTCCAGCCCGCCTGCGTGGAGACCTGCCCTACGGAATGCCGGATTTTCGGGGACCTGGAAGATCTGGACAGCGCCCCTTCCCGGTTGATCCGAAATCGCAACGGTGAGCAACCCCGCCCGGAGGCTGGAACGGACACCTCCGTGTGGTACGTTCGTTGACGGGAGAAGCTGCCGATGCGGAGCGGAAGTCCCCTGACCTTCAGCTTTCGCCTGGAACCGAAGCCGCAGACCTTTTGGCACGTCCCGCATGCCGTGTGGTTTTTTGCCATGGGCCTGGGTTCCGCCCTCTACCTGAACCGGTTGCTATTTGGCATTGAGTTGGGCCAGGTGCTGGGCTTGAGCCTGGCTCACGTCCTGGGCTTGGCGCTGGTGGCCGTGGGAGGTCTGATTTTGATCTCCGATCTGGGGCGGCCCGAACGGTTCTGGCGCGCTCTGATGAATCCCAGGCACTCGTGGATCTCGGTGGGAGCGATCTGCGATTTCCTTTTTCTGTTTCTGGACTCCCTTTATATCCTACCGGACCTGACGCTCCAGGGGCGCCAGCCCCTGGCCAGCTTCGCCTGGGGCGACGCCTGGTGGTCGTTTGTTCTACATGGGATTGCCGCGGCCAGCGCCTTTATCATCATCGTCTATCCCGGTCTGGTGCTCTCCTTTTCTCCTTCCATCCCGTTCTGGAACACCACCCTCATACCCTTGCAATTTTTGTTCTTCGCCTTTGCCAGCGCTCTGGGAATGGCGGTAGCCTTCCAGGCGGCTCGTGGACAGGCGATCCCCACGACCTGGCTCGTCGGGGAGGCTCTGCTCCTGTGCGTTTGTTTGCTGCTGGTGGTCTTCCACCTGATTAACGCTTACCAGGTTCGCGGAACCGCCCGGGAATCGGCGCGGAGGCTGCTGCGCGGCCAGTGGGCTCCCCATTTTTTGGGCGGGGTTTTTGTCGCGGGATTGGTGCTCCCGCTGGCTCTCGTGGCCGTGGCCGCTAACGGGGATGCGGTGCTGATGGCAGCGGTCTCCGTGGGCGTGCTGACCCAGGTCGGTAACTTCCTCTCGAAGTTTTGCGTGTTGAAGGTGGGGTTGTATCCGCCCATCTTCTAAAGAAGTCACTCGTCAACGGTCAATGGTCAATCTTCAAACACGAAACCCAAAACTTGAAACCTGAAACTCTGGATACCGCGTTTAGTTTTGGTTTCGAGTTTCAGGTCTCAGGTCTCAGGTTTCAGGTCTCAGGTTTGATATGGTCATGCTGACGTTGGCTCACTGGATTTACTTGTTCTTCGTTGTGGTGATCCTGGTCAGCATGGTGCTTCGCCGGGACCTGGTGCTTATCTGCCTTGTGGGTATGTTCGCCGTCGCTTGGAGCGTGACAGGATCCCCCTTCGACGGGCTTCGAAAGATTTTCACCGCGATTGTCGTCTCGTCCAGGGAGTTGATAGACATCATCTTGATTGTGGCGGTGTTGGCGGGCCTCTCGAGCATTCTCCGATCGGTCGGGGCTCAGGACTTGATGATTGCGCCGTTGAGGCGGCTGGTCCGATCTCCTTTCTTGGCGTTTTGGGTGGTCGGACTGGTGATGATGGTGACCTCTTATTTCCTCTACCCGTCGCCAGCTACGGCTCTCGTCGGAGCTGTGCTCCTGCCGGTTGCTACTGCGGTAGGGATGCCGGTCTTGTACACCGCTTCCGTCATGAACATTTTTGGCCATGGAATCGCGCTGTCCACCGACTATGTTATCCAGGGGGCTCCCGCGATTACCGGGCGAGCCGCGAACATTCCGGTCCCGGAGCTGATGCGTGCCCAGATCCCATTGATCGCCACCATGTCGGTGGTGACCCTGGGGTGTTTGCTCTATACCCAGAGGAAGCAACTGAAGCGCGCCTCGGGTTCCGACGCTGTGGCAACCTCCAACGGCCCGGGAGCTCAAGTGGCACAGGTGGCGCCGGTTCCATCCGTGGTCAAGTTCGCGGCAGCCGTGGTTCCTCTCGCGTTTGCAGCGGCCCTGTTGTTGAGCATTCTCCTGGGACTTCGGGGGGGCGAGGCGACTGCGGCCCTGGGTGGCACTGCCCTGTTGCTCATCTCGTTCGTGTCGGTATGCGTCAAGGGTAGGAAGAGCCTGGATATTGTGGCGGAGTCGTTGGTGGAGGGCTGCGTGTTCAGCATTTCCATCTTTACACGCGTCATTGTCATTGCGGCTTTCTTTTACATGGGGGTCCCGGCTCTTTCCCGCACGATCTTTGGCGAGTCCGGGAGGGGCCTCCTGTTTGATCTGGCGGTAGCGTTGTCGGGAGTCGTGCCTTTGAACCAAATGACCTCTGGACTGTTGCAGGCCTTCATGGGCATACTGTCGGGCCTGGATGGCTCTGGTTTTTCCAACTTGCCTCTGATGGGAGCCACCGCCGCCGCATTTGGTTCTGCGGCGCATCTCAACACCGCCGTCCTGGCAGCACTGGGTCAGACGGTGACGATCTGGGTGGGGGGAGGCTGTCTGGTTCCCTGGGCGGTGATACCCGTGGCGGCCATCTGCGGCGTCTCCCCGGCCGACCTGGCTCGCTTCAACTGGTTTCCTGTGCTGACCGGGCTGGCCGCCACCACCGCGGCCGCTGTCCTGCTCATGTAAAACCCGGTGACCATTGACCATTGACCACGAGAGGGAGTTATGTCCGAAGAGATCTCCTTAAAGATGATGGTGACACTGAGCGCAATCGCAGGAGGGGTCCGACTGCTGGCGGCCTTCCTGATGTACTACTTTGGTCAGGTCAGAACCGCCATCCTCATCAATGGCCTGGTGGGGTTTATCCAGCCGATGTTCTTCCTGGCGATCATGGCCCTGGGGATCGCAGCCATGGCGGGAAAGACCTCCCCCTGGAAGTTAACTTTCGTGGCGGCGGGAACCCTGCTCATCCTGATGGGAAGCCGCTGAGCTTCTCCCATTCGTAGCATCACCCGTGGTAATAAATGGAAAATAAATGGAGTTTTGTGTTGACCGTTCTTCGGCCCTTGTGGTATTTATGGAGGGCAAGGGATCGCGGGTCTCGGGGGGGAGCACCTGAACATCCCGCCTCTCGGCAATCACTCGGCAACGCGACGGAACATCAGACTGGGGCAACGCAGGGTCCTGCGGTGCCCCCTATAGGAGGATGACGCAGCCATGAGAAGGAAGTCCTTTGTTTTCGTGGTGACCCTGTTGGGGATCCTCGCCCTGGTGGGTCTGGAACAGGTTCAGGCCCAGGTGGCCAGCGCGGTCATTTCAGGGACGCTGCGGGATGAGACCGGCGCGCTGTTGCCGGGCGTGAGTATTGAGATCAAGAACGTGGATACCGGGGTCGTCCGGTCGTTGCTCACGGGAGAAGGCGGTACCTATCATGCACCGAACCTGAGTCCGGGAAACTATCAGGTCAGCGCCAGCCTTGACGGATTTCGGACCGAGGTCCGCAGCGGCATGGTCCTCAGCGTGGGACGCCATGCCGTGGTGGACTTCACGCTGAAGATCGGCCAGATCAGCGAGCAGATTACCGTGGTCGGAGAGGCTCCGCTCGTCGATACGTCCAGCGCAGCACTCAGCGAGCTGGTGGATGAGAAGAAGATCCGCGATCTTCCTCTCAACGGGCGCGATTACGTGCAGCTCGCCACGTTGCAACCGGGCGTGGCCATTCACGCCGGCCGCAGCACCAGTTTCGGGTCCCGAGTATCCCGAGGGGCAGGCGTGGCCCTGACCGTAGGGGGAGCTCGAACGAGCCAGAACAACTACCTCCTGGATGGGGTCACCACGAACGACTTCACCAACAATACGCCCGGAAGCGTGGCCGGCGGTAATCTGGGCGTGGACGCCATTCGTGAGTTCCGGCTCTTGAGCAATGCCTATTCGGCGGAGTTCGGAAGGGCCGCAGGTGCCGTGGTCACGGCTGTGACCCGCTCAGGGGCCAACGATTTCCATGGATCCGCCTTTTATTTCCACCGGAATGACAACCTGGACGCCAAGAACTTTTTCAGCCTCGTCAAGCCGGAATTTCGCCGGCATCAATTCGGCGCCACGGCTGGAGGACGCATTGTTCGGGACAAGACTTTTTACTTCGGCAGCTGGGAAGGACTACGGGAGGCATTGGGGACCACCTCGGTCATCAGGACCCTGACGGAAAGCGGGAGGCAGGGTATTCTCCCAACAGGAAACGTGACCGTGGATCCAAAGATCAAGCCGCTTCTGGAACTTTATCCCCTTCCGAACAGCAGGATCCTGGCCCCCCATGTGGGTGAGTTCGTGACGAATCCCCAACGGGTCACAGGGGAGGATTATTTTACCGCCAAGCTGGATCACCATTTTTCCGAAAAGGATACCCTGGCTGGAAGCTTTGTCTTCGACAACTCGGATTTCCTGGCGCCCAACTCTTTTGGGTCCGTCCTGACCGGCGGGCTCAGCAATCGAAGGTATCTGACGCTGACGGAGACCCACGTCTTCGGTCCCAGCCTGCTGAACGAACTCCGCTTCGGCTACACTCGAACACACCTGATCGATGGCCGGAACGTCACGCTGGATGAAAGGCTGAACAATCCCGCGATTTCCATGATCCCTGGACGCCCCGCCGGTCCTGTGGGCGTGGCGGGTCTGAGCGGCCTCCCGGGAGCGGCCAGCGGTTCGGACGTAGACATTTGGGCCTACAACTCCTTTCAGGTCTTCGACAATGTCAACGTGACTCGTTCCAGACATTCCCTCCGCTTCGGCTTCAACGTGGATCGGATGCAGTACAACCAGAGCTCGGACCGCCAGGTCAACGGAGAGATGGGGTTTAATTCCATCGCGGAGTTCCTCACGAATCGACCTGCTGATTTTTCGGGGCGACTCCCTGGGGCAGACCTGGTGCGTGGGTGGAGGCAAACCCTGGCGGGATTCTACGTCCAGGATGACGTCAATGTGCGAAAAGTTCTGACCCTCAACCTCGGCCTCCGCTACGAGTTCGCCACCGTGATCGACGAAGTTCACAACAAGATCTCCAACCTGCGGTTCCTGAGCGACACGGCGCCGACGGTGGGGGCGCCGTATTACGAGAATCCATCCTTGCGGAACTTCGCCCCACGCATCGGCCTTGCCTGGGATCCCACCGGCAGCGGCAAGACCGCGGTGCGACTCGGATACGGCATCTTCTACGATCAGCTGCTGGTGACCAATATCATCACCTCGGGCGTCCGGAACCTGCCCTTCTTCGCCATCGGCAGCGTCCGACTCGCACCGGGTGATTTTCCCCAGGGCGGATTTGAGAAGATCAAGAACATCCGAGCTGATTTTTCCGGCGCCCGGTTCGAGCACATCGAATTCCGGCCCGGCTCGGCCTACCGTCAGCAGTGGAACCTGAATATCCAGCGGGAACTGCCCTGGAATTCCGTGGCGACCCTGGCTTACGCCGGGAGCCGCGCCACGCACCTGTCTCGCTCCACGCTGGACTTCAATCTCGCCGTTCCCACCCTCGTGGACGGCAAACTGTTCTTCCCGGCAGGTTCGAGGAAACGCAACCCGGCCATCGGCACCGTCCAGGCGAAGACCTGGGATGGAAATTCCTCCTACCATTCCTTCCAGGCCGGTTTCAACAAGCGCTGGAGCCGGGGATTCCAGGCGCAGCTCGCCTACACGCTTGCTAAGAGCGTGGACGACTTTTCCGGAACGTTCAATCCCAGCGATGCGGCAAATACGTTCACCAGCCCATGGCCCTTCGATCGGAAGTTCAACCGGGGCCTCTCGGACTTTGACATCCGCCAGAACGCGACCATCAATTTCACCTGGGACATCCCTGTTCCGGACAACCTCTCGCCCGCGGTGAACAAGTTCATTGGAGGTTGGCAGCTCGGCGGCATATTGAGCTTCCGGTCCGGAATCCCGATCACGCCCATCATTAACGCCGATCGGGCGAGGACGGCCATCGCGCGGCCCTTTGGCTCCTTCGGCCAGCGGCCCGACCTCACGTCGGGGGACAAGAACCTCCGAACAGGCAGCATCAGCGGCTGGTTCGACACGTCTCGTCTGGCGCTGCCCCCCGCGGGTTTCTTCGGAAACCTGGGGCGCAATACCACCATCGGTCCCGGGTTCGCCAACGTGGATTTCTCCCTGTTCAAGAGGATCATGGTGCCCAGCGTGTCGGAAGCGTTCGAAGTGGACTTGCGCTTCGAGTTTTTCAACCTCCTGAACCATCCGAACTTCGACATCCCCGGACTCAATGTGTTTGGTAGCACGGGCCTGTTGACAGGTGCAGGACGCATCACCGGCACCAACAACAAGAATCGAGAAATCCAGATGGGTCTCAAGATCCTCTGGTAAAACTGCAAAACCTAAAACTCCGAAACCTGAAACCCAAGACTTAGTTTTCAGTTGTCAGTTCTCAGTATTCAGTTCTCAGCAAACTGACCACTGATAACTGACGGCTGAAAACTAGATTTCAGGTTTCAGGTTTTAAAGCTTGCCTGATTTCGACCTGCTCATCACCAACGGACAGGTACACGCCCCGCAAGGCTTCGTAAGGGCAACGATCGGGGTACGGGGAGAGAAGATCGCTGCCCTGCTGGAGCCATCCACTCCCTGTTCCGCAACAGAAGTCGTAGACGCCGGCGGCATGTGGGTCTTCCCCGGTCTGATCGATCTCCATGCCCACATGCGGGAGCCGGGTTACACGCACAAGGAGGATTTCTTCACAGCCACGCAGGCGGCTGCGGCGGGAGGCGTGACGCTGGTGGTGGACATGCCCAATGTGGAGCCCCCGACGGACACCGTGGAGCGGTTTCTGGAAAAAAAGCGCCTGGCAGAGCAGAAATGCGTCGTCGATTGGGGCCACTGGGTCGCCGGTACCCGGCCGGAAGAGATTCCCAGGCTCGCCCAAGCCGGGGCCACCGGGTTCAAGATCTTTCAGGTGAAGGGTGCCTATCCCCACGATCCCCGGCTGGCCATTAACGACGAGGGGAAGCTCCTGGAATGCTTCGCGGCCATCGCTCGCACGGGCCTGCCCTGCCACGTCCATCCGTTCCATCAGCGCCTTTTTGAACACCTTTCGGAAGAGGCGTGGGCGTCCGGAAAACCCAAGAATCACGTCACCTTTGGAGAGGTCTATACCGATGAGCTGGTCTGGAAGACCGCGATCTCGACGTTGCTGCACCTCCAAAAGCGGACCGGGGTTCGTTTGCAGGTCTTGCACACCCATTCCGCCGAGTCTCTCAAATTGCTCAAGCGAGCCAAAGCGGACGGGCAGAAGGTGACTGTGGAGATCGATCCCAAGTATTTCCACTTGACGCGGGAAGACCTGGAACGGAAAGGACCCCGCTGCTGCCCGGGAGGGTTTATCGTGGAAGATCCGGAGCGCATGCGGGTCATCTGGGAGTCCCTCTCAGACGGCACCATCGATCACATCGGAACAGACCATGCGCCCCATCTGGTCGAAGAGCTGGAGAAACAGCGGGAGAACGCCTGGGACGCAGCGATGGGCAGCCCCCAGTTGGAGCATTATCTGGCCGTCCTCCTCACCGATGTGCGCCAGGGCAAGATCGGCCTGTTACCCCTGATCAAGCTCTTGACGGAGAACCCGGCCAGACATTTGGGAATTTACCCCCGAAAGGGCTGCATTCAAGTGGGCTCCGACGCGGACTTTGCCATCGTAGATTTGAATCGCGAGTGGACGGCCTCCTCTGCCGGCCTCTACACCAAGTGTGGCTGGTCTCCCTACGAAGGCTGGCGCCTGAAGGGAAAGGTCCTGAAAACCGTGCTCCGGGGCCAGGTCATCATGAGCGAAGGCAGGGTCCTGGGCCAGCCGGGTTACGGAAGGTACATTTCAGGAAACCCAAGACCCAAAACCTGAGGATTGAGGATTGAAGATGGAGGATTGCTCTCTTCGATCCTCGATCTTCGATCCTCAGCTTCGGTATTTTTTTCATGGAAAGGAAGTCCGAGTTTGGGGTGCTGTTGCCGCATTTTGGCTCCGAATGCAGTCCCTCTCTGCTCTATCGCTCGGTCAAAAAAATCGAGGAATACGGTTTTCATTCCATTTGGGCCAGGGATCATGTCTTCATCCCCGCCGGCCAACTGGAGATGGCGTCCTCCACCAATTTCACCGAGCCGGTCTTGACCCTGGCCGCCATGGCCGGGGCGACCCGGAAGCTGAAGCTGGGCTTCGGCGTCTTGATCCCTTTCAGGCACCCCGTCAAGCTGGCGCAAGACCTGCTGACGCTGGATTACCTCTCCGGCGCCGGCCTCATCGTGGGGTTCGGCATCGGATCGAACCGATCGGAATTCGACGCTGTCGGCGTGCCCTTTCACCGGAGGGCCCGCATCGTGGAACAGACCATCCAGCTCTTGCGGAGATTGTGGTCCGAAGAAAACGTAACTTATCGGGGAGAGGACTTTTCGATTGAAGGCTTGACCCTGACGCCCCGGCCGGAACGTCAACTGAAAATCTGGTACGGAGGAAAATCGGCGGCGGCCATCGAGCGGGCGATCGCTCTCTGCGATGGCTGGGTGCCCGGGCGAGTGGCGCTCTCCCTTTTCAAAAAGACGATCCCGTACATCAAGGAACGGGTCCGACATCGTGAACGATTCTCTATCGGCAACATCATTCCGACCGCCATTGCTGACACTGGCGTCGAAGCAGAGCAAAAGGTCAGGGTGAGCGCTGAGTCTTTCGAGGAGTTCGGCCTGGAGACTTTTGAGGAAATCAAAAGGGAATATTTCCTTTTAGGGTCACCGGAAGAGATCTGCGAGCAGGTCGAATCTTACCTGGCCCTTGGGACCGATCACCTGATCTTTGATCTGAGGCTGCAATTCGACGAATTCGAACACTGCCTGGCCTTGCTGGGTCAACAAGTCCTGCCTGAGTTTCTTTAGCCCCGATCCGTCCGAACTTCCGGTCCTGAATGTCAATGGTCAACCGTCAATAGGATGAACGAGCATTCCCCAATGGGGTGAAACGATACGGACGGATCGGGGTTTAGCCTCACTGCGGGTGCTTCACCAGGAAGTAGACAGGGTTTGAGGTCCCTCCGATCGGCGGGGGATTGACAACCCGGAGGGCGAGCGCGCCGACGCCCTTCAGAGAAACATCGGTCACTTGGGCGCGCAACTCGGTTGGACTGACGAAGGTCGTTTTCAGGCTCGTCCCTTCTACCCAAACAAGCGAATCCGGCGTGAAACCGGTCCCGTGGATGGTCAGCACAACTCCGCTGCTTCCCTGCGTGGCCACGTAGGGGCTGATCGTGTTGACGAAAGGGATCGGATGATCGTCCCGACCACCGGAGAAGGGCCGCCGATAAGGGTTCGCGTACCAGGCGTGATAGCCGGTCTCCATGACTTGACCATCTTTGATCACCAGCTCGATGTTTCGCGTGTTCCGGATGTCCTGTAACGGATCCCCTCTGACGACGACCAGGTCGGCCAGTTTACCCACCTCGAGGGTACCCAGTTGCTTTCCCTTCAGGTAAAAGTCCGCCGGATTTTTAGTCGCCGTCTGGATGGCCTGCATCGGCGTCAGGCCCACGTCATCCACGAATACCTCCAGCTCTTGATGGAGGGTCGGACCGGGAGCCGCGTCCCCGACAAAATCCGAACCTGCCAGCAGCAAGCCGCCGGCGGCAACAAACTTTTTCAGAAACACCAGCATCTTTTCATAGCCAGCGCGCCGCCTCTCCAGCTCCTGGGGGGTGGCGCCCTTCAGAAAAGCGGTCCTGAACCACCTCTCCCGGTCCTTTTGCGGGACGTAGTCCAGGTTGGGATCGTCAAACAGCCTGCGATTCTCCAAATCGAACTTGTCCCATTGCTTGATGACCCCCTTGGCGCTATGCACCAGGTCCGGCTGGATCATGACCCGGCGCTCCACCAAGAGCCGGACCAGATCATCAAATTCGCTGGTATCCATTTGGGAGTGGAATACACCGCCACCGGGGGTGCCCCACGGATTGCTTCCGGCAGCGCCCTTGATCGACTTTGCCTCAGACTCGGGAACGAGAGCGGCAGAGATTCCGCCGGCATGGATCAAACCGTCAATGCCAGCCAGTGCAGCTTCCCTGGCATCCAGAATCCGCAGATGGCCCACCACCGGTATCCCGGCCGCGTGCGCCACCTCGGTCACCGCTTTCAATTGGTCGGAAGTGATGCCCTCGTAGACCTTGATGAAATCGACTTTTCTCCGGACATGTTCCTCCGCGGCTGCTTTGGCTTCCGCCGCATCCTTCACGACGACCCTATCCCGGCTGACGCCACCGCCGGAGCCCGTGATCCCCGAGCCGGTCGTGAAGACCCGTGGACCCCAAAGTTTCCCTGCTGCGGTAGCTTCCCTCACTGCCAGGACATAGTCCATATAGTTTCCCGTATCGATGAGGGTGGTCGTGCCGTGCGAGATCAGCAGCTCGGGCAAAAACTCCCGATAATGACCGTGGGCGTCGATCAGCCCGGGGAGGATGGTCTTCCCTCTGGCATCGATGACCCTTGCCCCTGCAGGAACCTGGACATTTGCTCTCGGACCCACGGCCTTGATCCTGTTCCCTTCAATCACGACGCGAGCATCGGACACAGGGGGCCTGCCGGTCCCGTCGATCAGCGCTCCCCCCTCGATGACGATTAGCTCACTCTGCGCGATAACCTGGCAATCAAAGCTAAAGAGCAAGCAGGTGGTAACCAAAGCGGAAGCTAACGACAGTTTCATAAATCTGTCTCCGTGTTAGTTTTCAGTTTTCCCCAAGCCTTCATGTTCCCCCTCCTTTTTCTTTCAAGCTTGCTCTCCCGGAGGTGGTTCCTGGTTGCCCATCTTGACCTCTGAGCACAAGCCTGTCAAGGGCAATCGCCTCCTCACCGGACGGAGGAGGCCTATGTGGGGTGGATCCGGCGATTCATCCTGTTTCATGGGAAGCGCCACCCGGCGATGATGGGCGCTGCAGAGGTCACGCAGTTCCTGTCATCGTTATGCCACCGTCGGTCCCTAGCCTCGCGTCCCCTGGGCTGGGGCGAAGGGGGCGGGCATCGCCAACCGACCCGGTTGCGTGCTATTATGGGTGGCGAAAAAGGTGATGCGCGATGCCGAAGCCGCTTGAAGTGAGACCGCTGCCGAAGTGCCGTTTGTGGCTTGGACACGGCTCTACGGGGAGGTGAGGCAGATCGATATATTTTTGGGAATTCAGGGTTTTTAGTGGGTTGTTGAGCTGGAGGCCAGCCCCCAGAGCCCCGGGATTTATCGCTTTGGTACCAATCCCGAGGCAGGGATAATGAAGGAAACGGGGTGTCGTGGTGACATCCCGCCTCGGTCTTGGTCCCTGAGTCGGCGCTCGGGTTGCTTCCCAGCATTGGCCGATCCTCCGCCCAGGCCGGGTGTAGTTTACCGGAGGGACGCCGGATCGGAGAAGCACCATTCAAGACCGAAAGCTGTACGAGCAGATCCTTGGGATTACAGATCCCTGGTTTGTGGAACGAGTCGAACTGAAGCTTGAGCAAGGAGAGGTTCACCTCTATCTGGCGCATACGGAAGGAACTCGATGGAAGTGCCGGAATGCGGGACGGAGTGGGGACTTTACGATCACCAACCGGAACGGTCGTGGCGGCATCTGGACACGTGCCAGTACAAGACGATCGTGCATGCGGAGCCGCCTCGAAGCAATTGCGAGAAGCACGGGCCGCGGGTGGTCAAGCTGCCTTGGGCAGAAGTCGGAGGATAGGAAGCAGTCCAGCCTGGACGGATTCTGGCCGACGCTGACAGAGGAGCAGCTGGAAGGGATCCAGGGGGTCGCAATGGATATGTGGGATCCCTACATTGCATCGGTTCGGTCTCACCTGAAGGATGCGGACAACAAGTTTCACATCGCGGGGCATCTCGGAGATGCGGTCGACAAGGTGCGTCGCGAGGAAAGACGGGTTTTGGAGCCCGAGGGGGATGTGCGTCTGGTAGGAACCAAATACGCATGGCTCCGGAATCCAGCAAACTTCACTCGGAAGGCGTGGCGTGACTTCAAGGCCTTGAGAGAGAGCAATCTCAAGACCGCGAGGGCATGGGCTCTGAAGGAATCCGCGATGTCGCTTTTTGACTACGTGTACGAGGGGGCGGCGCGGCACCACTTCAACTGGTGGTACAACTGGGCGACTCACAGCAGACTCCAACCAGTCATTGCCGTAGCGAAGATGCTGAAGGACAAACTGGCGAACATCCTCACGTATTTGAAGCACCGCATCACGAATGCAACGAGCGAATCACTGAATGCCAAGATTCAATGGGTCAAGTACACGGCCCGTGGATTCCGGAACAAGGCGAATTTCATCACAGCGATTTACTTTCACTGCGGGGGTCTCGATCTTGCTCCGGGACCCACTTAAAACCCGGAAGAGCCCAGTTTTTTAAAAGTTATCAGTTTTCAGTTGTCAGTTCTCAGTTCTTCAACTGATAACTGACCACTGATAACTGACCACTAATAAGAGGAGACTATGGCGAAAACAATACCTATTACCATCTTGATCGGTGCCTTTTTAAGCGTCGGATACTTAAGCTATAGCGCTGAGATCCACAAATCGAGGCAGCCGCTCCCTGGATTTGTCTACCCGGCTCCCCGATTTCCCGTTGAGAGTTATCGCACAAAGCATGCAACCGTCGAACACTGGCTGCCTGTGGCGAGAAAGGCGGTGGCCATGAAAAGCAGCGGCCGGAGCGGCGCTCTGGGACCCATCGAACAGGGCGATAAGATTCTCATCGTCACAGATGCGACCCAAGATCCCCTTCTGCTGGAGGCATTTCAGCGGGCCATGAAGGAGAAAGGAGCGGCCATCGTCGATGTGGTGTACGAGCCCAGATTGACAAGGGAGAAACCGGCGGCCAGGCCAGGAGTCGATGCGAAAGAGGGGTGGCTCGAAGTGGACCGCTGGCTCATGACCCGTTTTCCCAAGGAGGAAGGAGGGCCGACCCCTCAAGCGCGCGTCGCCCAGCTGGTCAAGGAGAATGGGTACACGGTCGTTTACGCTTCCTCGGGGGGCCCGCTTCGCCCCTGGGCAGAGCCCATCAAGAACATTGCGGGACGCCCCGCCTACAGGGGCTACTGGCTCTGGAGGACGTGGGAGGACGGTCTGGACAAGGGCAATTTGTTTCCTACAGACGTTCATGAGATCATCGACCGAAAAGTGGTCGAACATTTCGGCCAGGCGTCTCAGGTTCGTCTGACCGATCCTCAAGGGACCTTTCTAGAGTGGTCGTTGTCCGAAAGCGAAGCGCAGTTGTGGCAACAGACCGCGCTCTTCCCCAATCACATCTATGTGTACGCCTACCAGGCAACGCGAGACGTTGCAGCCAAGGATCCCAGCAAACGCATCTTTCCTCAAGCGCAGGGAGTGGTCAAAGGGACGGCGAACCACACGGGTTACTTTCCGCAGATCAGGATCTACGTGGCAAACGGAATGATGACGGAGGTGCTGGGAGGCGGGAAGTATGGCGAATCGTGGCGAGAGTGGTTCGGGAAGCTCAAAGAAGTTCGCTACCCTCATCACCCTCAGCCCGGTTACTGGCGACTTTTTGAGGTGGCCCTGGGAACCAATCCAAAGGCCCAGCCCCCCACGGACATTTTCGGAGGGATGGGAAAGTTCAGCAACGAGAGGAACAGAGCCGGCGTTCTCCACATCTCGTTTGGCGCCGAAGCGGAGGACCCCGACTTTCTTGATTTTGCCCGAAAGAACAAGGTCCCCCTCGGGCACTGGTGGCACATCCATATCTACCTTCCTACCCTGGTGCTCAAGCTCAGAGGGAGCGGAGACTGGTTTACACTGATCGACAAAGGCTGGTTGACGGTGCTGGACGATCCGGAAGTTCGAGCGCTCGCTGCCAAATATGGCGATCCGGATGAAGTCTTGAGTTACGAATGGATTCCTTCCATCCCCGGGATCAACTACCCCGGAGACTACGATCGGGATTTCGCGATCGATCCGGCGGGCTGGGCGAAGACCTATATGGATCGAGTTCTGAAGTGAAAATCGACCAGCCACACCTTGCGTTAGGTCAGGAGGCATCAAGAAATGGATCTGCTGGTTCGAGAAGTCCGACCAGATGATGCCGAGGCGATCGTTTGCATCATAAATCCAATTATCGAAGCCAAGGTGTATTCCGCGTTTGATACAACATTCACCGTCGAGGGCGAACGGGAGTATATTTTGAACTTTCCCCAGCGTGGGGTGTTCCATGTGGCCATCCGCCGCCACGATCAGCAGGTCGTGGGGTTTCAAAGCATGGAACCCTTTGCGACTTACACCCACGCCTTTGACCACGTGGGCGTCCTGGGCACTTACGTGGATCTTGCGTGCCGGCGACGAGGTATTGGTAGGTCTCTGTTTGAAGCCACCTTTGAGGCTGCTCGGCGCAAGGGGTACGAAAAGATTTTTACTTTTGTACGCGCCGATAACGTGGCGGCGTTAGTCACTTACCTCAAGCATGACTTTCACATCGTGGGGACGGCGCAGAGACAAGCCAAGGTCAACGGAACGTATGTGGACGAGATCATCATCGAGAAGTTCTTGTAGAAATCACAGAAACAGGCAGCACAGTGCAAAGGCCGTCTCATTCGTTTGCAACAGACCTGCTCGAGGATGGTTACGACATCCGGACGGTTCAGGAACTGCTGCGTCATGGGGATGTCAGTACGACGATGATTCACACGCATGTCCTGAACCGAGGCGGGGCCTGGGTGCTCGCAGCCCTGCGGACGGATGACTGCCTCTCCCCCCACGCTCCCCAGGGCGTGTGTTATTTGCGGGGATAGACGGCAGGGGCCGCAACCTTCCGTGCCGCACTGGTCCTTCGGCGCACCCTCGCACCCGACTCTCTCCGTGAGACTTGCAGGCTACCTGAATCAATGGATCTCCAAGGATCGTGGTTTTTGTCACGCCTTGGCAGGTCACGATGACTTGGAGAAGTTGCGGGCTCTTGCAGGTGCGGCGACGTTCTACCGCGTCGCTAGAACTCTGCCGAAGCGTTATGACGTCGGCAAGGGACTTCGCCGGTACGAACCGGTGCGAAAAATAATCGGCGAGCAGAACGCAGCGGACTTTAGTGGCGACGCGCTTCTGCCGTCGATAAAGAAGGTGCGAGAACGAATCTCAGCCGAGTACGGAGGTCGAGAAGTCCTCTCTCTGACCACGAAGTTCTTATGGCTGCGAGTCCGGAGTCCCGTGATCATCTACGACAGCCAGGTAAGAAGAGCGGTTGGTACGAGGTTAGGTGACATCGACGAGTACTACTCGCGCTGGCGTGAGAAGTTCAAGCAGTACGCTCAAGAGATCGACGCCGCCTGCGATTCTTTGAGCAGTATCCGCGACTACTCCATAGATCCCGAGGTAGTCAGCGCGGAGTACATCGCCGAAACGGCGTCGCAGCAATGGTTCAAAGGGAGAGTGCTGGATGTCTATCTTTGGCATCGTGGGCCGGATGCCTAACAGGCACTGCACCCGTCGGCGCCGCGGGAATAGCGTGTAGAGACGACGCGCGAGTCGGCGGCGCCGCGGGTGAGTGCCATTTCGTTAGGCCGAGTGCAAAGACAGACTGGGAAATCCTTGATTGGTATGTATATCTGTGCATATACCCAGGTGATGGAGTTCGAGTGGGACAGTCGCAAAGTCGCCTCGAACCTTCGGAAGCACGGTGTGGACTTTGCGATGCCGCAACCGTCCTCTATGACGAGTTGGCGACGTTATGAAGAAAGAGTACGACTTCAGCAAGGGCAAGCGGGGACCAGTCCTGAAGACGTCAGGGAAAACTCGGATCACGATTCGTCTGGACCACGATATCCTTCGGTGGTTTCGTGACCAAGCACATGCCGCGGCCGGGGGCGGCTACCAGACGCTGATCAATATGGCCCTTCGTGAGTACGTTGAATCGAGAAGGGAATCATTGGAGGAGACCCTGCGGCGTGTTCTTCGAGAAGAATTCCTCAGGGACCTGCGGAAATCGGCCATTCGGTAAGCGGCCGGCCTGACAACGGCGGTCGAAGCGAAAGCTCACCTCCTGATCACAAAGCGAGGAGGCTATTCGTTATGCCGGTGAGATCCTTGAATTCGTCCGTCTTCACATGGCCCGACCGGAAGCGGGTGGATAGCGCCGTCCGCGCCTGGGCAGAGGAAGAAGGGAAGAAGCATCTCGGGCTTCGGGGACTCGGTTACTTCGGATCCTACGCTCGAGGAAACTGGGGGGTTGGTAGCAACCTGGATTTGATTGCCATCGTGAAAAGAGCGGATGAGCGCTTTGAACGACGTTCCCTGGATTGGGACCTCAGCTCCCTGCCGGTTCCTGCGGAACTTCTCGTCTAGACCGAAGAAGAGTGGCGCCGCTTGATGGCTGACGCAGGACCCTTTTGGCGCCGCGTACGGCAGGAAATCGTCTGGATTTCCCCTAAGGGCGAGCAAGTCAGCAGTCAACGAGACGCATGGAACATCTGAATTCGTCGGCCCACATCTTCTTATGTCAGCCCCTTGCCCATCTCCTCAAGAGAGCGAAGCTTTGATGCACGGTGGGTTACGACATCCGGACGTTTCAGGAACTGCTCGGCCATGCGGCCACCCGCGCCCGGGCCGCGATTTCGAACTCGCTCAACTGTAGTATGCTGGGGCGTTCAAAGG
>JACQTF010000203.1 GCA_016210925.1 Acidobacteriota bacterium | reverse complement strand
GTGCCCACCCCGGCCACCAGCAGCGGCTCATTGGCGGAATGGATGTAGCGGTAGCCGTCCCGGTGGGCCAGCTCCTCCACCTTGAGGCGAGCCTCGTCGTAGTCCCTGCCGTGGAAGAGGATCTCGGCGCCTAGGTTCCTCATGGATTCCACCTTGTCCGGGTTGGCGCCTTCCGGGACCCCGATGAGGGCCTTCACGCCGAACAGCCGGGCGGCATACGCCACCGACTGCCCGTGGTTTCCCGTGGAGGCCGCAATGACCCCGCGGCGCCGCTCGTCCGGGGACAGGCGCGAGATCAGGTTGATCCCGCCCCGAACCTTGAAAGCACCCACGGGTTGATGGTTCTCGTGCTTCACGTAGAGCTGACAGCCCAGCAGTTGCGACAGGGAGGGAGAGAAGTGCAGCGGCGTGCGGGGTAGATAGGGAGCGATGCGTCGGCGCGCATCCAGCACGTCGGAGAAGGTCGGCCACGTCATTGGGGAACCCAGCAAGCTCAGTACCTCCTTGAAGTCCCGGCTCTATTGTAAGGAAATTTCGTCCCCGGCGGAAAGCAGAAGGGACCATGGACATCCCGGGATACGGGGGACGCTTCGGTAAAAACTGCTAGCGGCTTCTTGGGGAAAGTTTATAATCCACTTATCTCACTTCGCAGAGCCTCGTTTCTCGAAGGCACGGGGGAGTCATGAAATCTCGAACCTTTCTTCTCCTTTCGCTCCTGGTGGTGTCCCGACCGCTTTTCGCTCAGATCCCTTTTGACCTGACGAAAACAAAGATAGATGGGACATGGACCGGGTCGTTCACCGCGGAAGGGACCTTCAAGGGCCAGAAGGGCTCCATTACCGGCCAGGTCAGCGGCACCTTCAAAGGCTCGCCCTTCTCCGGGGATGTCACCGGGACCCTGACGGGCACCATCGTCAGCGCCGACAGGAGCCAGACGGAGATGGTGACTGGCAGCATCGCAGGGCGCTATGGGGGCACCGTGGAGGTCTCGGGCTTCACCGTGACCTTTTCAGGCACCGTCACAGGGTCGTCCGTGGTTCCGGGAAAAGGGTCCGCGGCGTGGACCGTGTCGTACAGGGGCTCTGCGTCCTCAGCCACGTCCTCCTCAGCCACTTGGTCGGTTACCCTGGACCGGCCGGACCTCAAGGGCACTGGCACAGGGACGGCCACCGCCACCGTTTCCCAGAACTGAGATGGGGGAGGGAAACATGAAAAGCATGAAAAGCATGAAAAGATGGATGGGCAGTTTGACGGTCCTTTTGGTCGTGGGCTCCCCAGGCTGTTTCACCGACGTGGGCCAGAGTAAGACCGTGCTGGCGGTCGTGCTGGATGTTTCCTCCCAGGTGACGTCGTCGGAACTGGCCACGGTCGTGGGAGGCCTGAACCAGTTGGTCCAGTCCCAGGCCGGAAGCGCGTCGGGATCGTTGCAAGTGATCCTTTTCAAGGTTGCGGTCACCGCCCAGGAGGTCATGGGATTGACGCCCGTTTCGCCGGACCAGGTGGCCGCGATCCAGAGCGCCCTGAACAAGGTAAGCATTCTGGGCGGAGATGCGAACCTGGCAGACGGGCTGAACCTGGCGGAAGCGGCGTTGAGCAAAAGTACCTCGGGCGACCGGATGATCCTGATCGTTACCAAGGGGCGCGGCGTGAACCCCATTCATTTCACCGACGCGGCCCAGGCCATCCGGGGTCGCGGAACGGCCATCGGTGCTCTTCCCATGGGAATCGGAGCGAACCAGAGCTCGCTGCAGGAAGTCTCTGCTTTTAACGTTCCCGCGTCCGCGGCCTCCGCCTCGGCCCTGGCTGATCAGGTGCAGAGCTTGCTGACGGCCGCGGGCCAGCGTCCCTCTCCGAACGATCTCTACTTTCCCCAGGTGGCCGACGGCGGCGGATGGAAGACCCGATTCCTGCTCCTGAACAATACGCAGACACCGGTGCAGGGTACTCTCAGTTTCAGCCGCGACGATGGAAGCCCCATGACCGTCACCCTGGGCGCTACCACCGGCAGCCAGTTTTCCATTTCGGTGGAAGCGAGAGCCACGGCGGTCCTGGAGACGGCGGGCACCGGACCCGAGTTGCAAGTGGGCTGGGCCAAAGGAGACGTGAACTCCTCCCTGCAAGGCGTTGCGGTCTTCACGCTGCAGGGAGGCGACGGAAAGTTGGTCAGTTCGGTCGGAGTCCAGAGCTCTCCCTTGAGGGCGCGCCACAGCGTCGCCGTCGAAAAGGTCGCGGCAAGCCGCAGGGATGTCGGAATTGCCGTGGCCAACCCCAACGGGCAGGACCTGACCCTTACCACCCAACTGCTGGATTCCGCCGGCCGCAGCCTGGGAAGCCAGACCATCGCCCTCAAGCCGCTGGGCCACAAGGCGATCTTCGCGTCTAATTTGTTCCCGTCGGTGACTGCGGACGTGAACGGGACTTTGGTGGTGACGGGGTCCCTGTCGTTTGCCCTCACGGGGCTCGAGCTGGACCGAGATCTTCTCACCAGCCTGCCCGTTTTTTAACTCTTGCGCGCACGGCCGGCGGATTCAGGCTCAAGGCCTGTCCGTCGCATCTGAATCCATGGATCACGCTTCCGTTTCGATGAAGAAAGTCCTGGCGGTCATCCTGGGGGGTGGCAAGGGCACCCGCCTGTTTCCCCTGACCAAAGATCGGTCCAAGCCAGCGGTTCCCTTCTTCGGCAAATACCGCATCATTGACTTCCCCCTGAGCAATTGCCTGAACTCCGAACTGCGGAAAATCTTCGTCCTGACCCAGTACGCTTCCATGTCTCTGAACAACCACCTTGCCCGGACGTACGCCCTAGACCCCTTCTCGGAGGGTTTTGTGAACGTGCTGGCCGCGGAACAGACGCTGGAAAGCCCCGAATGGTATCAGGGGACCGCCGACGCGGTGCGACAGAATCTGAAGCACTTCGCGCCCCACGATCCCGACCACGTCCTGATCCTGTCCGGCGATCAGCTCTACCGGATGGACTATCGGAAGCTGCTGGCCTTTCACAAAGATCAGGGGGCGGACATCACCGTCATGGCCCTGCCGGTGGAGGAAGAAAAGGCCAGCGCGTTCGGTCTCTTGAAGGTGGACGCCGAAAACCGGATCGCGGAGTTCAAGGAGAAGCCCCGGGGAGAAGCCCTGCGGAGCATGTCCATCGAGGACGAGATCTTGCGGCGCAATGGCATCGAGCCCGCCGGAAAAAAGTATCTGGCGTCCATGGGAATCTACTTGTTCAACTACCCCACGCTGGAAAAGCTCGTGGAGGATACCAGCCGGGTGGATTTCGGCAAGGAGATTATCCCCGACTCCATCCCACGGCACCGAGTGGCGGCCTACGTGTTTGACGGCTACTGGGAGGACATCGGAACCATCGGGAGTTTCTACCAGGCCCATATGGACCTCACCGAGCCCGAGGCCCCTTTCGAGTTCTACCTGCCCCACGCGCCCATCTTCACCCACGCCCGCTACCTACCGCCCTCGAAGATCTTCGAGTGCAGCGTGCGCGAATCGATCCTCTCCGACGGCTGCATCGCGGCGGGGTCCGATATCGTCCATTCGGTCATCGGCGTGCGGAGCATCATCCGCCGGGGGAGCAAGATCGAACGGTCCATTGTGATGGGAGCGGACCACTACGTGACCGCGGAGGAGAGAAAGCAGGACCTGGAGCGCGGCCGCCTGGCTCTGGGCATCGGCAGGAACTGCACCATCCGGAAGGCCATCATTGACAAGAACGCGCGGATTGGAGACGACGTGAAGATTCTCAACGAG
>JACQTF010000202.1 GCA_016210925.1 Acidobacteriota bacterium | reverse complement strand
GTACGGCGATAACTGTGCGCGACGAGGCTACCGCCGTTCCAACTTAATACACCTCGGAAGGCGTGTCTGCACGAACAGCGCGCCTCAGTGGGGGAGGACGCCACAAGTTCCCCGCCTACTCCTTGAGCTCCGCTCGGGCGAAGCCATAGTCCACGACAACACGTTGGTTGCGGGGCTTGCGCGTTAGGACACCGCGAATGACCCGCCCATCCAGTTGGAATTTAGGGCATGCTACTTTTCGGGTCCCGGCCGGGCGCGGGAAACGCCGCCGTGGCGAATGACCAGGCGGCCATTTTCCACCGCAATGCCCGAGATGTGATCCGGAACCCTCAACTGGTCACGAAACTCGGGGCGCTCCATAGCTTCCTTCAGGCTCCGCTCCACGATTCCCGCCGGGAAAGGCAGGCTTCCCAAGCTGACCGATGATGCTTGAAATTGGAAGAAGCCATCCTGCACATAGGGCCGTCCTTTCAAGGTGAGATAAAGGGGTTGCCCTCGGTAGGAGAGGGTCACAAACACCGCCATCTGATCTCCCTCCAGAGCCATCTGGAGCGCCTTCACCACCGCCTTGCCTTCCTTCTCTTGCTCCAGGTACTTCGGAGACAGGTCCAATCGTTCCGCCACAAACGAGTTCACCTCGTTCTGTTCGATCTGAGTTTCCCGGGGCAGGATGCCAGGGGCTTCTTTCTGAATGTGGACGAGCTTCTCTTGAAGACGGCGTGCATCTTCGGGCTTGAAATCGGCGGTCGGCACCGCTGGCTTTCGGAGGGCCATCCACAGGGAAGCCACCAGGCCCAACAGCACCGCCCATCGGACGTAGCGCCAGGTCCTGCGCTTTTGGGGTGCGGCTTCGGGCTCCAGCAGCTCTGCGGCCGTGGGTTGTTCCAGCTCTTGGAGCTTTTGCTGCATCCGGGAGAAGATGACGCCGCACTTCTGGCATTCGGCCAGGTCTTCCGCCTGGTCAAACCCACACTTCGGACACTTCATGGTCAGACGCGCAAGTCCACCGGGCGCTTCAATGGACGAACCCCACGTCGGGAGTAGGGAGCGGCGGCACCTGGATGGGGCCAAATTGCCCTTCGTACTTGGAGATGTTCTCCTGGAGCGCCGCCACCAGCCGCTTGGCATGGCCCGGGCTCACAATGATGCTGGCGACCAGCTTCCCTTGGGCTGCGTTGGGGAAGATATAAATGAAGTTCACTGTGAACTCTTCGGAGTTGTGGGTGATCATGGCCAGGTTCGAATACATCCCCAGCAATTCTCTTTCGTCGGCCTTGATTTGAATTTGGACCTGAGGTGCCTGTTCTGCCATAAAAGGCGCGCTCCCTTCCGTGGTTTGGTGCCCTATCATCTCACGGGTCGGGCAGAAAGGAAACAAGGACTCATCGGTCTGCTGGCCGTTATGATATTTTACGTGATGGCTGCTGCAATTCTCTCACGAGGTGTTATGCCGCAAGCCATGAGCGGGAACCCAGGCTTCCGCATCGATCCAGTGCCGGACCCCCACGTACAAGCCATCGCCCATCTTCGCGGGGCCGACCCCATCCTGGCCCGGCTTATCGCTCACATCGGGCCCTGCACACTAAAGCCCCTTCGCCGGCACTTCTTCGCCCTGACCGATGCGATTATTTCCCAGCAACTTTCCCTGAAGGCTGCGGCCACGATCCTGGGGCGGTTCAAGGCCCTGTATGGCCGCGTTCCCATCCCCCGGGAGGTGCTCGAGACGGCCGACACCCGGCTGCGCCGCGCGGGGTTGTCCCGCCAGAAGGTCCGGTACATCAAAGACCTGGCTGCGAAGTTCGCGAATGGGGAGCTGAATGCCAGCTCCTTCCGGAAGCTGGACGATGAGGAAATCATCCGGCGCCTGACCTGCGTCAAAGGCATTGGCCGTTGGACCGCGGAGATGTTCCTGATTTTCGCCCTGAACCGGCCGGACGTTCTGCCGGTGGACGACCTCGGCTTCCGCAAAGCCCTCCAGCAGGCCTACGGGCTGCGCGGGCTGCCCAGCGGCTGGCGCATCCGAAAGCTCGCCGAGCCCTGGAGGCCGTATCGGACCTACGCGACGTGGTATCTGTGGGCGGCCCGGGACCGCCCCGCACCTACTTAAACAGCATGTCTGAGATCGACCATAAAAACAGGGTAGGTGCGGGGAGTGATCTCACGGTTGCGATCCGGCCCATGCGCCGTGAAGATTTGAAAGAAGCGTGGGCCGTCGTCCAGGGGGCTTTCGCCCACTACCTGGAGACGGTCCCGGGACGGGTCCCCGGTCCCCTCTTCGGTGGCGCCCGCTATTTACCCCATCGGTGGGAGATGGAACCGGAGGGCTGTTTCGTGGCGGAAGCGTCCGGTCGTATCGTAGGCGCCAACATCGCCGTGGCCTGGGGGTCCTGCGGGCTCTTTGGCCCCATGGCCGTCCACCCCGAGTTTCAGGGGAAGGGCATCGCGCAGAAACTTCTGGAACCTACCATGGACTTTTTTCGGAGCAGAGAAGTCCGGCTCCGGGGCCTGGTCACCTTTCCCCACAGCACGGCCCACATTCATCTTTACCAGAAGTTCGGGTATCGCCCAAAAAATCTCGTCGCTGTCACCTCCAAGAATCTGTCCGGGGAAATGCCTCCTCTCGACCCGGAGTACCTGCTGTCCCGCCAGCGCCAGTCCACGGAAGACCAGTGGCGGAACGAGTTCCGCTCCCTCACGGGCTCGCTCTGCGAAGGCCTGGATGTCACCAAAGAAATCGAGGCGACGCACGCCCTCCGTGTGGGAGAAACGATCTTCATGGGTGGAAGCAGAGTCGCGGGGCTCGCTGTCTGTCACTTGCCTCCCGGCAGCGAGGCTCCCCTTGGGAACCTGTACGTCAAGTTCCTAACCGTCTCAATTCGAGAAGACGGGCCGCGGGTACTGGGGCAGCTCCTGGAGGCTTGCGAACGGCTGGCCTGGTCCCGGGGTCTGCGCCGGGTGATCGTGCCCGTCTACACTGGCTACTGGGCAGCCTATCAAACCGTTCTGGCGCGGGGCTACACCATCGAGCGACTGTTGCTCAGGATGAAGAGCAGCGACGAAGGCGAAGATCCCCGACTCTTCCTTCTGGACGACTGGCGATAGACTGTGATCGTTTGAGACCTCGATGGGTCTTTTCCCATGGACACATTGACCCAGGCTCTGGCTGCAGGGCTGTTGGTGAATGAGGCGGCCCGGCGCCGTGGGATCGGCGGGGGTCGGACCATCCTCTGGGCGAGCGCGGCCGCTGTGGCCAACGCGCCGGACCTGGATGTATTTGCCGCTTACTGGCCAGCCGGCGCGGAGTGGATTGTTCACCGGGGGGCCACACACTCGCTGTTGGGAGGAGCCGCGGCGGCAGCGTTCCTGGCGGGCGTGGCTCGCTCGACCTTTTTGAGGAGGATCCCCTATCGCCTGGTGGTGGGCTTTTATTTTCTGGCGATCCTGTCCCACCTGCTGCTGGATTTTCTCACGCCCTACCGAGTCCAGTTTTTCTGGCCGGTGGACTACTGGCCTCGCCTGAACCTGACGGGGGGAATCGACGTCGTCACTTTCGCGGTTTTTCTCAGCTTGGCCGTCGGCCTGAGATGGAAGCCGGATGCGCGCAAACGTGCCTGGGTCGTTGCCCTGGGAGCGCTGGCCGCCAACTACGCCTTCTGGTTCGCCTGCAAGCAAGCTGCCCTGAGTCACTTGCGGGATCCCAGTGCACTGGAGGTAACCGTCCGTCCCGACTCGATCAGCCCCCTGATCTGGCGTGGTGCCCTACACTACCCGGACCACTACGCGCTGCGGCGTTTTTCCCTCCTGGGAGGGCCGAACCTCACAGCGCGACTCCCCCTCCAGGATCCGGACGATCCCATCCTCCGCGCCTCTCGACAAGGGGTGCTTTACCGGCGCTTCGCCCGCCGCACCCGCTTCCCGTACGCTTTTGTGGAATCCAGTGGGAAAGGTACCCGGGTTCTGTGGGTGGACCTGGAGGGACGGCGACCGGACCGCTTGCGGGCCGAGGGAAGGCTCGTGGTCGAGCTGGATCGCCAGGGACGCATCGTCCGGGAGCGCCTCCGGACCTTCCTCGAGCGCCTGATATCGCGATGATTTCGTTCTGATATTATTGTGATATCGGTAGTCGCCTCCTCCGTTCCAGCGCCGGAGGATGCGCATCCGGTGGGTGGTGATTACGAACGGACGACCGTTTCCACCGCAAGGCCTGCTTCCTCCGAGACCGGTTTGTAGTGCAGTACCTCGAAACCGATCACCCGACCTGTTGAGTCCTTCATGAGGACGACCTCGTCAGTGGTTTCCTCGCACATGTGTTCCTTGGAGGGGTCATCCAGCCATACGCTCAGGGTGTGACCTGTCACGTCGTGAATGATTTTGATTTTGTCCATATCCTCTCTCCTGCCTTGATGGCATCCGTTGGATACGCTGTGATCAAAAACCCCGTTCCGTCTTCTCGCCTGATCACGGCGCATACCCAGCGAGGAGGGTGCCCCGATATCTCCCTCAATTTTAGCACCCGCTGTCCGTTTCCGCCGGGCTACCGGCCGATGTCCTCGTCCCAGACCTGGGGATATTTCCGAACAAATTCCTGGAGGAGCTGGTAGCACTCGTCCGAGTCCAGGTCCATCACCTCCACGCCACACTGGCGCAGCCAATCCTGCGCCCCCGGGAAGGTCCGGGACTCGCCCGCTACCACCCTGGGGATCCCGAACTGCACTACCGCCCCTGCGCACAGGTAGCAGGGCATGAGGGTGGAATAGAGGACCGTGCCCGCGAAATTACGAACTCTGCCTGCATTCCGGAGGCAATCGATCTCTGCGTGGGTCACCGGGTCGTTTTCCTGAACGCGCTTGTTGTGCCCCCGGCCCAGGATCTGGCCGCCGCGCACCAGGACGGATCCGATGGGGATTCCGCCCTGGGCGAAGCTGGCCCGGGCTTCCCGAAGCGCCTCCGCCAGGAACGGGTCCACCCCGCACCTACTGTTCTTTTTGCCTGGATCCATCTGCTTATTTGGCAGGTGCGGGGTCAGGCTTGCGCCGAGGAACGGGCGGCGGCGCGGGCTGCGGCCAGCGCCGAGTCGTAGTTGGGATGTTCGGCTATTTCCTTCACGTATTCCACGTGGCGCAGCGTGTTCTGACCGTCCACCACGAAGAGCGCGCGGCAGTCCAGGCGTAATTCCTTGATCAAGGTCCCATAGGCAAGGCCGAAGGAACCCTCCCGATGGTCGGAAAGGACGGTCACCTTGTCCACGCCCGCCGCGCCGCACCACCGCGTCTGGGCGAAGGGCAGGTCCATGCTGATGGTGTAAATGTTCACACCGGGAAGCCGGGCGGCCTCGCCGTTGAATCGTCGGGTCTGGGCATCACACACAGGAGTGTCCAGGCTGGGCACCACGCTGAAAATCCGGACTCCCGACGTGTCTTTCAGCGTTACGGGCTTCAGCTCTTTATTGACCAAGAAGAAATCCGGGGCCTTCTGTCCCACCTTCACCTCGGGCCCCAGCAGGGTGAAAGGATTTCCTTTGAGGCTGATCGCGTTGGGTCGTTCCGTTGCCATGTGCAGCTCCTTTCTGTCCAACCCATTCTAGCACGGGCCCGCTCCCTGGCTGCAGTGACCATTTTGCGTCACCGTTGCCCGCAGCACTATAATGAAATGAAGCATTGCTAAAGCGATCGACATGACCTGCGCGTGGGGGCAGCATGAAACAGAAAGATTTCTTCGACATTCAGACCGGCGCTGCGGACAACCTGCTGCAAGAACTGAAGGGATTCCAGGACGAGCTGATCCAGCTCCAGGAGGAAATCCAGCGGGCGGCGCGGGTGAGGAAGCCCGCCGGCCCTGCGGGACTGTCCTGGATGGAGGCGGAGCGGAAGATGATCCTGCTCCGGGACAAGATGACCGAGCTGGGAACCAACATCCACGATACACGCCTGGCCTTCCAGCGCTTACTCTAATCGTCAATCGTCATTGGTCAATCGGTTGACGGTTGACGATTGACCTTCAACTGAGGGATCGGCGGGACCGGTGCAGACTACGGAAGGGAAGTGGAGAGGGATAGAAGCGGTGCGCGCGGCCTTTCTTTTGGAGGCGAAAGCTCGTTTCACTGCTAAGATGCTCAGAAGGGGAACGATACAACTACGGAAGGGCAAACAGACGCCTCGGATAGGGCTGCGGGAGCGGCGACAAGACCATCTCGGGGTGAGTGCGAGAAGTTCACCCACCGACCTGGTCACTGAAATTGATTGAGTGTCGGGAGGAGTCAATCATGATGACCGCTCCGTTGGACACTTTGAGGGTTGACCAGGTGGGCAGTCTCTTGCGCCCAGCCTGGCTGAAGGAGGTTTACACTCGGCACGGCCGGGGGGAAGCCGGCGGCCAGGAGTTGGGCGAGGCGCAGGATCGGGCCATCTGCGACGTCATCGCTAAACAGGAAGCCCTTCAGTTGCCCGTCGTGACCGACGGTGAATACCGCCGGGTTAATTTCCAGGACAGCTTCACGAACTCAGTGACCGGGTGGGCCGTCGAGCGGGAGACGATACAGGCGGCGGAGAAGCGGGTGGCCGATGCCAAGCCACTCCAGCGCTGGGAGATGGGTGGGTTCACGCTCGAGGGCCAGCCCGCCAGCATCCGGCGGCCAGTCGCCGCCCGGCTACGCCTGGCGGTGAACCAGCCCCTCCAGGAGTACCAGTTCGCTAAGAGCGTTGCCCGAAAGCCGGTCAAGGTCACACTGATCGATACGGATCGAATCGTCGAGCGATTTGACCTGGAGAGCTCGCGCCCCGTCTATCAGGACATCGAGCGGTTCCGCAGCGACGTCATCTCCATCGAGCGCCGAATCGTCAGCGAGCTGGTGGACGCCTGCTGCGGATATATCCAGATCGACGGCCCCAGCTATACCCGCTACCTCGACCCGCCCTCGCTGGAACGGATGCGGGCCAGGGGCGAGGACCCCCTGGACAATATGGAGCGCTCCATCAGGGCGGACAACGCGGTCATCGCCGGCTTCCCTGGCGTCACGTTCGGCCTCCACACCTGCCGCGGCAATCAGCGGAGCATGTGGCACCGCACGGGCACGTATGACGCCATTGCCGAACGGCTGTTCAACGGCCTCGGCCACCAGCGCCTGCTCCTGGAGTACGACAGCGAGCGGGCGGGTGGCTTTGAGCCGCTCCGGTTCGTGCCCAAGGGAAAGGTAGCGGTGCTCGGCCTGGTCAGCACCAAGATCCCACGGGTGGAAACGCCCGACGAGCTGAAGCGCCAGATTGAGGCCGCCAACCGGTACCTCCCGGTCGAGCAACTGGCCGTCAGCCCCCAGTGCGGCTTCGCGTCCAGCATCCTTGGCAATCTGCTCAGTGAGGACGATCAGTGGCGCAAGCTGGAGGTCATCCAGAGGGTCGCAACCGATGTCTGGGGAAGGGCCGGCTGAAGCCGGAGAATCGCTGAGAGTCTCGCACGAATGTCCGTACAAGCAGGAAGGAGAAAAGCAATGAGACATTGCTCTCTGCTCATGACGCTGCTAGTCGTGGTGATTTCGCTTGGGCAAGTACAATTAATTGGTCAAACATCCGAGCAGCCATTTTATTCACAGCATCAAGAGACGAACGATATCCGTAGCGTCATTCTTACAACCCAGCGAAAGCGCCGGCTCCATGTTTTCGATGCCAGCACATTGGAACGGTTGGGCTATTTCACCATTAATGACAATGCTAATAGTGTAACTGCCACCCCTGATGGTCGTAGGCTATTCATCGCCCAGGGCCCGACCCCTGAGAGCGATGGTTGCTGCGCGCTTTTTGTACTGGATTTAGCGACCGGCGCAATCTGCAAGCTAATCGATCCATCCAGCTTAGCTGTTACCTCACCTGACGGACGGTGGTTATTCACCCAGCGCGGCGCTGTGGGAATTGAGATCTTCGATGCAAGTACTCTTGCGCGTTTACCCATAATGGATGCACCAGGCTTCTATCGTTTGCTTCCTTCGCCTGATGGTCGGTGGATGTTTGGAACCACGAACTGGCGGGGGCCTTCGCTTGATGTTTTTGATCTTGAGAAGAGAACATTGGTGCGGCGACTTGCGCTCCCTAGGGGTTCAGCACCGCGAGGCGCTTGGCTCGACGAACAGTTCTATCTTTACGCCCATGATCACAAACAGGGTAATCTGTGGAAAGTCAAACCGGAAACGACGGAGCTTGACGTGCCGGTCCAAATAGCGCTGCCTGACCTGGCCACGGACAATAAGCCACTCTTCCATGAGCTGATTGTCGGTGGTGAGCGTCTGTTTCTGTATGAGCCGTTCGGCCATAAACTCGACCGTCGTCACAGAAGTGCTAAGGCAGTGCCGGGCGGCATCTTTGCTATCGAACCGTCCAGCGGAAATGTGATTGGATATTGGACTTCATCGGTTCACTTCCATCAGGTGATGGCGAGCAGCGATGGGCGACATCTTTATGGATTGGATTCCGGCCCTTTGGGCTGGAGAGGCCCAGTGCGGCTTTTGAAGCTCGATGCCACCAGTGGCACCGTTCTGGCCGAACGCCTCTTAGAGAACGATGTGTGGTTTATGGCATTGGCTAGACTTCCAAAACTATTAGCGCCTCACGGCGAAGTTCAACCGAAACCCTACGGAACTCGTTGCAAGGCGGAGCAGGTTGTAACAAAGCACCAATACGATTCAGGCTTGGTTCAATAACACCCGCGTGAGCCGCACTCGAGGAGATGCGTTGACCACGGCGATTACGCTTCTTGTCTTTGTGGCGCCGGTTGTGGGACCACAACCTCCAGCGCCCGACCTTTACCCGACACCGCAAGATAGGAGGGACCGGTGCAGATTACGGAAGGGAAGTGGAGAGGGCTAGAAGCGGTGGCCGACCAGACCGGCGTCATCCGGGCGCTGGCCATGGACCAGCGAGGCTCCTTGCGGAAGGCCATCGCGAAGGAAAAGGGAATCGAGGTCTCCCAGGTAACGGATGCCATGATGTCGGAGTTCAAGGTGGCGGTATCCCGCATCCTGACACCGTACGCCAGCGCCATCCTTCTGGATCCGGAATGGGGGCTGGAAGCGATTCGAGCGCGTCATCCTGGCACCGGCCTGCTTCTGGCCTACGAGGCCAGCGGTTACGACAATACCCGCCCCGGTCGTATCCCCGACCTGGTGGAACACTGGACCGTGAAGAAATCCCTGGAGCACGGTGCTGACTGCATCAAGCTCCTTCTCTATTACAATCCCTTCGAAGAAGCGCGAATCAACGAGATCAAGCACGCCTTCGTCGCCCGGATCGGGGCCGAGTGCGCTTACCATGATGTGGCGTTTTTCCTGGAGTTTGTGGGCTATGACCCCGCGGGGGGGGACGAGAAAGGCATCGAGTATGCCCGCAAGAAGCCGGAGATTGTGGCCGGAAGCATGCGGGAGTTTTCCAAGCCCGACTACCACGTGGACGTGCTGAAGGTGGAAATCCCTGTCAGCCTCCAGTACGTGAAAGGTTCCCGCTCGTCCCGGGGAGATGAACATGCCTATTCCAGGGAGGAAGCCCTGGACCACTACCGCCAGGCGGCGGAGGCGGCAGGGAAGCCGTTCATTTACCTGAGCGCCGGTGTCAGCGACCAGCAGTTCCTGGAGAGCCTGCAGCTGGCCCTGGAGGCCCAGGTGAATTTCGCCGGCGTCTTGTGCGGGCGGGCCACCTGGAAGGAGGGGATCCCGGAGTACGCCCGAGGCGGACTGGGGGCTTTGGAGGACTGGCTGGAGAATCGTGGCGTGCGAAACATACAAGCCCTCAATGCCGTTCTGAGCGGCGCTCGGCCCTGGTATGCCAAGTACGGCGGGAAGGACAAGATTCAGAAAGTCAGCGGTCGCTGACGGAAGACCGGAAGGCTGGGCGAAAATCCCTGGTTGGCCAGCCAGCTCGGGAACTTCAAGCCGCCCTGCTGAGGGAAGCGTTGGACTTAATCTTTCTTATTAGGTTCATATGTCGAAGTTCCCACGAAAACAATGTTTTCTATTCTATGCTCTCCAGTCTCTCGCAAAACTCCTTCAACCCGGAGGTCGCAAGTAACCCAGCCGGCAAACGAAAACCTGGAAGATTGGAGGCGTCCGCCAATCTTCCAATCTTCCAGCCTTCCAATCTATGATGGTTGCCGTGAACCATGCAGATGCGATCCGGCTGCTCAAGTCCGGCAAGCCCGGCGAGAAGCAACAGGCGCTGTGCTACCTGGTGGAGCACGCCACGGCGGATGCCGCGCCTGCTCTCGTGAGTGCTCTTCACGATCCGGACCCCAAGGTGGCGGAGGCGGCGGCGGCCGCTCTCTGGTCTCTTTGGCATCGCTCGGGCGAACCCGAGACAGACCGTCTCCTGATGGAGGGAATGACCTGCATGGAAAACCGGGTTTGGGACGACGCGCTCGCCCATTTCGACCAGGTGATCCAGCGCAATCCCTTGTTTGCGGAGGGCTACAACAAGCGGGCGACGGTCTGCTACCTCATGGGCGAATATCGGAAATCCGTCGAGGACTGCCAGCGCACGCTGGCCCTGAACCCCCACCACTTCGGCGCCCTCAGCGGGGAGGGTCTGTGCCACGTGGCCCTCGGCGAGCTGCCCAGAGCGCTCCGTTGCTTCCAGCAGGCTCTGGCGGTCCACCCGCACATGCCCGCCGCACGCCGGAACATTGCCCTCGTGCTCCAGGCCATGGGCTTCGGCGAGAATTGAGCTGGCGGGGCTGCGCCTTCTGTCCCGGCACCCCCCCGGTTCGCACGCTTGCTACTGCCGGCAGTACAGCTGGGTAACCTTCTGGAAGTGATACCCCATGATGGCCAGGGTGAAGGCCTCGGCAAAAACCTCCCGGTGGTGGCGGTAGGCCTTGGCCAGGAACTTCCAGTACTCCGTCCTGTGTGAGCCCAAGATCCCCTGCTTAAAGACGGATCTAATCAGAGGACGTAAGTCCGTGGGATGCAGCCCCCCGGACGGGAGGTGAGGACGGTAGCGCTCCAGGAATCCCAACACCCGCTCGTAGTATTCGGCGGGATGATAAATGGTCTTCAGGATCTCCTTGTAACCTTCCACCAGCCGCTCAGAGTTCATCTTGGGAAGGAACGTGAGGGTGCAGTCGGTGTTGTTTCCGGTACTGGCTTCCAGCAGCCTTCCCTCCTTCTTGAGCCGCCGGTAGAGCTGGGTGTCGGGCAGGGCACTGAGCAAGCTCACCATGGACATGGGGATGCAACTCTCCTGGATGAAGCGAATCATCCGGTCGAAGATGTCCTCGGGGTCATGATCAAAACCCACAATGAACCCGGCCATGACCTGCATCCCGTAACTCTGGATCTTCTTGATCCCGTCCATCAAACTGCGGCGCGTGTTCTGGAGCTTCTGGGCTTCTTTTAAGCTCTCCTCCACGGGAGTCTCCACCCCGAGGAACACCTTGTTGAAGCCAGCCTGGGCCATCAGGTGCAGCAGTTCGTCGTCGTCGGCGAGGTTCACCGACGCTTCGGTAAACAGGCGGAAGGGGTGGCCACGCTCCTTCATCCACTCCGCCACGTCGGGCAGGAGTTGCTTGACCCTCTTCTTGTTGCCGATGAAGTTGTCGTCCACGATGAAGATGGACTTGCGCCAGCCCCTCCGGTACAGCTCATCCAGCTCCTGCAGCATCTGGGCGTTGCTCTTGGTGCGGGGCCGCCGGCCAAACATCTCGATGATGTCGCAAAACTCGCAGTTGAACGGGCACCCGCGAGAGTACTGCAGGCCCATGGTGCTGTAACGCTTCATCTCCAGCAGGTCGAAATCGGGGATCGGCGTTTGCTCCAACTCGGGCTTGTCCTCCGACTGGTACAGGCGCCTTGCCTGGCCCCGTTCCAAGTCTTGAAGAAAAGGGGGAAGGGTCACTTCTGCCTCGCCCAGGACCAGATAATCCACATCGTGGATATGGTCAAAGCCCGTCGTGACGTAGGGCCCACCCGCGACGGTGGGGATCTTCTTCTCCTTGCACCGCTGGACGACCTCGTGGAATGACTCTTGCTGGACCAACATGGCGCTCAAGAACACTACGTCCGCCCACTCCAGGTCCCGGTCCCGGAGCTTCCGCATGTTCATGTCCACCAGACGCTTGTTCCAGCTCTTAGGCAACAAGGGAGCAATCGTCAGGAGCCCCAGCGGAGGGAACGCCGACCGCGTTCCCTCGAACGGCAGGGCGTATTTAAAGCTCCAATACGTGGGTGGAAACTCCGGATACACCAGCAACGCGTTTCGCATGTCCTGACCCCCATTTTTGGCTGAAATCCATACTCTATCCGCACACCGATGCGCCAAGCAAGACAATTGTGGGGTGGGCATCAGGGCACGGCTTCGGCTCGACTGAGCTCGCCGAAGTCAGCCGTGCCCTGGAGTTTGGACGTTTTCGGCCGGCAAATGAGTCGACGCGGGCCTTTGGGACGCGCGAGAACTCCGAGCCGCGAGCGTCAGCGAGCGCTTTCTCAGCAGATTTTATCGCAAATTTGCCCCCCTTCCAGTTATGTTCAGACGTGCAGAAGCAACGTGCGATCCCTTTAGGTTACCTGATTACTTTTTCCTGCTACGGCACTCATTTGCACGGCGACCAACGAGGTTCTACAACGATTTACCTCAACGAACCGGGTACTCCCACGATTCCTTCCAATCCAGAGTTAGTCGAAGAAAACCGTAAACGAATGAGACAGGGGCCCTACAGACTGGATCAAAGTCGGCGTCGGATAGCGCTGGAAGCCGTCCTCGAGGTCTGTACTTATAAGCAATGGTCTCTTTACGCAGCGCACGTTCGGGCAGAGCACATACATGTGGTAGTGCATGCTCCCACATTACCAGAACCCGTGATGAATGCCCTTAAGGCTCGCATCAGCTTCCGCTTGAATGAAACTGGGATCGATCATCCTGGAAAAAGACGGTGGACACGACACGGAAGCACTCGTTATTTGTGGACGATGGAGGATATACGCAATGCCATACGCTATGTAGTAGAAAAGCAGGGGGAACCTCTGGAGGTATTCAAAGACAACCTAATTATGAGCGCCGGTCTTGGACGGTCACATTCTCCCCGCGCTCGCTGACGCTCGCGGCTCGGATGTTTGGTGCGCTCTGGGGCCCGCACTCATCTTATGGAGAAATGTCCAAACTCCAGGGCACGGCTTTCAGCCGTGCCCTTCCGGGTCTCCTGCCCCCCTGTCACTGCGGGGCCGCGTTCCACCCCCGCAATTCTTAAAAGGCGAGGCTAAGTCACCTCTCCGGCGCAAGCGCCTTCAGAATCCAGACCCTGTGCTATAGTCCTTGGCACCATGAGGATTTGCGTCTCTCTCAGGGCGGACACCACCCACGAGCTTCTCTCCAGGATGGAATCACTGCCCCGCGAGGTGGACCTGGTCGAAATACGGGCGGACCTGGTACGGGACCTGAACATCCCCAGCCTCCTGAAAAATAAAAAGTTCCCAGTCATCTTCACCCTCCGGCCGCTGCACGAGGGGGGGCATTTCGAGGGAAGCGTCGAAAAGCGTCATCGGGCTCACCTGGAAGCTCTCGAGTATGGAGCCGACTATCTGGATGTGGAAGGCGACCTTGACCTCGGACTTTTTCAAAGGAACAAGCGGCAGGCCCGGATCATTTATTCTTACCACAATTTCGAAAAGACCCCGGATCTGCGCCGGCAGCTCCAGATCATGGTCTCGACTCCGGCAGACATTTACAAGATTGCGGCGTTCGGGGCTTCCTATGCGGACGTGGTGGAGTTTTTCGAGCTGCTGGAACGAGCCAGGCAGGCCAAGAAGAACGTCATCGCTATCGCCATGGGCGCCAAAGGGCTCTGCACCCGCGTCCTGGGGCCGGCCAGGGGAAGCTTCCTGACCTATGCCGCGGAGGAGGGAGATCGCGCCACGGCTCCGGGCCAACCCACCCTGCGAGAGCTGTTGCACGTGTACCGGATTCGCTACATCGATTCCGCGACGACCCTGGTGGGCTTGATCGGAAACCCCGTTGGTCATTCCCTCTCTCCGCTCCTTCACAACCGTGCGGCGCAACACCTGGGTTTGAACCTGTGTTATTTGCCCTTTTCGGTGGAGGAGCTGGAGCCCTTCTTCCGGCTCTTTGACTACCTGGGCATGAAGGGGCTCAGCGTGACGTTGCCGCATAAGCAAGCGGTGCTTGCCTACGTGGACGAACTGGACCCGCTCGCCAGCCGGGTGGGGGCCGCGAACACCGTCGCGGTACGGGATGGCAAGAGGGTGGGGTACAACACCGACGTGGAGGGTTTTCTCCGGCCCCTGTCGGAGCGCATGAGTCTGGAAGGCTGTCGGGCGGTTGTCCTGGGAGCGGGTGGCGTGGCACGGGCGGCGGTGGTGGCGCTGCAGCAGGCGGGGGTTGCCGTCACGCTCCTGAACCGCACGTTCCGCCGCGGTCGAGAACTGGCGCAGGCGTTGGGGGCTGACGTGGGCGATCCAGAACAGCTTCCCGGGCTGTCCTATGACCTGTTGATCAACGCCACGTCGGCAGGGATGCATCCCCAGGTGAACGAATCCCCAATCCCTGTTCGTGATCTGTGTCCGGGGACCCTGGTGTACGACCTGGTTTACAATCCTCCCGAGACGCTGCTGCTTCGAGAGGCGCGGTCCAGGGGCTGCGCCGTTCTGGGCGGGGTGGAGATGTTCGTGCACCAGGCAGCACTTCAATTCGAGCTCTGGACGGGACAGCGTCCACCGGTGGAGATGCTGCGCGACCTCGTGCTCGATGAGTTGGGGAAGGCCTGAGGAAGGAATGACCGCTTTTCGCATCACGGTGCCTGCAAGTTCTGGAAATCTGGGATCCGGGTTCGACTGCCTTTCTCTGGCGCTGGGCCTGTATCTCCAGGTGGAGGTGGAGCGGGGGGCTGTCTCCGAAGCCCGGATGGAGTTTCACGGAGAAGGAGAGGGAACCTTTTTGTCCGGGGACAACCTGATGTTGCGGGCGATGCGTCACGCGGCGGTCCGCCACGGGGTCGCCCTGCCTCCTTTTCGGATGAAAATTTGGAACGACATCCCCTTCTCTCGCGGGCTGGGTTCCAGCTCTGCTGCCATCCTGGCGGGGATCCTGGCGGCGGACTGGCTGTCGGGGCTCTCTTTGTCGGAGGGTGAGGTCCTATCCCTCGCCTGTGGCCTGGAGGGGCATCCCGACAACGTAGCATCGGCGTTGGCAGGGGACCTGGTCGTCAGCGCGGTAGAGGGAGAGACCGTATATTGGGCGAAGGTGGAGCTGTCTGCGGCGGTGCGAGCCGTGGTCGTGGTCCCTGATTTCGAGCTGGACACCCACGTGGCCCGATCCGTGCTGCCGGCCCTGGTGTCCAGGGAAGACGCGGTCTTTAACCTCCAGCGCGCCGCGCTCCTCGTTGCTTCGGCGGCGAAGAATGAACTATCATGGCTGGGCTTCACCATGAAGGATCGCCTCCATCAACCCTACCGGGCGCGCTTGATCCCGGGTCTGGACAGCATTCTGGCCCTTCCGCTCGGGGACGGGTTGCTGGGTGTGGCGCTGAGTGGCGCCGGGCCTTCGGTCCTGGCGCTGGCGACAGACCGACACCAGGAAATAGGGCAGCGCATCCAGCAGCTCTTCGCCGAACACGGGGTCCGTTCTCAGCCCCGGTTGTTGGACATCGACCGACAGGGAATCCGGCGCCATGAGCCTGGTTAGGATCTTCGATTCCAAGAAGAGCGACTGGAAAAAGTGGGCGGAAAAATACCAGTCGCGGTCCCTCCGGATTCTCCCCTCGGTGGAGGAGAAGGTCCGCCGGATCATTCGCCAGGTCCGGCGGCAGGGCGACCGGGCGGTGGTGGAGTGGACCGAAAAACTGGACGGCGTCAAGTTGCGTCCCAGCCGCATTCGCGTCAGCGAAGAGAAGCTTCGTGGCCTGGCGCGACAAGCAGACCCCTCTCTTGTGGCTGCCCTGAAAGCTGCCATCTTCAACATTGCCGCGTTCCACAAGAACCAGTTGGAGAAATCCTGGGAGATGGAACAGGGCGATGTGGTTCTAGGGCAACGCATTACGCCCCTGGGCGTGGTGGGGTTGTACGTTCCCGGCGGGACCGCGGCGTACCCCTCCACCGTCCTCATGAATGCCATCCCGGCGAAGGTGGCGGGGGTGGAGCACATCGTGGTCTGTACCCCCCCGAAGGCGTTTGAGCAGTCGCCCGCAGTGGCCGCGGCCTTGTGGGAGTTGAACCTGCGAGATGTGTACCTGGTGGGGGGAGCGCAGGCCATTGCGGCCATGGCCTACGGCACCGAGACGATTCCGAGAGTGCACAAGATCTTCGGCCCGGGCAACATTTACGTGGCCACCGCGAAGCGCCTGGTGTACGGGGACGTGGCCGTGGATTTGACGGCAGGGCCCAGTGAGGTGATCATCCTGGCAGATCTGAATGCCAATCCCCGTTTCGTGGCCGCGGACATGCTCTCCCAGGCAGAACACGATGCCATGGCGGCCGCCATTTGCATCACCAACTCCAAGACGCACGCCGTGGCCGTGGCCAGGGAGGTCGAGCTCCAATTGGAGCGCCTGTCTCGCCGGGCCATTGCCCGCAGGGCCCTCAAGAATTTCGGCGCCATCATCGTCGTCGAAGACCTGTACCAGGGAATCGCCTTGATCAACGACCTGGCACCGGAACACGTGGAGGTGATGTGCGATCAGCCCGAATCGTTTGCCCGGATGATCCGGTGTGCCGGGGCCATCTTTCATGGCGAGTTTTCGCCGGAACCGGTGGGAGATTATTTCGCCGGTCCCAACCACGTGCTTCCCACGACAGGGACCGCCCGGTTTGCCTCTCCCCTGGGCGTCTATGACTTTCTGAAACGCACCAGCATCATCAAGTACAGCCGCGAGCGACTGGAGCAGGCCCGGCAGGCCATCGAGACCATGGCCCTCTCCGAAGGCCTGGATGGCCACGCCAATGCCGTTCGCATCCGCTTTGAAGGAACCCCGATTATTGAGGACCGATGATCGAGGATAGAAAACGCGTTACGCCACCCTCCATCCTCCATCCTCGATCCCGACGGCCGAACGGGAGCTGAGCTTGCCACAGATCAGAGACGAGGAGGCAACCACTCCTGGCGCGCGGTGGTTGGAACGGCACTAGTGGGCACCTACCTGGACCGCATCCGCCCGGAGGTCCGCAGGTCCTCCGGCTATTCCCTCGACCGGCCCCACGCTCAGGTCAAGATCGACCAAAATGAGAGCCCGTACGACCTGCCTCTCGAGGTCAAGCAGCAGATCTGGGACCGCGTGCGGGACCGCCAGTGGTCTCGCTATCCGGAGCTGATCCCCGCCCGTTTACACGAGAAGCTCGCCCGGCTGGCCGGCTGGAAGCCCGACGGTATCCTCCTGGGGAATGGGTCGAACGAACTGATCCTGGCTTTGCTCTTGGCCGTCGTGGAACGGGGAGTCCGGGTCGTCATCCCCGAGCCCACGTTTCTCCTCTATCGGCTGCTGGTGGAAGTTTTGGGGGGCGACGTGCTCCCTGTCCCGCTGCGCTCCGACCTGAGTTACGACGGGGAAGCCATCTTGAAGACGGCCGTAGAGCGGGACGGAGCGCTGGTCGTGGTGTGCTCTCCCAACAATCCCACGGGAGGAATCCTCGCGCCGGACGCCCTGGAGCAAGTCGTCCGCGGTTGCCCGGGAATCGTCGTCCTGGACGAAGCCTACTTTGAGTTCGCGGGCATGTCGGGCACCTCTCTGCTGCCTCGCTTCGAGAACCTGGTCATATTCCGGACCTTCTCCAAGGCCATGTCCATGGCCGGAATGAGAATCGGTTACTGCCTGGGCCACCCGGCCCTGGTGGCCGAGATGGCCAAGACAAAGCTGCCTTTCAACCTGAACCTGTTTTGCCTTGCTGCAGCGGACGTGGTGCTGGAGCGACCGGAACTCTTGGAGCGCCGGGTCCGGGATATCGTGTCGGAGCGGGAGCGGGTGTCCAGTGCCCTGAAGCGGATCCCGGGCGTGACCGTGTATCCTTCCTATGCCAACTTCCTTCTTTTTGAGACCGTGCACCCGCCCGCGACAGTGTACCAGGGCCTTCTCTCCCGGGGAGTGCTGGTGCGGGACGTCTCCCGGCACCACCTGCTGGCGCGCGCCCTGCGCGCTTCCGTCGGAACCCCTGCAGAAAACGACCAGTTCCTGACCGCGCTGAAGTCCTTCCTGGAACGCGCCTGACCGCTGGCGTCCGAACCGGCTAAAGGTTCGGATTCTCGGTAGGAACGCCGAGTCTCTTCGTGACCGTCAAAAGCCCTTCGTCGGCCGACACAAAGGTCAGCTTCACAATGGCGAGCTTATACAGAGTGGCCCGGGAAATGCGCAGACGCTCACACGCTATTCGGCTTTCGTCGCCTTCGGTTGAAAACGCAAAGCAATCCATAGAGGCTCTCGACGGTGATATTGTTTTGCTTCCAAAAGGTCTTGGCCAACGGGGAGTGGAAAGCCCGAAAGTCGTTGGAGAGCACGACGTCGGGCTGCGCGACCGCAGCCGCTGCAAAGATGGGCGCGTCTCCCGCATCCAAGGCGAAAGGGAGGGCCCCGGCGATCTCCCCCGGCGTTGGCCACCGGGTCCACTGGCCAGCCGGAACTCTGAGGAGATCCATTGCCCGGGAGCGCTCGGCGGCGAAGTCCCGGTCGATGATCTCCTCCAGCTCGTCCACTACCGCTCGACTGATGATTAGTTCGAACCTGCCTGCTTGGTAGAGCTCGACAACTTCGCCCGCCAGGGTCTGATGTCCGCCCCTGTCCCGCGGGAAGAGGAGCATGGCCAGCAGGGCGCCGGTATCCGGGAAGACCCGCAGCGTCTTACCGGGCTCGGTGGCTGACGGCTCGGACGGCTTCTTGATAACGTTCCTTCCAGATGCGCTGGCGGACCTCGCGCAGGTGCCGCAGCAGCTCTTCCTCGCTCAGACCTTTCGCCTCGGCCGCTGGGGCGAGCAAGGCGCTCAATTCCCGAAGCTTATCGGGGCTGAGAGGCGAGGATTCGTGTTGACCCGCGGATGCGTCGAGGGCCTCGGTGACGAACTGATTGAGGGAGACGTGACGTTTTGCTGCGGCTTGGGTGATCCGCCTGTGGAGTTCGCGCGAGACGCGAACGGTCACTCGTTTCACCGCCATGGCCAATACCTCCCGGCTCTGATAGCAGCATGATAGCAGCACGAGAGCGCCTCGTCAAGTCCGCCTCCAAGGTGGCCAAGGTGGCCAAGACGGGGCTGTTGTTTTCCCTGTGGTCTTCGTTGAACGTTTTGAAGTTTTTCGAAGCGAGGACTTAAGCGGGTGGGGAGTAATCGCCGATCCATTTCACCCAACCGATCGTCCGCTTCACGGCGTTATACAACCGCCGGTCGCCCGTCCAGAGTTCGCAGCCGTAATGTTCGGCGAGGGCGAGATACTGGCAGTCGTAGGTGTTGGGTCGCCTGAGTTGATGGGCCAAGTCCATTGCCCGAGCCTGGAGCCCTGGCTCCTCATGAATCTCAAAGGCGAATCCCAAGATCACATCCAGGGCCGCTTGGGCGGTGGTCAGGGCCATCTCGCCCCGGACGATCCGCTTGTAGAGGGCATTGTTGGCTTCGGCAAGAATCAAACAGGGCGCCAGAAGGCGGGTGCCATCTTGAGCCCACTGGTCCGCCAGGGAGAGGGCCTGCTCGGTGTAAGGTTCGGGTAACGCCCACAGCGTGGCCAGGCTGGCATCGATGACGACCCTGTCGCTCATCGGAGGCCTCTGCTTTTTCTGGCCTCCCTGATCAGATAGGCGGAACTGACGGAGAAAACCCGACCCCTAAAGGTCTCAGCCTGAAACCGGCGTGCTGTCTCGACGGCGGCTTCAAGGGGAGTGGCCCGCCCTTCTGCAACGGGTCTCTCTCCGTCCTCGGTCAGTTGCGCGATGATGGCTCGAAGGCAGTATTCGGACACGGAAAGATCCTGCTTGGCTGCGGTGATCTTAGCCTGTCGGCGGACCGCGGGATCATGGAGGTAGATGCTGAGCCGTGCAGGGCTCTTTTTCTTGGCCATGTTATTTTTGCCTCGCAGGCCAAGAGTAACACCAAAGCACTATGGTGTCAATCGCGCGATCTTCAAGGGCCACGCCGGCTGCCCGGGTCGAGGCGAAAGGCGCTGCGCGGGAGGGGAGGGTTGATTTCCCATCTCTCGACCTGCAGTTCCCACAGTGTTTGGAAGTCCTCCCGAAGCCGCAGGCGAAACGGGAAAAGGAAAGAGCCGACCCACCGATAGTCCTCGTAGATCGCATCCCGATAGACGGGCCTTCCTTCGGGGGATTCGCTCCGCGAGCCGACCTTCAGCACGCGGACGGTGGCCGGGTGCACGAAGACGTCGTAGACGCGGTCCAAATGGGCTTCTCCGTGGAGTGCGCGTGGATCCCGAAGGCGAAGCTGGTAAACATCCGCGATGCCATCGCGTAGGATGGACTTTTCCAACGACACCACTTGGAGCTGGTCTTTCCACAGGGGCGACAGGATTCCAAGGGCCGGCAAAAACTCCAGCGGACGGTTGAGCGTCTCCCGGACGGATAGATTTCGAATCGACCGATTTTCCAGGTGCCAGGCCAGCATCCCGTCCGAGAGCCACACCCTGCGTCCCCCGTCGATCTCCATGCGATACTGGTTTCGTTGGTTCATGAAGAGCACAAAGTTCCAGGTCGGTTGCTTCGGGAAGGCGATTCGGCCTTCGGCGCGCGCCGACTTCAGACCCGCGTAGGCCGATTCCAGACGACGCCAGTCTGCCGCGGGGTCGCCGAGGGCGATGATCCAGGCCAGCACCAGAAGGATCATGACATGAGAGAACCGTATGCTGTCACGGCGGCGCCGGCATCCACAAGACATATTCTTCAGCCGCGCTCACGATCTCGGTTGAATCGCCGCGGCATTCCGTGCAAAATGAAGGGCACGGGGGCGGATACCCATCCCGACAGGGCGAGCGTATGGAACAGGACAACGCGGGCTCCGGGGCTGTTCTCAGGCCCAGCTTGACGATTT
>JACQTF010000199.1 GCA_016210925.1 Acidobacteriota bacterium | reverse complement strand
GTGCGACACCGTTCGGCGCGACATCGTTCCCCTGGAGCAACTGGAGCGGTTGCTGGGCGAGTCCGGAATTGACGACCGGACCCAGGTGGTCCTGTATGGCGACAACAACAACTGGTTCGCCGCCTGGGCCCGATGGCAGCTCAACATCTACGGGCACCAGGACGCAGTGATCATGAACGGCGGGCGGAAGAAGTGGATCGCAGAGGGCCGGGAGTTGGGCAAGGAGATCTCCACGCCGCCGCGGAAGAGCTACAAGGCCAAGAGTCCCGATTTTTCCCTTCGGGCTTTCCTCAAAGATGTACAGCAAGCCGTGGAGCGACGAGCGGTGGAGCTGGTAGACGTCCGCAGCCCCCAGGAATTCACCGGGGAGATCCTGGCACCTCCGGGCTTGCCGGAGACCTGCCAGCGCGGAGGGCACATCCCGGGCGCAAAGAGCATCACCTGGTCGCGGGCCTGCAACGACGACGGCACCTTCAAATCGTATGAGGAGCTGAAGCAGCTTTACGAAGGCGCCGGCATCACCGGCCAAAAGCCCGTGATTGCCTATTGCCGAATCGGCGAGCGATCCAGCCATACCTGGTTCGTGCTCAAGAACCTCCTGGGTTACAAAGACGTCCGCAACTACGACGGAAGTTGGACCGAGTGGGGCAACCTGGTGGGCGCCGCGGTCGAACGAGGCGCCGTCGAGGCAAAAGGAGCCGCTCAAGCATGAAACCGGAAAACTATTCCCAACGTCAGGAGCAGGTGGGACCGTGGAAAATTAACATCATCAGTTACAAGCTGGGCGACAAGTACCTGTGCACGGTGGATAACGTGCAGCCCGGCGCCAACCTGGCCCGCGGGGAAGGCGCAACGAAGGAGGAAGCTGAAAGGGTGACCGTCAGCAAGGCCAAGGAGATGCTCAGCAAAACCAGAACCTTCAAGGCTTAAGGCTGGAAGGCTGGAAGGTAAGAACGGAAACTGGAAGGTTGGAAGATTGGAAGGCTGGCAAATACGGGTTTCCAATCTTCCCAGTCTTCCAACCTTCCAGTCTTTAGAAAGCGAGGCGGAGCGAAAGCTGAATGACTCTCCCGTTGTTCAGGGTGTTGGTGATCAACCCGAAATCGAGATTGGAGAGACTCTGGCCCGGAGAATCAAACTGGGCATGATTGAGCAAATTAAAGATCTCCCCTCGGAATTGTAGAGAAGCGTTGTTGAAGGAGGGGAGCGGGACTCTTCGCACCAGCCCCAGGTTGAAGTTATTGGTGCCATCCTTGCGAAAGGTATTCCTTCCCAGGGTTCCGCCTGTCCCGGGGGACAGTCTCGGATCGAAGGCCTGAGACCTCAGGATAGAAGCAGCCCGATCGGGGTGGTCCACGCTTTTCCCGAGCAAGCTGGGGTCCAGCAAATGGGGGCGATCTCCGGCCTCGCCGTCCACATTGCCAAACCCGGGGGCATCCGAGCCCGTGAAAATGGTAAAAGGCGTCCCTGACTTGAACAGCACGGAGCCCAGGACTGCCCAGCCCGAGAAAAAGCGGCGCCACGGAGAGCCTGATGAGAAGGTGGGGAGCTGGCAAAAATAAACCAGCTCGAATCCATGTCGCGTGTCAAAGTCGGAAGGTCCTTTCAGGTCCTGGTGGATCCCAAACTCGGTTTGCGACCGGACTCCATCTGCTTCTCCAAACCCCGTCGTGAGGAAGGTCGTGCCGGTATCCAGCACCTTCCCAAAGCTGTAGCTGGCCCGAAAGGCCAGATTTCCCCCGGTGCGCTGGACGCTCAGGTTCAGGGCATCCAGATAGGCAACGCCACTATTGCTGGTCTCCTTGACATCGAAGTGCTGAGGATCCGGCCGGCGATCGTTGATGGTTTTGGTCGTGGTGGGGATCCCCGGAACCGGTTGCCCTCGATTGCCGTAGTGAGCGAAAAATAATTTCAGGGTCCGCGAACCCACATATCCTGCCTTCGCGCTCAAACCACCGGGCAAGGCTGTCTCCCAGGAGAGGCTGTATTGATGGCTGTAAGGACTGGTCAGCCCCGGATGCAGACGTTTCACTGCGCTACGCCCTGATGCAAGTTCTTGAAGAGGCACCGAGGAGAAGGGGTCCAGAAAGTTCGGTTTGTCCACCTCGATGATTTGGATTTCCGGGGGATTGGCACGGGCTTGTTGGTAGAGTCCGTAATAGATGGTCCCGTAACTGATCCCGTAACCGGCCCGAAGCACCCAGGGGCCTTGCCGAAAGGCAAGTCCTAGTCGCGGAGCAATGTTGTTGAAATCTCCATCAAACGGAAGTCGCGTGCGCCGGTTTACCTCGGCTGGCTGGGAGAAAAACTCCCACCGCACCCCCAAGGACAAGGTCAGATCAGGGCGCAACCGAATGCGGTCGAGCCCGTAGGCGCTTCCGCTCCATTCCCGAAAGCCCCGATACAAATCCCCCAGGCTGACCCGGTAGGCCGTGGGAGTTCCATGGAGGAAATTGTCCACGGCGCTGCGGCCGAAGTTCGCGCTGAAAGTAAATCTGCCCCGGCCCACGATCTCCATGAAGTCATTGATCTGCGCCCGGCTCAGTTCGCCTCCCCACTGCAGATCATGGAGCCGCAGCTTCTTGGAAAGGCCGATCTCGTAGCTGAAACCGTTCCGGAAGCGCCGGATTGGAAAGATCGATTGTGGGCCGAGCGTGGTCAACTCTTTTGAGAAGCCCACCTGAGGTCCCACGGCACTCTCGGTGGGGAGTAGGAAGGTTCGCTGCCGCTGAAAAGTGAACGACTGGCTCAGCAGATCGGCAGCGCCGCGCTCGTGGAGCAGCGAACCACGAAATTGCTGGCTCCGCAGCCTGGTATCCGGGTTCTGTCCTGCCACCAATTCGAAGGCATCGATGTCGGTCTGGGAAAAAGTGTAGCGGGCGTTGTAAGAGAGAGCCTTTCTCCGTGAGGGCGAAACCCACAAGCTCCACTTCGTATCGTCCACATCCTGGGCGGAGTTGGTATTGAGCGACCGGGGACTGACGTCCGGAAGGTTGGGAGGCAAGTTCGGAAACGCAGCCAGGAAGCGTCGAATTTTTGCATCGGTGAGAGGATCGCCGGATCGGGGGATGCGTTCTTCCGGAAGCGGGACCAGCACATTGCCGTTGACGGTTCCCCTCGATTTCAATTGCTCCCAATCGCCGGACAGGAGGAAAGGGCCGGCGCTGAAGCTGCTCAAACGGGTGCCATACTGGTTGAACCGGGCTGGCTGGACTTCCCCCACCTGGAAGAAGTTCCGAGCGTTGAACACACTGTTCTGATGCGTCCAGAACAACTCAGCCCCGCGCGGCTGGTCCGAGGCATCTTCCGTAGCGCCCAGAAAGACAGGCCGCGAAAGCTCCGCGCCAAAGCCCCCGGGAGTCGGGCTGGGCTGATCCAGCAGATTGGGAGACATGCCCTCCCGTTCCAGGCGTTCTGTGGAAACCTGGTTATCGTAGGCACTCACGTGCCGATTTTCGTTCCTCAAGGGGGTCGAACGACCCAGCAATTTGCGGGTCGCTGATCCGGTCTTGGAGTCCGAGGCTTTTCCCGACTCCTGATCACGGTTGCTCTCAACGGAGGCGTCCCCGGAGGAACCGTACCCGTTGGCCAGAGTCAACCGGCCTGCCAGAGCCAGCAGCAAAACGGTTCGCTTTGTGGGCATCAGAGTTGGAATGGCACTAGCCTTGGTCGAGCCGCGTCACGCCTTCCTCGCGGGCGATGCGGAGCGCCTCTTGAAATTCCCACGTGGTGATCCGCCGGTTAATCTCGGGATAGAGGACCTGCCCGGGCGCCCCGGGTTTGCCCACCTTCCCCGCCGGACGGTACTGAGACATGAGGTTGACGAAGGTTCCCGGAGAGATCTCGTTCACCAGGAATCTCATGACCTCCCGTGTGCCCGCCAGCCGATTGGGCATTACCAGGTGACGAACCAGGAGCCCGCGGCGAGCCAACCCGTCCTCCCCCACTACCAGGTCGCCCACCTGCCGGTGCATTTCCCGGAGGGCAGCCCGGACGGCGTCCGGATAATTCTTTGCCTTGGAGAGACGCTGAGCCACACCGGCGTCCCAGTATTTGAAGTCCGGCATGTAGATATCCACGATCCCATCCAGGAGGGCCAGGCTCTCCAGGGAATCGTAACCGCTGGTATTGTACACGATGGGCAGCCGCAAGCCGCCTTCCACAGCGAGGGGTAAGGCCTCCACGATCTGGGGCACCACGTGCTCCGGCGTGACCAGGTTGATGTTGTGGCAGCCCCCCTCCTGTAACTCCAGCATCATGGCCGCCAGGCGCTCGGGTCGGGTTTCCTCCCCTGCTCCTTGCTGGCTGATGTCATAGTTCTGGCAGAAGACGCACTTAAGGTTGCAGTGGGAGAAGAAGATCGTCCCCGACCCGTTCCAGCCCCGGATGCAGTCCTCTTCGCCGTGGTGATCAAAATAGCTCCCTACGACCGCGTAACGCCCGGTGTGACATACCGCCTTCTCGTCCCGCAGCCGGTTCACCCGGCAATCCCGAGGGCAGACCGTGCAGCTCTCCAACTGCCGCAGCCCGCGCTCCACCCGTCGATCCAATTCCCCCGATTCGTACAGGGCCAGGTAGGCAGGATAGAATGGCTCGCTCAGCCAGCTCTGTTTTCTGCGAAATAACGCAGGGTTCATACCCCTATTGTACTCGGCAAGGCATCCCTGGAAAAGACTGGAAGACTGGAATGTTGAGGCCCGTCCTTCCAATCGTCCAATCTTCCAACCTTCCAGCCATCGAGGTCTGATGGGATAATGGCAATCATGCCCCACGACCCGTACGTTCTGGTCACAGGGGGAGCAGGTTACATCGGCAGCCACACGGTGGAGCTGCTCCTGAGACGCGGCTACCGCCCGGTCGTCTTCGACAATTTTTCCACGGGACACCGGGCGCTTCTGCTGAACGACGATTGGATCCAGGGAGACCTCCGGGAGCTGGAGTCCATCCGCGGGGCCTTGCAAAAGTACCCGTTCCAGTCCGTCCTCCACTTTGCATCACACTGTTATGTGGGCGAGTCCATGGACGATCCGCCGAAATATTTCTTCGACAACCTGACCCAGGCTCTGAACCTCCTGCGGGCCATGTTGGAATTTCGCATTCCCCACTTCGTGCTGTCGTCCACCTGTTCGGTCTATGGCCATCCCCAGCAGGTCCCCATTCCGGAAACGCATCCGGTGGCGCCGACGAACCCCTACGGCGAGAGCAAGCGCATGATCGAGCGGATCCTGGAATGGTACGACCGGGCCGACCGGATTCGCTTCGTCTCGTTGCGGTACTTCAACGCGGCCGGCGCACATCCCTCGGGCCGCCTGGGCGAGCTCCACGACCCGGAGCCGCACCTGATCCCTCGGGTCCTGCAGGTGGCGGCGGGGATCCGGCCGTTCGTCGAGATCCACGGCGAGGATTATCCCACGGCCGACGGCACCTGCATTCGCGATTACGTCCATGTCGTGGACCTGGCAGAAGCCCACCTCCTGGCGCTGCAGCGGCTGCAGCGGACGGGCCAGACTGGAATCTTCAATCTGGGGACGGGAAAGGGGTACAGCGTGAAGGAGGTGATCCGGGCCGCGCAGAAGATCACGGGCCGCGAGATTCCCTGCCGGAGCGGCCTCCGCCGCCCCGGGGACCCGTCCGACCTGGTGGCGGACCCCACTCGAGCGGAACGGGACTTGGACTGGGTGCCCCGCCATTCCACCCTGGAATCCATCCTGGAGACGGCCTGGAATTTTCTGAAGGTGCCCCGGCGCCGACAGGAGCGCGAAGGCTAGCGGCGCGGCTCACTGGTACAGGAAGTAGATCCCGATCGCGAACCCCGCCGCGGAAACGAACGCACGCACGACGCGAGCTCCCAGCTTGCGCGCCAACTCCGCTCCTCCGTAACCGCCCACCAGGGCGCCTCCCGCCATCAACAGAGCATCCATCCACAGGATACTGCCGCTGGCCACGAAGTAAATGGCCGCAACGCCATTGATGAGAAGCCCCAGCACCACCCTCAGCGAATTCATCGCGTGGATATCGCTCTGGCCAAGAACGGCCAGCGCCGCCAGCATCAGGATGCCCATTCCAGCTCCGAAGTAGCCGCCATAAATGCCCACGCAAAACTGAAACAGGAGGGCCGCCCCGAATCCGTAGCGCGACCGCCCCAGGGCGTTTCCCTCGATCCGCAGCCAGCGCGAAACAGCGGGCTGAAAGGTGAAGAGGATCGCGGCAAACAGGATCAGGTAGGGGATGAGGGCCCTGAAGCTCGCCTCGCCGGTGCGGAGCAGGAGGATCGCACCCAACAACCCCCCCAGGAAGCTGGGAGGGCCGAAACGCCACGCCCAGGCCCTTTGCGAGGCAAACTCGCGACGGTAACCCCAAAATGCACCAATCAAGCCGGGCAGGAGCGCTACGGTGTTCGTCGCATTCGCTTCGATGGCCGGCGCTCCGGAAAAGACCAGAGCAGGGAAGCTGACCAGCGTTCCGCCGCCCGCCACGGAGTTGATCATCCCGGCGATCCCACCAGCCACGAAAAGAAGGAGCGCTTTTACTGTAAAAGGCATGAAAAATACGGAAGACTGGAATTTTGGGTTCTACATGCGTTTTCAGTCTTCCAGCCTTCCAGCCTTCCCATCTTCCGGCTTTCCAGTTTTTTCAAGCTCTTTGTAGAACCCCAGATCCCTTCCTGTTCGGAGCTTGGTGATGTAACAGATCTGGCCGGTGTGGTAGGCGAAATGTTCCACCACGTGGAAAACCGCCTGCAGCCTCGTGCGTTCCGTGAACTGGATAAAGCGGGGTGTGAGGATCTGAGCGTGATCCATGGATGCAAGCACCTGATCCGCCTCGGCCAACGTCTCCCGCAATCTCGACAACAGCTGCCCTTTGGTCAAGGGTTCCCGCTGGCTGAATTCTTTTTTCCGCTCCCGCCGGTCGGGAGCGGCGCCAATTCCCGAGACGATCCACTGCCGGACGTTGCCGGCCAGGTGCAGCAACAAGTTCCCCACGGCATTGTCTGTCTCGTGCGCCCGCCACCAGAGATCCTCCTCCGATAGGTGATCCACGGACTTTTCGATCTTTGGGAAAAAATCTTTCAGCAGAAGCTCTCTCGCCTGATCGAGAAATGCTTGTTCGATCGCCATGGTTCAGATCCTCCCACCAAGATCATAACCAGCACCCTGAACCCAATCAATAGACGTTCAGCCAATCTTCCAGTCTTCCAGTCTTCCAGCCTTCCAGCCTTCCAGCCCCGCACCTACCGGTCCTTCTCCGCAGCTTTTAAGCAATTTGTCTAGTAGGTGCGGGGCCAGTCTTCCGATCAGTACCCGATGGGGCGGCCGTCCTGCCGTGGATCAGAGCCACCGTAACGGATGCCGGTGGCCCAGTCGATCCAGATCCCCTGCGCATCGCCCATGAATCCCCGCTCTCGGATCTGGTGACCCCTGGAGCGCAGCGCCAGCTCTACGTCTTTCACCAACGACCTCGGCTCCACCTGGAGGACGTCGGGAAGCCACTGGTGGTGGATCCGGGGGGCGTCAACGGCTTCCTGGATGCTCATGCCGTGGTTCACCACGTTGAGGATGATTTGAAAGACGGTGTTGATGATGGTGGGCCCGCCCGGGCTACCGACGATCAGGAGAACCTTGCCGTCTTTCTTCAGAAAAGTGGGGGTCATGGCGCTGAGTGGACGTTTTCCCCCCTGGATGGAGTTGGCCTCGCCCTGGATCAAGCCATACATGTTGGGGACGCCGGGGGCCGACGTAAAATCGTCCATCTCATTGTTGAGCAAAAATCCCGCTCCCCGGACGGTGACCCCCGAGCCATAACTGTCGTTCAGGGTGTAGGTGTTGGCCACGGCGTTGCCGTCCTTATCCACCACCGAGAAGTGAGTGGTCTCCTCGCTCTCATACGGGAAGGGGTCACCGGGCCCGACCTCGAGGCTGGAAGAAGCGTACTCGCCGTTGAAGGTCTCGCGCATCTTTCGGGCGTACGGCTTGGAGATCAAGCCCTTGACGGGGACCTTCACGTAATCTGCGTCGCCCAGGTACCGGGCCCGGTCGGCAAAGGCGCGGCGCATGGCCTCGGCGAGCAGGTGAAGCGTTTTTGAAGAGTGAGGGCCCAGCTCCTTCAGGGGAAACGGCTCCACCTGGTTGAGCATCTGCAGCAGCACGATCCCCCCCGAGCTGGGTGGTCCCATGGACACCACTTCGTAGCCGCGGTAGGTGCCCCGCACCGGCGGCCTCAGCACAGGCCGGTAATCCTTCAAATCCTCCAAAGCGATCCACCCTCCGTGGGACTTCATCTCGTTGACAATGAGGCGGGCAATCTTCCCTTCGTAGAACGCCTTCGGCCCTCCACGGGCGATCTTTTTCAGGGTCTCGGCCAGCTCCTTCTGGACCAGGAGCTCCCCAGGTTCGTACGGCTTCCCGCCCCGCAAAAAGATCCGGCGGCTCTCGGGAAAACGACCCAGACGCGATTCGTTGCGCTTCAACGAATCGCTCAGAAAAGTGCTGACCGGAAACCCTTTCTCCGCCAGTTCGATGGCAGGTTGCAGGGCCTCCTCCAGCTTGAGGGTGCCGTATTTCTCCAGGGCCATGGCCAGACCTGCGGGGGTCCCCGGGACCGCGACGGCCAGATGTCCTACCGTAGACTTCTCGGGGGCCACTCTGCCTTCTCCATCCACGTACATATCCCGATGAGCCCGGCCTGGCGCCCGCTCCCGGTAGTCGATGGTGATCTCTTCGCCGGTGGCCGACCGGTGGATGAGCATGAACCCGCCCCCGCCCAGATTCCCCGCGGACGGATAGGTGACAACCAGGGCGAAGGCCACCGCCACGGCGGCGTCCACCGCGTTGCCTCCCCGTTTGAGGATGTCCACTCCCACCTGGGACGCGATCTCGCTGGTGGAAGCCACCATGCCGTGTTGCGCTCGCACCGGCGCGCGCGACGCACCTCCGGCGTAGCTCGCCAGGCACGAAGCCACGGCCAGGGCCAGGGCTGTCTTTCCCATACCTTTCCTCCCGAAGAGACCTAAGCCCGGCAATGTAACAGACACCAGGAAAGAAGACAACCGCCGGCGTTTCGTGGAGCGACCAGGGTCGGTATCGGTCTCTCCGTGTTCTTTTTCCTGTTGAGCCGGGAAACGGACGCGCCGTTGTTCCTTGTGGGCCGACCACGGGACGGGTGGCTCCACCCAGAGGAGCAGCCCCAGCGTGAGGATCGTGGTTGGACACGGTCGCAGCGTGGCTGGTTGCGCGCGACTGCTCACGGCTGCTCGGGGCGGCCTACCGACCCCAGTCGGTGGAACGCTTCGGGCGCTGGTTGGCGCGGAGGACTTTCTTGCGCAGCCGGATGCTCGCGGGTGTGACCTCCACGAGCTCGTCGTCGGTGATGAACTCGATGGCCTGTTCGAGATTGAGCTTTCTGGGCGGAACCAGCCGGATGGCCTCGTCGGCCGTCGAGGCCCGCATATTGGTCTGTTTCTTCTCTTTTGTGACGTTGACGTCCAGGTCGTTCGCGCGGGCATTCTCGCCGATGACCATCCCCTCGTAAACCACGGTCCCAGGCTCGATGAAGATTTCGCCCCGCTCCTGCAGGCTGAACATCGCGTAAGCCGTCGCCCGGCCCGGCCGGTCCGCTACGAGGGCGCCCGTCGGGCGGCCGGGAATTGGGCCGTGCCACGGCTCCCAGCCCTCGAACAAGTGATTCATGATCCCAGTGCCGCGGGTATCCGTGAGAAACCGCGAGCGGAAGCCGATCAAGCCCCGTGTCGGGATTCGGAACTCGAGGCGCACCCGGCCGCTTCCGTGGTTCACCATCTTTGTCATCGTCGCGCGGCGGGTCCCGAGCTCGGCGATGACGACCCCCTGGAACTCTTCCGCCACGTCGGTGATCAG
>JACQTF010000198.1 GCA_016210925.1 Acidobacteriota bacterium | reverse complement strand
CGTTTGACGCGCTCCTCCAAGTCGATCGCGTGCTTCCGAAGCATCTCCTCGGCTTCCTGGAGCCGGCGGTTCTTGTCCTCCAACTCGCGTTGGTAGCGCAGGTTCTCCAGCTTGAGCTGCCGCCTCTCCACCGCCCGGCGGACGGCGTGGCGCAGCTGCTCGACGTCGAAGGGCTTGGTGAGGTAGTCAAAGGCGCCCTCCCGCAGGCTCCGCACGGCTATTTCCAGCGTGCTGTAAGCGGTGATCATGATGACGGGGGGAGGCATGGGCCGCGTGCTCAGCTCACGAAGGAAGGCGATGCCGTCCATTTCGGGCATGTTGACGTCGCTCACGATGACGTCCGGATCGTAGGTCTGCTGGACGTCCAGGGCCCGCCGCGCCCTGGACGAGACCGCCACCTCATACCCCTCCGTCTCCAGGGCCCTCTGGATCGAATAGCGGGCGGCCTCGTCGTCATCCACGACCAGAATGCGAGGAGCCATGGTCATACATCTATCACAGTGGCCAGCCGGCGCAAACGCTGGACCAGGTGCTTGAACAATCCCTGGACGATGTCCACGTGGTCGGACAGGACGTCGTAGAAGTCCTCCCGCGGCACGAAGAGCAGACGGGACTCTTCCAGGGTCTCGGCGGTGGTCAGCCGGGGCTCGTCATCAAAGAGGGCCCAGACGCCGAAGGAGCCGTTGGGTCCGATCCGATCAATCTCCTCCTGTCCCCGCCGCATGCTGACAGCTCCTGAGATGACGACGTACAGTCCATCCGGCGCGTCGTTCTCCCGATAGAGCTCCCGGGCGGGTTCGATCAAGAGCTCCTGAGCGATGGCGGCCAGAAAGGAAAGCTGTTCCAGTGTCACGTGGGAGAAGAGCTCGATGTTTTGGAGCAGCAACACCTTCTCAATGAGGGTCAGCACCTGGGCTCCTCAGGCACCCCGTTTGAGTGCCCACTCCGCCGTCTCGCGGATGAGCGGCTCGCCATCGGCGGACAAACGGCGGCAAATGTCGGACAGCGCCGGGACGGGCCGGGCGCCCACCTCGTGCAGGGCGCACACCTTCAGCCAAACATCCGGCTGCTCCAGGACCAGGCGCAGCGCCTCCTCGCGCCGTTTGGTCTGGATGCCGAACAGCCGGTTCGCCCGATCGATCAGGCGCTCCGCGGAAGATTCCTCCAGCAACGGGAGAATAATCGATTTCAGGTTTTTGTGCAGCAGGTTGTCCAAAAATTCGATGGCCGCGGCGCGGCGGTCCGCCCGGTTCCCCTTCAAGGCCGCGTAGGCGAAGTAGATGTCCTTCTGGGGATAGCGGAGGCCGAGAAGGCGGAAGATGATCTCCAAGTTCTGATCCATCCGCTCGCGGAGGGCGCGCTCCAACAGATTTCCTCCACCGGAGCCCGGTTCCGGGGCCACCGCTTGCAGCAGCGTCAGCGCTTCGTAATACGCTTTGGTCTCGGCGTAGATACGTTCGGCAATGAGGGGGCGCTGCCTGGGCAAGTCGGGCTTCAACTCGTACAGACGGTTGAGCGCCTTCACCACCCGGTACTTCAACAGCGGATCCTCCACGTGGAGTTGGTCCGCCAGCAGATCCACCGAGCGCCGGGTGGGAATCCGGCTCAACACCCACGGAATTTCACGGCGCAGTGCCAGCTCACGTCCCGTGTCCGCCAGGGCGTCGCCCAGCGTGCCGACGACGCGGGGACCGTACAGGAGCAGCGCCTCCCGGGCCGCGCCCCGCGATTTGCGATGCGCCAGCATCGGCAACACGTCAAAGATGAGATCCAGGTGTCCGGCGGCTCCCGCAGCGCGGCCAGCCGCTCCGGCGACCTCAGGCTGGAGGTCCCGCAGGAGCTCCTTCAGCAACGAAACGGACTCCGAGGTGGGCAGCCGGGCGGCCAGTCGTGCGGCCGCCGCCCGCGCCTGCGTGGCCCTGGGGCCTTCCACGGCCAGTAAACTTCTCACAAAATTCAAAGAGGGCCGGAAGCTGGGTTCCGCGTGACCCGCCGCACAGAAGGCCGCTGCCAGGCGGACGTTCAAGTCGTCATGGTTCAGCAAGGACTCGAGCCGCACCACTGTCTCCCCAGGGACCAACGAACAGAGGTAATCCACCGCCGCCAGGCGCACCCCCTCGGACGGGTCGGCCAGCAGGCGCTCCGCATCCGCCTGATGATCCCCGGACAATGCCGGCAGCGTGCGCACCGCCTCCTCCCGAACGAAGGGGGAAGGATGCCGCAGGAGCGGCATGAGCTGGCCGGCGAAATCCACGCCGCGTGCCGACTGGAGCAGCCGCAGAGAATAAAGGATTTGCCGTTCCTGGGAGCTTCCCAGGCTGCCCACCAGCAGTTGAACCGATGCGGGATCCGTCACGTAGCGAGCGATCTCCGTCCAATCCACTTCCCGGCGGGCCAATTGTTCACGGAAGGCGTTCACATAGGCCTTGCGCAACACGACGCAGACCAGCACCGACAGGGCGGTCAGCAGCAGGGTGGCCACCGCGGTGCCGCGCAGGCCGAAGGGAAAATAGGAAGTGGTGAAGGTCAGGATGACCAGGGCTGCGACGAGCCGGCCAAAACGGTCGATGAAGACATCGATGAACAGCTTGAGTTTCTTGCGGACGACCGGGGAGAGCGGCAAGTAAACCAGCTCCAGGCCAGCCCGGTTGATGGAGTACCGGAAGACATTGTTGGCGCCCAGTGCAAGGGCAGTGGCCCAGAGGGCTGGCGCCAGGAACACGCCCAGGGAAGCACCAAACAATGCCACGGGAAGGAAGAGGATGGATGCTCCGATGCCAAAGCGGCGGAGCACGAAGCCGGTGAGGGCCAGTTGCAAAGTGATGCCCAAGATGTTCGTGACAAAGTAGAACCGGCCCCAAAACTCGTCGATCTGGTCCTCCCTTGCGTCCTTCGAAAGGCCTGCGTACGCAGTGTCGAGTGCGTTGTTGACCTGCCACTCGGTAATTTGGGAGGCAATCAGCGTCAGGAAAACCAGCAGGGCCATCCGGAAAAGATGAGGCGAGCCGAAGACCAGCCGCAAGAGGTCGGCAAGCCGTTCCCGTGACTCCTCGTACCTGCGCCCACTCCTGGTCTGGTCGGTCTCCGGCCGGCGATAGCGCCAGGCCACCTGGCCGAGCAGGATCAGAACGGCGCAAATGCCCACACAGACCAGTAGCTTCAGGTCGGTGGTCAGGCGTTTGGAGAGAAAGCCCGGCAAGAAGCTGCCGGCAATGGCTCCCGCAATGGCGCCTGCGCCCAGCAGGCCGTAAATTCGCTTGGCCTGCCGGTTGTCATAAACATAGCCCGCCAGGAGCCAGAACTGCGCCACGGAGAGGACCGAGACGATCTGCAGGTAGACGAACCAGACGTAGGGCAGCAACCCAATCTCGCGCCCCATGGCCCACCGGAAGTAGAACAGGGTTCCGATGATGGCCAGGTTCGTGGCCGTGAGCAGCGCGATGACCGACAGGCGCCGGCTGAATTTGAAAAGCAGCGTGGTCAATGTCCCCGCGAACAGAGCGGTCAAAATGTAGGCCCAGGGCAGAGACGTGGAGGGCAAATTCTTCAGGAAGAAGGAGGAGCGCATGGGCTTGAGGATGTAATAGAAGGTCAAAACGCCGAAGATGTAAAGGAACATCAGCGACGTGATGAACCCCTCGCCGGGTCTGACTTGAAGGAACTGGCGGAATCGCTTGACCATCTACTTCCCCCGGATCCGCACGATGTGGACGAACAAATTATCTGTCAATTTTAGGTTGGGAAACCCTGCACTGTCAAGCTGATGCAGGCGACGCAAGGCGACGCAGTCCCGGCGGACGGATTACCCACCTTTTCGAGACCGGCCCTTCCACCTTACCATAAGCCTGTGTTTTCTTCCCGCACGAGCTGGAGACTGGCGCTCAACGAGCTCACCCGCCG
>JACQTF010000196.1 GCA_016210925.1 Acidobacteriota bacterium | reverse complement strand
TATGAATCCAGGGTGGAAAGGTGGGGTGATCTGATCCTCTACCGGATCGGGGCCTCCCATTTTCTCTGGAAGATGGTGCGCAGGATCGTCGGCGCCCTGGTGGAAGTGGGACGAAGTAACCTGACGGACCAGCAGATCCTCCATTTTTTGTCCGGCAATGAGCGCGGGCCCGCCGCCTGGACCGCGCCCCCCTCGGGGCTCTTTCTCGAGCGCGTCCTCTACGAGGGCGATCCGCCTCCTGGCGAGCTGCGTCCAGCCCTCTTTCGCTCGTAGCTCGTCTCAGATGTTATAATTTCATGCCATGGCGAAGCGATTCCTGTTGATGGTGGGTACGGAGAAAGGCGCATTTCTTTTTCGCAGCGATCCAGGCCGGCGTCGCTGGACCGTGGATGGTCCTCATTTCAAAGGTCAGGGCGTGAACCACCTCTTTCTCGATGCCCGGGACGGCGAGACGTTGTACGCGGGCGCCAGCACCGACTGGTGGGGCGCCGACGTCTATCGCAGTCGCAACCTGGGCAAGAGCTGGCAGCGCCTCAGCAAGGAGCTGCGATTCCAGGAGGACGCGGGGCTGAAGATCAAGCGCATCTGGCATATCGCCCCGGGCCCGGAGGACCTCCCTCGTACCCTGTTCGTGGGCGTGGACCCGGCGGCGCTGTTCCGGACCGATGACGGTGGCAAGACCTGGCAGGAAATCAAGGGCCTCAACCGGCATCCCACGCGGGATCGGTGGGCGCCCGGCTTCGGCGGTTTGATCCTTCATACCATCTACCAGCATCCCACCGATCGGAACCAGATCTACGTGGCCATCTCCGCCGCCGGTGTCTTCTGCACCACCGACGGCGGCCAAAGCTGGACGCCTTGCAACCGTGGAACTCGGGCCGACTTCCTTCCTGAGAAGTATCCGGAGGTCGGCCAGTGCGTTCACAAGCTGGCCTTTCACCCCAGCCGGCCCCACGTCCTCTTCCAACAGAACCACTGCGGGGTGTACCGGAGCGATGACGCGGGCGACCACTGGAAGGACATCGGCCGCGGCCTCCCTTCCCGCTTCGGCTTTCCCATCCTGGTGCATCCCAGCGAACCGGAGACCCTCTATGTGATTCCGGAAGAGAGCGACAATTTCCGGGTGGTGCCGGACGGGCAGCCTGCTGTCTATCGCAGCCGAAACGGCGGGCGACAGTGGGAGGCCCTCCGCAGGGGCTTGCCTCCCAGGCGCGCCTACCTGAACGTCCTGCGGGAGGCCATGGCGGCGGACGCAGGCGATCCCGCCGGCATCTATTTCGGTACCACCGCGGGACAGGTGTTCGCTAGCCGCGGCGAAGGGACCCACTGGTACCTGCTGGCCGACGGCCTGCCGCGCATCTATTCCGTCAAGTGTGCCCGGATCTAGCGATTCACCCGAACCCCGCAGAGGACCAAGAGAATGCTGGCGGACCGGGGACTGGACGGTATCCGTCAACGCGCCCTGGCTTGGGGGACTTTCCAGAGCCACGACCGTCCCGGCTGGAGGGTGGGAACGGTGTCGTGCAGTAGTGAGAACGGCCGTGCGGGCGTGACCTGGGCCAGCCTGCCCAGCCTGTGGGGAATGCAGAAACGACGGGAGACGTCTCCGTGGCCAGCTACTTCACGCCCGCTGTCTCCAGCCGGGCTTCTTTCTTCTCGGACTCTCGGGAGATCTTCTGGTCGATCTGGGCCTTGATCCACTCCACCGGGTCCCGGGTCAGTTCCACTATCTTGCGCCAGACATCCTCGGGGAGGCAGACGGTCAGGGTGCGGTAATGTTTGACGGCCCCTCCCTCCAGAAACTCCGTCCGCATGAACAACCCTCCTTGTTTGGGTAACCTGCTTAGTACTACGGCCGGGCTGCATGAGCAAAATAGAATTACGTGATCGAAACCATATCATTTTTGCATGATGCCAAGCATAAAAGGATGTGATAGGATGCATCAGAAAATAGCATAGAAACGATATGGAACTGAGACAACTGGAAATTCTGCGCGCCATCGTGGAGGCCGGCAGTTTCACCGCGGCTGGCCAGAAGCTCCACGTGTCCCAGTCGGCCGTCAGCCGGCAGATCCTGCTGCTGGAAGAGGAGCTGGGGGACCGGGTCTTCCAGAGAGTGGGGAAGCGCGTGTGGCTGACGCCGGCGGGGGAGATGCTTCTGACGGCGGCCAACCGGATCTTCCGGGACCTGCAGGACACGCTGACCCAAATCGGGGGTACGCGGCAGGAAGTGCGGGGGACCCTGCGCATCGCCGGCGGGATGACCGTCTGTCTTTACACCTTCCCCCGATTGCTCAAACGGTTCCGGGCCCTCCATCCCCGGGTGGAGCTGAAAATCACCTCCGGGCCCACCGTGGACATCCTGGCCAAGATCCGGTCCAACCAGGTGGACCTGGGATTGCTCACCATGCCCATCGTGGAGCCCGACCTGGTCACGGTGCCGGTGCTGAAGGAAGAGATGGTGGTGGTCACCAGCCGGCGGCACCCGTTGTCGCGGAAGGGGCGCATCCAGCCGCCTGACGTGGCCCAGTATCCGCTCATTCTGTTCGAGCGCGGGTCCAACACCCGGAGGGCGCTGGACGAGTTCTTTCTCCAGGAGAAGATCCCCATCCGGGTTGCCATGGATACGGAAAACGTCGAGATCATCAAGGCCATGGTGGAGACCGGCATCGGGATCACCATCATCCCTTATCAGGCGGTGGCCCGGGAGACCCGGCAGGGCCGTTTTTTCTGCGGGCGGATCGCCGGCCGGACCCTCCACCGGGAGGTGGCCTGGATCTATCCGAAGTCCGACTACATCCCACGGGCGGTGCAGGAGGTGCTGGCTCTGTTCCAGCAGATGCGGCCGGAGTTTCAGCCGCGCCCCGCACCTACCAGGCAAGGTGGTTAAAGTTGCCGAAAGGGTAGGTGCGGGGCTGCGTTGACAGGCCATGCCTTTCTTGTTATCGTGCCATTTGGCGTGCAGTTCGGTGCATCCACCGGGCGCCCGCTGGTCCAGGCTCAGGCGCTTCGTGCTCCTCAGTAGCTCAATTGGCAGAGCATCCGGCTGTTAACCGGAGGGTTGTAGGTTCGAGTCCTACCTGAGGAGCCAGCTAAGTTGTTGAAAATAAAAAAGGGGCTGCCATGCTCGGCCCCTTTTCTTTTGGATCAAAAGTCAGAAGGGATGAAGGACCAACGGAAACAATCCCATGAGCTTCACATCCGCGTGGCGGCCCACTGCTACGTCCATAAGTATCGCCAAAAAAGTGGGAATTTCGGTATAAGAGTCATTCAACGGCACCGTGGGAGAGAAATGTCCGAGCCGAGATCTGTGAGGGATATCGACCTGGCGCCAACTGCGGGCAAAAAGTACTGGTCATGCGAGCGTGAGTGGCGCGAGGAGTTCATCTATTTTCTCATGGTCGACCGCTTTCACGACGATCTCCAGCGGCAAGCTGTGACCGGATCCGGGCGCTCGGCGAGCCGCGGCACCCGGGAACAGCTGCGAAGGTTCTGCGGCGGCACCCTTCGGGGGATCACCCGGAATTTGGACTACATCAGGGACCTGGGGTGTACAGCCATCTGGCTCAGCCCCATCTTCGAGAATGACGACGCTCCGGACCGCAATGCGGGCAGCTACCACGGCTATGCCATCAGAAACTACCTTTCAGTAGACCCCCGCTTTGGCACCAAACTGGACCTGATCGAGCTGGTGGAGGAAGCCCACAAGCGGGAGATGCGGGTCTTTCTGGATGCGGTGGCAAACCATTGCGGCGACGTGTGGTACTACCAGGGCGATGTCCCCTACTACTATTCTGACGACCATCGCCTCTACCCCGTTGCGGGCTGGCGACACCCGGACTATCCGGTGCCCGTAGAACTGCGTAACCCGGACTACTACCACCGTCGGGGGCAAATTCGGGACTGGGGCTGGGACTCCTTTCCGGAGACCCAGTGGGGCGACTTTTTCTCCCTCAAAGGTTTTAACAACGACGAAAACCCCGCAGGGCTGGAATTGCAGGAAATCATCATCGCTGCGCATCGGTACTGGATTCGGGAGGCAGACATTGACGGCTACCGCATGGACGCGGTCAAGCACATGGGCGAGATCGCGGTGGCGCGCTTCTGCCAGGCCATGAGGGAATACGCCTGCTTCCTGGGCAAGCGGCAATTTTTCCTTTTCGGCGAACTGGTCGGGGGCGATGATGCTATTAACCGCTATACAGGCCCCAACACGCCGGGCAGAGTTGGGGACAAGACCATCTTCTACGGCCTCTCCTCCGTTCTTGACTTTCCGCTTTACTGGATCCTCCCCGGAGTGATCAAGGGGTTCACCCCTCCGATGAACCTTGTCAACCGCTATGAAGCGCTTCGTGAACGGGCCCTCAACCGGGGCGAGTTGGGCCGCTATCTGGTCACCTTTGTGGACAACCACGACCAGATCGGCCAAAACTACAAACGTCGCCTTGCCGCGGGGGCATGGGACGAACAGGTTATTGCTGCCATAGGTTACCTTATTTGCGCCCTGGGAACACCCTGCATTTACTATGGCACTGAACAAGGATCTGCCGGGGAAGGCCCCAGCGATGAATTCATTCGGGAGCCGATGTTCGACCTGAACGACCCCCAAAAGAATTTCCTCAACAAGGACTGCCGGATTTACAGCGAAGTCTCCAAAATCACTGCCGTCCACCGGAACTACCCTGCTTTGCGCTTCGGGCGAATGTACTTTCGCGAGATTTCGGGCAACGGATGGGATTTCGGCTTCCCGCGGGGGCACCCCTGTACCCTTGCCTTTTCGCGCATCCTGGCAGAGGAGGAGATTCTAGTCGCCTACAACACCTCCACATCGGAGCGCCGCCGGGACCATATCATCGTAGACTGCGGCCTCCACAGCCCAGGGGACAAAATGCGCTACTTGTACGGCAGCCAGGGCGAGGCCAGCGTCGAACGTCACCCCGACCTTCATAACGGCTCGGTCTCCGTCCAGCTGGACCTGGCTCCCATGCAGTTCGTCATCCTGCGCTGACTCCAATCCGTTAGATCTTGGACCAATCACGAGGAAGTTGAGGCCATCTTTCGCGAATTGGAGACGACAGCAGGCTTGCCGTGACCGGGAAACGCGCATCTGGCTCTCCTTGACCGGGACCCCTGCCCGAGGTAGGTTATCCTGGTACGGGTCTCATCCCAGCTTCAAAACACCCATTGGGGGAAGGAGGTATTGTGAAATTCACAACCCATGCCCTTTTGTGCGTGCTGGTCTTGTCCCTCGCGTCCTGCGCCCGGCCCGGACCTCCAAGCGAGGCAATGGACCTCGCTCAGGTCCGCCAGGCGCTTGAGGCGGCGAACGCGAAATTTGTGGAGGCGTTCAATCGCGGGGATGCGGCCGCGGTGGCGGCGCTGTACACGGACGACGCGACCCTTTTGCCACCCAGCAGTGACCTGATTCGGGGAAGGCAGGGGCTCCAGGACTTTTGGAGCGCGGCCATGAAGGCGGGATTGAAGGATGTGGCCTTGACGACGGTGGATGTCTGGGGGAGCGGAGACACGGCTTGCGAAATCGGCAAGTATTCCGTCACCGTCCAACCCGAAGGCCAAGAGCGCAGGGCGGACTCCGGCAAATACCTTGTCGTCTGGAAACGGCAGACCGACGGGTCGTGGAAGCTGCAGGCGGACATTTGGAACAGTAATCTCCCTCCGCAATGAAGCATGGGCCGTCTCCATCCTGTACGGCCCGCCGCCGCGGTTCATGAAAGTGGCTGGAAGCATTAGATGATTTCGCTGAAACTGTGAATCGTCCTGTGCCCGTGCCCGGGAGGTTGGGGCCGATTGCCGGGTCGCGCGCACAGCAAGGCTTGCATGCCCGCAGATTTCGCCGCGTCGAGTTCCGCCGTCGTGTCGGAAACGAAGAGAATTTCCGGAGGCGGCAACCGAAACTGGGCCGCGATTCGGCGATAGCTTTCCAGCGCCGTCTTCCCTCCCGTGGTGGTATCAAAGTACCCGCGCAAGAATCTCGTGAGGTCGCCCGCCTCCGTGTGAGCGAAAAGGAGTTTTTGCGCCAGCGCGCTGCCGGAAGAGAAGATGCGGATGTCAATTCCGTTTTGGCACCACCGCTGGAGCGCGGGCGGGACGTCCGGGAACACCTGACCCTTCAACTCGCCGCTGAGATAACCTTCCTCCCAAATTTTTCCCTGCAGCGACTTCAGTCCCGTGGACTTGCGATCGCGGTCCATCAGCCAATGGACGTAGGCGACGATCGAATCCCTTTGCGCGTCAAGAGGATCCTCGACCCATGGAGGCGGCTCCAGTCTTAGCTCCACGTCCGCCGCGTGCTCTTCCCGCAGCTTCGCCACGTCCCCGCGGACTTCCTCGGAGGAAAAGTTCCGCCTCAGACAGTCCTTCAGCCGCTCCCGCGCAAAGGGGAAGAGCACGTCGTGGACAAAAGCAATGGGTGTGGTGCTGCCTTCGATGTCGAGGAGGATGCCGCGCACCGAGGCGGCGGAGAGGCTGAAGGTCACAAGCGAGCCCGACGGTCCGGTGGAAGATACGAAGGGCCGAGACAAACCGGTTCGAAATTTCGATCCAGGCCGCTGTCTGTATAGTGCGGCGTCCAGCCGGCGGGGTCCTGAAACAGGCGGATGGCGCGTATCCGGCGATCGGCGCACAAGTGGAACCAATGCCATGTCCCCCGCGGCACGCAAATCAGGTCGCCCTCCTCCACCTCCATCGCGACCACAGGACCTTCCCTGGGCCGGATGTGGAACAGCCCGCGGCCGTGCAGGATGAAACGTACCTCGTCTTCCTCGTGCCAGTGTTCGCGATTGAACCTGGCCAGCATGGCGTCCAGGCCTGGCGTCTGTGGATTCACGTCGATGATGTCGGCGGTCACGTAGCCGCCCCGGGCCTTGAGCCTCTCGATTTCCCTGGCGTATGCCGCGAGAATCTCCGCCGGGGGAGCGTTGGCCTCCACAGGATGCTCGGGCCTCCACTGCTCGTAGTCGATCCCGCGTGTCGCGAGATATTCGGAGATGGACCCTTTCTCGCTCAAAGTTCGCTTTTCTTCGGGGATGGTCACGAGAGCCATAACGTCACCTCTCAAAGTATGCTGCGGAGCCGCCCATTAACAGGGTTGGGGTCGCAAGTGCGTCCGTCCCATTGCTTCCAACAAAAATTCGAAGATCTCCACATGTCGTTTCGCCTGCGCCAGATTTTCACCCCAGGTGTAAAGCCCGTGTCGTCGCACCAGAAGCCCGTGCGAGCTCGGATGCTCCTTCAAAGTCCCGGCGACGCGCTCAGCGAGTAGAGCCATATCCTGGGCGTTTTCCACGATCGGCACCCATTCGCGATGCTGGTGCGTTCTCACGCCTGCCAGTCCTTTCAACATCTCGTAGCCTTCGATCGTCAGGCCGCCTTCGGTGACGTGCAGATCGGAAAGGATCGTGCTCCAAATCGAATGCGTGTGCAAGACCGCACCTGCACCTCGTGCCCGCACCACGGCGATGTGGAGCACGCTCTCGTCGGACGGTTTGCCATGATGATCGCCCACGAGATTACCCTGCGGGCCGATCTCCAGGATTTGGCCCGCCGTCAACTGGCCTTTGTCCACAGCGCTTGGCGTGATCGCCAGCCGCAGCGGTTCACGGCTGAGAACCGCGCTGAAATTGCCGCTGGTTCCCAGTACCCATCCGCACGAGTAAAAGCGCCGGCCGATCTCGGCGAGATGGGAAGCGATCTCTGAAAAGTCTTGAGACATCAATGCCATTCACAGATGGGAGAAATGCCTGCGTTCCCGCATCCCGCCGCCGCAGTCCATTTCTGCGCTCCCGGTTACCCTTTGGATAATGCCCGGCCGTCGAAAAAGGGATGGAAGAAGCATACCATATTTTTTGGCTCGAACTTGCTGTGGCGTGCTCCCGGAGCCGAGAGTAGTCGATGGGCCTCCTCTTTGCGGGGGAGATTCATTCAAACGCAAGAATGGCATCCTGGTTGAGGGCGTCAAGACGGGTGGGCTTCTGCCCTTTCGCTGGAAGCAATCCGACGGGTGGTGAAATGTGGGCGCAGTCACAGGCTGTACGCGCGACGGGACCTCGCTGCTATCTGATCCCCACCAGCGGCCAATAGAAGGGCACCAAAAAAAGAAGTACGACGAACTCCATCACGGTGAGTAAGGCGCCCACTTTCATCAAGTCTTTTGCCTCAAAATGCCCGTAAGAATAACCCACCACGTTCACCGGGGATTGGTAGACAAAGAGCTTTCCCGAGGCAGCGAACGTCCAGATCATCCCCACCGCAAGAGGATTGAATTGCCCCAGGCGGGCGAAGTTCATCAGAAGTGGCATGGAGGTGCCCAGCATGGCGGTCTCGCTGGCCAGGAAAAAATGGTAGACGAAAGCCGCCCAGTAGAGAGTCACGGTGGTGTCGAAAACGCCCGATAGACGCGGCCCCATCCAGGAAAACATGGAGTCGGTCAAAAGAGGGAGCGCCCGGGTTTGGATGAGCGATTCTCCCATACCGAGGGCCGTAGCCGTGAAGATCACCGGCAGGAAATTGAACTGCTTCAGATCTTCCACGTCGAGGACGCCGATCCGCGGAAGACAAGCCATCAATCCCACCCCCAATCCAATGACGGCGGGTGACACGTGGTGAATGAGATCGGTCATCCAGAGGCTGATCGCCACGAACATCAAGGCTGCACATTTTTTCTCGGCGATGGTCCAGGGTCCCAGCTTTCGGAGTTGCTCGCGAAGGTAGGAATCCCCTTGCGGCAGCTCGAGGCGCTCGGGGGGATACAGCCAGAGGATCATGCGCCAGGAGGCCAAGATCGTGATGACGCCACAGGGTAGGAACCCGAGAAACCACTGGAGATAATAGACGGGCACCTGCCCGACTTTCTCAATGACTCCTCGGGAAAGGATGGAGGCGGCGCCGGCGATGATCACCTTATCGAAGACCGTGGCGGTATAGGTGAGGATGACGAACAACCCCCGCGCGATGTTGCTCTTCTGGCCCGCATCGAAGGCCGTGACCAAGCCGCTGGCCAGCGATGCGACGATCACGACTCTGGCGGTCCCGGAGGGGACCACGAAAGTCAAAAGGAAAGCGACGATGAGGAGGCCCAGCAGAAGCCTGGAATAGGAAGTGCCAAACAGGCGGAGCAGGATGTAACCCAGCCGGCGGGCCAGGCCGGATTTGGTCGCCATGACGCCCAGGAGCATGGCGCCGAAGAGGAACCAGGGGGTGTCATTGGCGAAGCCACTGAAAGCGATGGAGAATTTCGTGACGCCCAAAGCCCAAAACAGATAACAGCCGATCAGCCCCGTCACCGCATGGTCGAGCACCTCGGTCACCCAGAGGATGATCATCAACGAGACGATGGCGAGGGCTTTCTGGGCGGATTGCGGCTGGATGTTTAAAGGAACAAACCATAACAACAGAAAGGCCAGAGGGCCGACGACGACACCCAGTGGCTTTCTCCAATCCAGTTGAGGCCTCGGCTCCATGGGTGAAAACAAGCTGCCGTGGTGCTGGATCTCTGTTGGAACGGTACTAGCGCCTGGACTTTCGGAGGGCCTGCGCGGCGCTCTCCCGGTCTCCCTTCAGCAGGAAGGCGTCGGCCATGTGCCGGTAAACTTCCGTGTTCTTTTCGTCCAGGGCGAGCGCCGCGCGAAACTCCTGCAACGCTTCTTCGGGGCGTCGCTGGTACACGTACATTCGGCCAAGGCTGACGTGACCCTCGGGCTCTGAGGGCGCGACCTGCACGGCCCTCTCGAACGCCTGGACAGCTTCCTCCACCCGTCCCAGCTTCAGGAAAGCGACCCCCATGGAATGGTGGACGCGGAAGTGGGCAGGCGCTATGCGGGCAGATTGCTGAAAATTGCGGAGCGCCTCCTCGTATTCCCCCAATTGCAGGTGGGAAGCGGCCCGGTAAAAGAGAGCGTTGGGCTCGTCGGGGCGCAACTGCAAAGCCCGCTCGAAGCTGGCGATGGCCTTCCGGTGCTGGCCCTGGCGGTAAAAACCGTGGCCCAATAGGGCGTGTGCGGAAAAGACGCCAGGGTCCTCGGCAATGACCGCCTCAAGACGGGGCAGAGCCTGGGCGAAATCTCCGCGCTCGGATGCCAGGGTGGCTTCCCTCATCCATCGGTACAACTTGACCTTTTCCTTCGGATCCGCTGCGGGGCCGGTCCCCTCCGGCGGCGCGCTTCCCGCGTAAGCGAGATAACCCAAGGACCGGAGCCGTTCCAGCAGAGCAGGGTCGCCGGCCCCGGCTGTCTTGTGCTCCACGGAGAACCTTGCCAGGGTCGCTCGAAGGTAGTGGGCCCGAGCGGCTTGCTGCCCGTGCAGGTTTCGCAGCTCCCCGGCATCCGCCTGCAGGTCGTAGAGCTCTGGCTGCGGTGCCTGGATGTATTTGTAGCGGCCGTCCCGGACGGAGCGAAGCGGGCTCCAGCCGAACTGAAACCGGGGATAGAAGGTCTCGCTGTAAGCGGGCAGGTGGTCCAGGGTTTGGCCCTCCTTGAGCCGGGACAAGAGGCCGGTCCCCTGCATGGTCTCCGGGATCTGGATGCCGCTCAACTGGAGGAGGGTGGGGGCCACGTCCACGGATCGCACCTGTCCCCGGTAGACCAGGCCGGCGAGATCATCCTTCGGTGGCTTGAGAATCCACGGAATCCGCACCACCGAGTCATAAAGGAAAAGTCCGTGGGCGGGCTCGCCGTGTTCGCCCAGGCTCTCGCCGTGATCCGCGATGACGGTGATCACCGATTTTTCGTACAGGCCGCGCTGCTTCAGAACGGAGAGCAACTGGCCGATGGCGGCGTCGGTGAAAGCGACCTCGCCGTCGTAGGGCCGCGCCCGGTACCGGCTGCGAAACGGCTCGGGAGGCTCGTACGGGTCGTGGGGATCGAACAGGTGAATCCAGGCGAAGAAGGGCTGATCCCCCACCCCTTCCATCCATTTCGCGGCCCGCCGGACGACGGCGTCCGCGCGGCGCTCCAGGGTCTCGTACCGAAGTTTGGGATCCTGGGAAGGCGTGAAGCCGTCCTCGTAGGTCTCGAAGCCTTGATCGAACCCCGCTCCGGATCCTCCATGGGCGTCCAGGATCAGGGCGCCCACGAAAGCAGCGGTTCGGTAGCCTCGAGATTGGAAGACTTCCGCCAGCGTGACGTTGCCGGGCCCGAGGGGGAAGCCAAAATCCACCACCCCGTGAACGCCCGGGTAGGTGCCCGTCAGGATCGAAGCATGAGAGGGCAGCGTCGTGGGATTCTGGGCGATTGCCTGCTGAAAGAGGATGCCGGCCGCGGCCAGCTCATCCAGCGCCGGCGTCGAAAGGTTTCTGGCGCCGTAGCAACCCAGCCGGTCGGCGCGGAGCGTGTCCACGGTGACCAGGACCACCGACGGCGGGGGCACAGCGGGAGCGAGAAGCCAACCCAGCCACGCCAGCCACCAGACCCAACGCATGCCCCGATCTTACCACGGCACTCGCGGGGGAGAAGCCGTACGCCGTGGGACGCGAACACCGATGAGCGGCCCCGGGTCGAAACCAGTTCCCGGAGCTTTTCCAGATAGATTTCGTTCCTGTGGGCCCCCAGTGTTTGCCGAATTTCCTGCCGGAGCTGAGGCAGTGCGGGCGGGGAGGAGGTCATCGCCTTCGGGTTCGAGAAGTCGACTTTAAGCCTGGGCATGCTTGCGGAAGAACTCGGCAATGCCGCTCCTCTGAAACCTCCCCTCCGCCACAGCCAGAACGGCACTCACCAGTGCGGCGTTCGTGGCCCGCACCTCGATGCCGTTGATTTCGAGGAACACAAGGGCCGCAGCGGCGCCCACCCGCTTGTTGCCGTCCACGAAGGGATGGTTCTTCACGATGTGAAAGAGGTAGGCTGCCGCCATCTCGAAGAGGTCAGTGTGGAAGTACTGGTCGCCGGTTCCCGCCTGGGGCATTGCGAGGGCCGACTCAAGGAGCCCCATGTCCCGGACCCTGGCACTGCCCCCGTACCGTTCGATCTGGTCACGGTGGATCTCCAGGACCTCGTCCAGCCCAAGGAAGATCGGCAACACTGATCAGTCCGCGAGTCGCTTGAGGGCACGGCCGTAACGCTTGTTCACTTCCGCTAGGGCCGCGCGGAACGTCTCGCGCCGCTTGGCGTCGCGGACCGGGGTTACCACCAGGCACCTTCCGTCCGTGGTCAGAGAGAGCGGGGTCTCGGCGTCGATGTCGAGGAGATCGAGGACGCCCCGGTCAATCACGAGGGCTAGGCTGTTCCCGTGCTTCGTCAGGCGCTTGATCATAAAGGATCCTCCCGGTATCTCACCGTAATAACACTGTATCACCAACGGACCCTGATTTCAACCTTCAATCCCCCGCAGCCAGCCCGTCGCCCCTAAGTTCGAGGGTTGATCAACAAATTCCCATACTGGGAGAAATGCCGGTCAAAGGCAAAGGCGGCGCGGAGCCACAAAGCTGGTGCCGGGTGGAAACCGGCGTTGGGGGGAGTGTGGGGAATCCGTTTGACGGTGCACCGCGTAGGTGACTTCAGGCCCCGAGGCGCTGTTCCCGTTGCGAGTGTGCCTGGGGCGAAGCCAGCCACTCTTTGACTTCCCCCACCAGGTAGAAGGAGCCTGCGACCAGCGTCGTTCCCTCCGGAGGGAGCTGGGCGAGGGCCTCCCCCACGGTGGCGGCGAAGGCGTACTTGGGCGCAAACTCCGGCAGGAGGGCGGCGATGCGCTCGGGCTCCTCGCCCCGGGGGCTATGGACCCTGGTGAGGGTGACGCTCTGGGCGCGAGGGAAGAGGACGCGGCCCAGGGCCGGGATGTCCTTGTCCCGCATGGCGCCGAAGACCAGGTGCACGGGTCCCGGCAGGTGGTCGCGCCAGAAGGCCTCCAGCGCCCGGGCCGCCTCCTCGTTGTGGGCGCCGTCCAGGGTCAGCCCCGGCCGAACGGCTTCCAGCCTTCCCGGAAGGAAGGCCTCCGCCAGTCCTCGGCGGAGCGCCGGCTCCGGCAGGTCCCACGATCGTTCCGCCAACAGCTCGCAGGCCAGCAGGGCCGTCGCGGCGTTGAGTACCTGGTGCCGGCCGGCCAGACGCACCTTCAAGTCGCCGTAGCGCCGTTTCTGCGTCCTGAGATCGAAACGATAGCGTCCTTCGTCGGAACCGAGCACCTCCGCAGTGGCTCCGTCCTCGGTCCACACCACCGGCGAGCCGGCGTCCCGGGCGCGGGAGCGGATAGTCTCCCGAGCGGCCGAGGCACAGGGACCCACGACCGCCGGGATTCCCGGCTTGAGGATCCCCGCCTTTTCGAAGGCGATCTCTTCCAGGGTGTTCCCCAGGTATTGCTGGTGGTCGTACGAGACGCTGGTGATGACGGAGACTTCGGGCCGGACTACGTTGGTGGCATCCAACCGTCCTCCCAGGCCCACCTCCAGGATGGCCATCTCAACGGGCCGCGTTGCAAAATACTGGAACGCCAGAGCCGTCATGGTCTCGAAGTACGTGGGCCGGTGGGGAAGGGTGCCGTCGGCCAGCCCCTGCTCGATGGACCGGAGGGTGAGGTCGAAGAGAAGGGTCCAGTCCTCCCGCGAGATTTCGGTCCCATCTACCGCAATCCGCTCCTCGGGCCGGACCAGGTGCGGAGAGGTGTAAAGCCCGGTCCGGTAGCCGGCGGCGCGGAAAATGTCCGCCAGTAGTGCGGCCACCGAGCCCTTCCCGTTGGTGCCGCCGACCAGCACGCAAGGAAAAGCCCGGTGGGGGCCACCCAGGAGGTCCAGCAAGGAAACCACGCGAGCGAGGCCCAGCTTCATGCTGGCGATCTCGGTGCCCAGCTTGTTCAGATAATCCAGGGTCTCAGCGTAGGTCATGGGGAGGTGCAGACTCGCGGCGGCTCAGGACAGGCAAAATTTGAAGGCGTTGATCAGGTACTCTCGCAGCTCCTTGCGGGGCACGATCGCGTCAATCATTCCGTGCTCCAGGAGGAACTCGGCCCTTTGGAACCCCTTGGGCAGCTTCTGGCGGATCGTCTGCTCGATGACCCGGGGTCCGGCGAAGCCGATCAGGGCGCCGGGTTCGGCCACGTTCAGGTCTCCCAGCATGGCGAAGCTTGCGGTCACGCCACCGGTGGTGGGGTCGGTCAGGATGGAAATGTAGGGAATGCCTGCTTCGTCCAGCCGGGCCAGGGCAGCGCTGATCTTTGCCATCTGCATCAGGGAAAAGGCTCCCTCCATCATCCGCGCGCCGCCGGACGCCGAGACGATCACCAGCGGCCGTTTTTCCGCCAGCGCTGCCTCGATAGCCCGGGTAATTTTCTCCCCCATCACCGCCCCCATGCTTCCGCCGATGAAGCTGTATTCCATGGCGCAGATGATCATCTCCCGTCCGCCCAGCTTACCCCGGGCGCAGATCAGGGCATCCTTGGTACCCACGGCCTTCTGAGTTTCCTCGAGCCGTTGCCGGTAGGATTTCCTGTCGAAGAAGTTCAGGGGATCGGTGGAGGTCAGGTTGGGGTCAAACTCCTGGTACTGGCCTTCGTCGAAGAGAAGTTCCAGGCGGTGCCGGGCCCCGATTTTGAAATGGAAGTCGCACTTGGGACACACATTCAGGTTGCTCTCCAGCTCCTTTTTCCAGATGATTTGCCGGCAATTGTCGCACTTGAAGAACAACCCCTCCGTCCGGACGGTTTTCTCCTCCGTCGGCGGCGCCTGGAGCGGCTTCTTGTCCTTCGAGAACGGCATCAGGGAGCATTATAGGTTATCCGGAAGAAAGTCTCGCAACTTTCCGAGCGGGGTTGGTTGTAGTCAGAGAAGGGGCGGTGGGACCCCGAGGGTCGCAGAAGAGGGGTAGTGCGCTATGTGGGTTCACAGGAGCCCAGAAGCACAGGAGTGAACCGCAAGGCGGACCGATGCGTATGTCTTCGCCACCTTAGACCCCGAAACGAAGCTGGAGCCGAGTGGTCCGAAGCGGGAAGCAGATGCCGAAGAGGGCGGACGATTTCATCGCCGATCGTAGGCGGCAGGTCATCGGCAGATTTCAGTTGACCACCGCCGGATTTCTAACCTATGTTGAAGCCGTGGGGGGAGCCTTCGGGGCCGATGTGGATTGTGCCATGAGTGAGCTCTCGTACACACTTTGCCTCGGGAACTGCTTCGAATGGATGGAGAGGCACGCTCCCAAGTCGGTCCATGCTATCGTAACCGATCCACCGTACGGGTTGAAAGAGTACACGCCTGCCGAGCAGGAGAAGTTGCGGAGAGGACTCGCACTTGAGCGCCAATGGTGCATCATCGCCCCATGCCGGCTGGCAGCTCCCTCTTCCTACCAAAGGGCTTAGAAATCGTTCACATCGAGAAAGCGGTTGACTACATCGAGGAACCTACTGCTGAACTCGTTGAGCTGTACTACGAGCAGGCGAACGTGTTCAGCGGAATCGTGGGCCTATTTGGGTTAAAGGCCCTCGATGTCTTCAGCCCTTACAAAAGGCATAAGCACCCCGACGTCGCGCAGCAGCGATTTCCGGACCTCTCGCTGGGCGGCAAGCCCAACCCTCCACCCAAGCAGGCGCTTGAGTCCAAGGGAAGCAGGCGGCCGTGGGCCGTCCAGTCCCACTATGGCCACCCCGGCTGGTACATCATCTGGCGGTACGTTGTGGATCCAACCAAGAGCTTTAAGGTCGGTCGAGAGGTGGTTATCTGGCGTGTACACGTGGCCTTTCTGAGAAAGGAAGATTGGAAATACGAGGGCAGCACTGCGGGTATGGCTGGAGGAGGGCGGACGCACACGTTCGGGCTGCGCGCACCTGGCAAGCGCGTGCGAAACGCAGCTGCTTTCTCGTTGCTGGGCGTCACCATCCGAGGCGGTCGGCCGGTGCTAACAGCGGGTTCGAATTAGTACAGTACCCTCTGCGGTGCGGCGCTCGAGGGGGCGAGCGTTCCCCGCACCTACCAAACAGTAGGTCCGACTTCGTCCAGAAAAAGCCGGTAGGTGCGGGGCCATGGTAGAATGCCAGTCGTAATGAAATTGCCATTCGAGGAGCCTGCCGCAGCCGGCCAGCAGACGGAACCCCGGCGGCGCGTTTATAAGGTCAGCGAACTTTCCCGGGAGATCCGGAACCTCCTGGAGCGGGCCTTCGGGGAGATCTGGGTGGAGGGCGAGATTTCCAATTTCCGGCCTCAGAACTCCGGCCATTACTACTTCACGCTGAAGGACAAGGAAGCGCAATTGCGGTGCGTCTGCTTCCGCTCTCAGAATCGGTTCCTGAAATTCATTCCCCAGGACGGGATGTCGGTACTGGCGCGGGGCCGGGTGAGCGTCTATGAGCCCCGGGGCGAATATCAGATGGTGGTGGAGTCTCTGGAGCCGCTGGGCGTGGGAAGCCTTCAGCTGGCTTTCGAGCAGCTCAAGGAGAAGCTCCAGAAGGAAGGCCTGTTCGATCCGGCCCACAAAAAGAAATTGCCCCTGCTGCCCCGGAAGGTAGGCATCGTGACATCGCCCACGGGGGCCGCCATCCGGGACATGCTGCGGGTGCTCCAACGGAGGAACCGGAATGTCCACGTCCTGATTTTCCCCGTCAAGGTCCAGGGGGAGGGAGCCGCGACCGAGATCGCGACGGCGATTCGTTACTTGAATCGCATGAGCGACCTGGACGTGCTGATCGTGGGGCGC
>JACQTF010000026.1 GCA_016210925.1 Acidobacteriota bacterium | reverse complement strand
GTTCCAGATCCGGTGACAAACCAATACCGGTACAAGGTGGGTAAGGCAAGGGTCACTAAAATCGGGAAGTCACCCTATAAGAAATCGCTCCAGACGATGACCTTCCTGCCGAGGACGATCTTCTTTTAAGGGACGCGATTACATGGCCGCATTGCGTTTTAGACCCGGGGCGAACCGCAACAGGGTCGCCAGGGCCCTCCAGATCAGCGAGCGCAACCTCTACCGGAAGATCCGGGCCTACCAGCTCTGAGGACGGCGACTTCATGCGGAAATCAGCTTGACCCCTGCTCTTCGGGCTGCCCTCATGAGACGTCGGTCCAGCGTCGCGAGCCCCAAACCCTTGCGTTGAGCCAGCTCCAAGTAGGCAGCGTCATAGGCAGGTAAGGCGTGCTCTTCCGCCAGGGTGTGAAAACGCCACAGGATATCCGGACTGAGGTAGGCATCGGTCTCGATGGGAAGTAACCTGTAGAGCTCTACCAGGCGCATGCTGTCGGCTTCTGTCAACCTTTGCCGCCGCTGTGCCACCGTCAGGGCGTTCGAGATTTCGTACCACCACAACGCCGGAACCCAAAAGGTGCTCTTCCGAGAGACCTGAACGAGGAACCGATCAGCTCGCTTCGACGTTTCGTCGGGAAGTCCCCAGGCCAGCGCAAGAGAGCAATCGAGCACCCAGTCCATCAGTAGCGGCGACCCTCCTCAATCAAGTCCCGGATCTTCACCGTTTCAGGGATTCGCTTGCGGATCTCCCGGAAAGAAGCCAGCACCTGGGCCGGGTCCGGCCTTTGTCCCACTTGTGCGGGAGGGACCAACCGTGCCACCGCCTTGCCCCGTCGGCGGATGACAAAAGACCTCCCGCGCTCCGTCTCCCGCAGCAATTCCGACAGATGCGTCTTCGCCTCGAAAGCGCTCACCTCAGCCATTTTCATTCAACTAGTTTTAATCGACCAGTCAGATGGTGTCAAGGAGAAGTGCAAAACGAAAAATCCACTTGACAAATTCCAAGGGTCCATCGTATTCTAAAATTCAATAGAATACTTGGGTAGCATCGGCTCCATGGGAAGTGCGATCGTGCCCTCCAAAGACCTGATGAGCCTTTTCACCAGCGCGCTGTACGAGCGCCACGCGGAAATGTGCAAGGCCTTCTCCAACGCCAACCGTCTCATGATCTTGAGTGCCTTGGGGGAGAGGGAGATGAGCGTGGCCGCCATCGCGGAGAAGTTGGGCCGTGCCCTCGGCACCGTATCACCCCACCTTCTGATGATGAAGCAGCGCCGCGTGCTTCTCTCCCGAAAGCAAGGGAACCGGGTCTTCTATCGCCTCGCGAATCCCAAGATGCTCCAGGCCTTCGACCTGATTCGAGAGATCCTCTATGAGCAGGTGAAGCAGGAAGGCCTTCTGGCCAGAAAGCTGGAACATGAGCGGGCACAAAAGAAAAAAGAAATAGGGGGTCGGAGGGGCCGATGACCCGCGCGGCGACACCTGTTCGAGGAGGCGTCCGTGGTTGAAAGAACGTTAAACAGGTTGGCGGCCCTTTCCGCAGGGCACCCGTGGCTGGTCATCGGCCTGACGGTCGTCGCCACACTGGGATTTGCGTTCCAGTTGCCCGGGATCACCACGGACACCGATCCCAAGCACATGCTCCCGGTGACCTCCCCCGTCCGGCAATACAACGACCGGGTTGAAAAGGATTTTGACCTGCATGCGGACGTGATCGCGCTGGGTATCGTCAACCGGCGGGGGATTGTGAATCGAGAGACCCTTTCCCGCATCGCGGAGCTCACCCGGGAAATCCAGAAGATACCCGGCGTCATCACGCATGACGTGGTCAGTTTCTCCACCCTGGACGACGTCACGGCTCAGGGCAGCGAATTGGCCGTTCGTCCCGTGTTGGATCGCATTCCCCAGTCCGGAGAGGAGCTCGAAGCTTTTCGGAAGGCGCTCTTCGGGAACCCGCTCTTTCTCAATCGCATCGTCTCTTCAGACGGGACCGCCACGGCGATCTACGTTCCGATCGAGCCGGCGGCCAACGGGAAGGAGATCGCCGCCAAGATTCGGAAGATCCTTCCACAAGACCGCGGCGATGACCAATATCACCTGGCGGGCGATCCTGTGGCGCGGGACACGTTCGGCGCAGAGATGTTCCGCCAGATGGGCCTGTTCTCCCCCATCGCCGGGATGGTGATGGGCATGGCCCTCTGGCTCATGTTCCGGAGTGTACCGCTCATCGTGGCGAACATGGCTGTGGCGATGGTGAGCATCATTTGGGCCATGGGGCTTCTCATCGGCCTGGGGTATCCGGTCCACATCATGAGCTCGATGAGCCCGGTCTTCCTCATGGCCATCGCCACGGACAGCGTCCACATCTTCAATGAGTTCGCCTTCCGGTTCGGCGAGGTGCGGGACAAACGAAGGGCGGTCCTTGACGCGATGGCTGCCGTGGGCCGCCCCGTCTTTTACTCTGACATGACCACGGCGGTCGGCTTTGCCTCCCTGGCCACTGCGACCATCGTCCCCGTGAAGATCTTCGGTCTCGTCGTCGGCTTCGGAACCCTGGTGATCCTTTTGATGAGCTTCACGCTGGTGCCCGCGATCCTCATGCTGCTCCGGGAGGGCCGTATCCCTAAAGTAGCGCGCGGTCTGGAGAGGGATGACGCGAGCCGTCGGTCCGGGTTGCCACGTCTCGGGACGTTGTGCGTGCGCCATGCCAGGGCGATCGCCGTCGTGGGCGGTGCGCTGCTGGTGGTGGCGATCGCCGGCCTTTTCCGCATCCAGGTCAACAACAACATGGTCCACTGGTTTAAACCGGGGAGCGACGTGCGGACGGCGGATCGCATCATGAACGAGCGCCTCGGCGGCACCTCCACGGCTTACCTGGTCATCGACAGTCCGGCCCAAGACGCCATGAAGGATCCGGCCATGCTCCGCGACATCGAGGGGCTGCAGCGGGAGCTGGAGAACGACCCGCGCGTGGGAAAGACCTTCTCGGTGGTGGACTACGTGAAGCGGATCAACCGGGTGCTCCACGATGACAACCCCGCCTTCGACCGCATCCCCGATTCAGCGGAGGAGGTGGGGCAGTACCTCTTTCTCTTCGGGGCGTCCGCCAAACCCACCGACCTGGACAACGTCGTGGACTACCCGTTCCAGAAGGCCAACGTCCTTCTTCAGCTCAAGAGCTGGGACGCAGGAGTCATGGCGGACGTGATCCGGCGGACGGAGGCCTATCTGGCGGCACATCCGCTGCCGGGCGGGGCAACGGTCCGACCTGCCGGGATCGCCTACTTCAATCTCGTGTGGAGCGATGAAGTCCTCTGGGGAATGCTCAGGAGCTTTCTGGCGGGCCTGGTGCTGGTCTTGGTCCTCCTGGTGGCGCAAACGCGCTCCCTCCTCTGGGGCATCTTGACGTTTCTGCCGCTCCTCTTCACCATCGCGCTCATCTACGGGGTTGTGGGACTTGTGGGAAAGGACTTCGACATGCCCGTGGCGGTTCTCTCAACCCTCTCGCTGGGGATGGCCATCGATTTCGCCATTCATTTCGTGGCCCGCTTCCAACAGCGCTATCAGGAGGAGCCCCGGTTGCAGGAAGCTCTCGTCTGGACCGTCGCGCGCCCGGGGAAGGGGATCTTCCTGAACGCGATTCTCTTTTCTCTGGGTTTCGCTGTGATGATTTTTGCCGACCTTACGCCCTACATGACCGTGGGAGTCTTGATGGCCGTCATCATGCTGCTCTCAGCTTTGGCGAGTGTCATCTACCTCCCCGGTCTGATTCATCTCTTCCACCCGGTCCTATTGAAAGGAGACGCAAGATGAGCAGGCTCGGTTCAACCGCTTTCGCACTGGCGCTCGCGGGCATCTCCACCCAGGGGCAGGACCTGCCGACCGCAACGGAGATCGTGGAGAAATCGCAAAGGGCCTTCTATTACCCCGGGGCCGATATGAAGGCCAAGGTCACCATGGAGCTGATCACGGAGGCGGGGAAGAAACGGACGCGGGTTCTCACCATGCTCAGGAACAACGATCCCAAGAGCAAGAATCAGAAATATTTCCTGTACTTCCACGAACCCGGCGACGTCCGCCGCACGGCGTTCCTTGTCTGGAAGTATCCGGAGAAGGACGATGACCGATGGATCTTTATCCCGGCCGTCAACATGGTCCGAAGGGTGGCCGCCAGCGACAGCCGGTCCAGTTTCGTCGGCTCGGACTTCTCCTACGAGGACGTCTCCGGTCGTGATCTCGCGGCCGATACCCACACGCTCCTCCGGGAAGAAAGACTGGGGGAGGTGGAGTGCTACGTCGTCCAGAGCGTGCCCAAGGCCGCGACGGACTACACGAAGAAGCTGGCCTGGATCGACAAGACGACATTCCTGCCGCGCAGGGAGGAGTACTACGACCTCCAAAACGAGCTCGCGCGCCTTTTCACGGCGGACAAGATCGACGACGTTGCCGCCGGGGAGGGGGATGCCAAGAAGACCTACCCGACGGTCACCCGGCGCACGATGAAGAAGGTCAAGAGCGGACACCGAACGGAGGTCAGCTTCGACAACGTGGCCTACGACGTCGGATTGGACGACGACGTCTTCGCGGAGCGCGCCCTGCAGAATCCGCCGCAAAAATGGATCCGATGAATCTGGACCGGACCCCGCCGCGACCAGGAGCGATTCAACAGGCAGGCGGCTTTCTGCTGGCGGTCGTGCTGATCTTGGGGATGACCTGGGTGCTGAATTCGCCTGCCCTGGCCCAACAGACCCCGGCCGCGCAGCCGGTGGGAAAGCCAAACGAGAAGAAGATCCCATTCGAAGTGCACGGATTTCTGCTGGGCGCCCTCTCCGGCCGCACGACGGGAGAGCGGCCGCCCGGCGGCGAAGGAGGCGATTTTGTCCTGGGGGAGGAACGATTGCGTCTCGAGGTGAGTGGGGCGACCCAGTCAGGCAACGCCCTCTTCCTCGCCAAAGGGGACTTGTTTCATGATGCCGTCGCGAACAGGTTCGATGTGGAGCTTCGCGAGGCATACGCGGGATACAGTCGGGGGTCCTTGGAGTTCCGCCTCGGGCGCCAGATCCTCACGTGGGGGGTCGGAGACCTGTTCTTCATCAACGACTTCTTTCCGAAGGACTGGGAATCATTCTTCTCTGGAAGGCCGATGGAGTACCTGAAGTTGGGAGTGGATGGGATCCGGACGCGGTACTCATCCGGGGCCGTGAACGCGGAATTCCTGGCGGTCCCGTTCTTCACTCCGGACCGCCCGCCCTCCGCCGAACGATTTTTCCTCTTCGATCCCTTCTCCGGGGTGCCGACCCAGCGGGAGACGAAGCCGGCATCGCGATACTCCAATACGGAGTTGGCGCTCCGCCTTTACCGGCAGGTCGCGGATTTCGATGTGTCGCTTTACGCCTATCGAGGTTTCTGGCGCGCCCCCAGCGTGCGGCTTGACAGCCCCGCCGCGCCCACCACGGCGACGCGGTTCTACCCTGAGATCTCCGTTTACGGCGCCAGTGCGCAGCGGAACCTTTTCGAAGGGGTTTGCAGCCTGGAAACAGGCTATTACGACTCCAGACAGGATCGAAGTGGAGCCGATCCAAACGTGCCCAACTCTCAGTGGCGATTTCTCGCCGGATACCAGCGCCAGATGGGGCAGGATTTGACGGCGGGGCTCCAGTGGTATGGCGAACTCATGAACAACTACGGAGCCTACCGTGGCTCCCTTCCTGCGGCAAGCCCCCGGCAGGACCAATTTCGGGGAGTCGTCTCGACCCGGCTGACCCAGTGGCTGGCCTACCAGACCTGGAGGCTGTCCCTCTTTGCGGCCTACAGCCCGACCGACGAGGACTACTTCCTCCAGCCCGAAATCTCCCACAAGGTGTCCGACCACCTCAGCCTGTCCCTCGGGTCGAACATCTTCGGCGGGCGGCGGGAGACGACCTTTTTTGGACAGTTTGAGAAGAGCGACAACGTGTTCGTGAATGTGAGATTTGATTTCTGATCCGGCGCAAGCAGCTGGAAGGGAGTGACGCTTGAAATACCTTCTGATTCTCAACGATGCGCCCTATGGTTCGGAGCGCAGTTACAACGGCCTGCGCCTGGCGGGCGCCCTGGCGAAGGAGGATGGCATGGCGGTCTCCGTCTTCCTGATCGGTGACGCGGTGGCGTGCGCCGTGGCGGGACAAACGACCCCCGCCGGGTATTACAACATCGAGCGGATGCTAAAGCCCCTGGCGGCAAAGAGCGCGGAAATCGGGGTTTGCGGGTCCTGTATGGACGCCCGTGGGATCAAGCCCGAGTCTCTTGTGGAGGGCGCGCAGCGAAGCTCCATGGCCGAGCTCCGCGTCTGGACGGAGCAGGCGGACAACGTGCTTGTCTTCTAACCCGAGGGAGGGGGAAAATGAGTCTCTATGATCTGGTGAAGTTTCTCCATGTCCTAACAGTCGTGTTCATGGCGGCTCCCCTCTACAATCTCGTCGTCGTGAACGAGAGGGCCCGATTCGGGAAGGCTCATCTCCAGGTGGACCTCTATTTCGAGAACCTGATCCGCGGAAACGCGATCCGCTGCTACATCTTCCAGCTGACCGCTCTGGTGACCGGCGTTCTGCTCACCGGCCTGCAGGGGCCTTGGACCCTCCTGTTCACGAACCGGGTCCTGCTGGCCAAGTTGCTCCTCCTCCTGGTCCTCACAGGGCTCCTCTCGGTGGTTCACTTTTCCCTCCAGCCCCGCATCGACGGGCTCCTGGCTCAAGCCGAAGGGGATGCCATTCCCCAGGCGATCGCCGCCCAGATTGGCCCCCTGCGCCTCAAGCGCAAGCGGCTGGCCGCCACCTGCCTTTTCTTGGTGATCACCACCGTGCTGTTGGGAGTTCAGGTTTTTTCCCGTTTCGCAGCCTGGTTAACTTTCGTTCTTGTCGTGTTAGCCGCCCTTTTTGCCTGGAGAGTGTACCGCAGCCGAATTCCCTACGGATGGATGTAACGCTGATCTCCTGCGGTTGCGTGGACCGGTTCAGGGCAGGGCTTGATGTTCTGACGATTTGTAGTATAAATTTGAGTATAAGAACTCGGGCGAAAAGGAGGACAAATGGGGCGAGAGCATCGGGCAAAACTGAGCGTTACAGTAGATCCAGACCTTTATCAAACCGTCGCCCAATATGCGGCACGGGCGAGGGTTTCGAAAAGCCGCGTGGTTGAGGAGGCAATCCGGTTGTGGGAGAGAAACCGACTCGCCCTCCTGGCAAAGGAAGGGTACCAGAAGATGGCCGCTGAAGACGTGCAGGACGCAGAAGCCTATTTGCCGGTGCTATCTGACCTGGGGGAGGCCTAGGTGGACGAGGTTCTGGAGATCAGACGGGGGGATGTGGTCCTCGTGCCCTTCCCCTATGTCACGGATCCAAAAAAAGCTAAGACTCGACCCGCCCTGGTCGTTCAAAACGATACGGGAAACCGCTTTGGATCCACTGTGATTGTTGCCCTTATTTCTTCTTCGGTCCCGGAGAAGAGGTATCCGATGCACTATATGGTTTCCCATCCCTCGACCGTCGCCAGGGCCGCCGGTTTGCGGAAGGCGTCAGTTGTCAAAATGGAAACCATTGTCACCCTTCCCAAACGCGCCATCCTCAAGCGCCTCGGCGCCTTCCCGAGGGAGGCTATCCGAGAGGCAGATCAGGCCCTGGCCTTCAGCTTAGATCTGTCGGTTACCCGCCCGCCGTGAGGACTGCTTCGTAGTCCAAGTTGTCGCTCCAGTCCCGCACCCGCGGGTTCCTGGCTTCGTGGCACTTCAGGTGGATTCTCTCCTGATCTTTGGATAGGATGAGGGCTGCAGGGGCGCTGCGAGGCAACAGCTCCAGGTGGAGGATCTGATGCGCCATGCTTTGCTTTTTTCGGTTGCGATTGTATTCCTGAGCGCTTTCTTGCTCTCGTTCGCCGAAGGGCCCCAGAGGTCCTCGTCTCGACCTCCCATCTTCGGGGCAGCGGAGGATTGCGGTTCGTGCCACACGGACATCTACAAAGTCTGGAAGGAATCGGTGCACGCCCGCGCGGCTCGCAATCCCGTCTTTCAGGCCTCGTTGCGGGAATCGGTGAAGCAGGAGGGAGCCCGAGTGCAGGAGTTGTGCCTGAGGTGTCATGCTCCGGTGGCCGTTGCCAGCAACGACCTTGGCCTGTCGCACCCCGTGAGCAGGGAAGGGGTGACCTGCGATTTCTGCCACTCCCTAAAGGACGTGAAGCTGGAAGACCGGCGGAACCCCTTCCGGTTGGACGTCGGCTCCATCAAACGAGGGCCTATCAAGGATGCTGTACCGCTGGGGCACGGCGCGGCCTATTCCGAACTTCACACTTCCGCGCTGCTGTGCGCCAGTTGTCACGAATACCAGAACCCACGCGGCGTCGCGGTGCTCTCCACCTACTCGGAATGGCTGGCCGGTCCGTATCCTCGCCAGAACAATCCCTGCCAGGGTTGTCACATGCCTCTGGTGATGGGCAAGGTGGTGGATCCAAGGGTCAAGCGCACAGCCGGCGCCTTTATCAATCTCCACCAGATGCCCGGCGGCCATTCCAAGGACCAGTTGCAACGATCCCTCAGCGTCCAGATCCTGGAGCTGCGAAAGAGTCCGGAAGGTGCGACACTCCGTCTGGAGGTGACCAACCTCGCCGCGGGGCACCGGGTTCCCACCGGCATACCCTCACGGAAGATTCGGCTCCAGGTCGAGGCCATCCCCGAGGGCGGAACGCCGCAAAAGCAGGAACGCGTCTACGAGAGAGTGCTGCTCGACGAGAGCGGCCGTCCCATCGAGCGCGCAGGTGACTTCTTCACGCGCGCTGCCGCAGTAGCGAGGGACAACCGCCTGGCACCCGGTGAGCGCCGCACCGAGACGTTCACCCTGGGAATTGTGCGGAACCGCCCTGCCGTGGTGAGGATTCGGCTGGTGTACGTGAACGCTCCCCTCGGGACCAAGGAGTCGGAGACGACCGTGGAGTTCTTCCGTGAAGAGCGCAGGCTGCCGCGCTGATCCCTCTGTGCGAATAAGTTCTTCACCAGTTTCCTCCAATCCGAGTCTGTCCTCGTTATTCAAGCCGTATTCAAATCCACTCCGCCCAATCGGCATAGGGGATTGCCCCCTGCCACACCACCGGACATGCGGGTCCGCATCCGGCGGTTCGGAGGATTGAGGTCGCGCGCCGAACGGGACATCGCATTCGGTCAAACGCTCCTGAGCATTCGCTTCCGTATCCCGCCATCGAGGCTTCGTC
>JACQTF010000195.1 GCA_016210925.1 Acidobacteriota bacterium | reverse complement strand
TAATCAGTTTCATTGAAGACTCGGCCGTTATCCAAAAAAATCTCACCCATCTGGGCCTGTGGCACGTCCCCCGCGCAAAAGGGCGCCGCCATCCCCCTCCGACATTAGCTTCGAATACAGTGTCGCCGACGAGCCCGCCGCCTACGACTCAACGACTCAGACGCCCGAAACGCCTCCGGCGCCGCCCCGCGTCGGGTACGGGTCTGTTGACCGCCACCCCGAGCAAGAGACCGCGGCGCCAAAAAGGGGCAGCCCGGGCGGTCCGTCCCTCATTTCGGTAGTTCTCGGTAGTTTTTGGTGGTTCTCCCTCCCGGAATTTGATAGGCTCCTCCCCGGGGGTCGAAAAGGGATTTCCTATCTCTTTATCTCTTCTCTCCCTGGACCTGACTTACCACACCCGCCCCAGGGTGGACAGCACCCGCCTGTATGCCCGGCTCATGGAAGAGATCAGCCGGATCCCCATGACCCCAGGCAGCCATCCCCAGGCGAGCTTCGGACATCTCATGGGAGGTTATGACGCCGGTTATTACGGCTACCTCTGGTCGGAAGTTTACTCGGCCGACATGTTCTCCCGGTTCGAAAAGGAAGGAATCTTGAAGCCGGAGCTGGGCCTTCTTTACCGCGAGCTGATCCTGGAGCCCGGCGCAGCGTCGACGAGGAGGAGCAACTGGAGAAATTCTTGGGCCGCTCGTCCAATGAGGACGCCTTCTTGGAGAGCATCGGTGTGAAATAGGGGCCATGGGTCCGCCCCAGCTTAACATCGTGACGGGGGCCTTTGGGTACGCGGGCAGGTACATCGCCCAGCGGCTGCTCGAGAGAGGCGAGCGCGTCAAAACCCTCACCGGCCATCCCCTCAGGCCCGACCCCTTCAATGGGCGGGTCCTCGCGGTGCCATTTCACTTCGACCGGCCCGCCGAGTTGACCAGGAGTCTCGAGGGAGCCTCGACGTTATACAACACCTACTGGGTCCGCTTCGCGTACAAGCAAACGACGTTCGATCGGGCGATCCAGAACACGCTCGCCCTGTTCCAGGCCGCCAGGGACGCTGGCGTCGGCAGGGTGGTCCACGTCAGCATCACGAAGGCCCGCGAGGATTCCCCGCTCCCGTATTTCAGGGGGAAGGCGATCCTGGAGAGGGCGCTGCGCGAGTCGGGCCTGTCGTATGCCATCCTCAGGCCCGCCGTCCTGTTCGGCCACGACGACATCCTCGTCAACAACATCGCGTGGTGCCTGCGTACCTTTCCGACTTTCGTCATCCCAGGCTCAGGCAACTATAAGGTCCAACCGATTCACGTCGAGGATCTGGCGGAGATGGCCGTCCACTCGGGCCACGAGCGCACCGACAGCGTGGCCGACGCCGTCGGTCCCGAAACCTACTCGTACGAGAAGCTGGTCCGACTCATGGCGCAGGCCATTGGAAGCAAGTCTCACATCGTCCACGTGGCGCCAGCCCTGGCTCTCGCCCTTGCAAAGGCGATCGGCTTGATCGTGCGCGACGTGCTCCTGACGCGAGAGGAGATCGACGGCCTGATGGCTGGTTTGCTGGCATCCGACGGCCCGCCAACGGCGAAAACTCGATTCACCGACTGGCTCAAGCAGAACGCCAACACCCTGGGACGCCGGTATGCCTCCGAACTGGCCCGCCACTACCAATCCGGATGAGGCTTCGCCGGACGGGTCGTTTGGCCCATGGACGGCGGGAGACCTGCCAGCCGTTTGAGGTTCCCCCTCGTCCTTCGACCCGTGATGTCGTCAGGGCCACCCGCCCTCTTCAGCCGAGAAAGCGATGGAGCACCACAAAGATGGCGCCATAAGCGAGCCAGCCGATCACGCACACCCCGAGGGCGCGCCAGGTGCTGGTGTAGTCCAGGGCCTGACGGACCGCGATGACGAAGGCCACCAGCATCCACAGGTTGGCGATCAAGAAGACCAAGGCGGTCAGGCCGGGCACCACGCCTAGGATGCGGACCATGCCAGGGGTGGAGGCGAAACCGATGGTGCGCAGGGCCCCAGTCGGCGTGCGTCTGGGGAGCAGGAAGCAGTCGCGTGCCAATCAGGTAGGTGAGTCCAGCCCACAGGAACCAGCCGGCCAAGGCGCCCACGGCGCCGGAGACCAGGCCGGGAGCGCCCCGTCCAGCGGCACCAATGCCAGCCGCAAGGGAGGAGAGCACGACGATACCCATGGCCTGACCCAGGGCCGTGGGATCCGCCTCCACCTCTTCGTAGGCGTGAAAGTCCAGCCTCGCCGCGCCGATCATCCGTTGACTGAAGCTTGCCATCGTTGGCATCCTCCCCAAAGACCGCGCCCTGCACCCGAGAGGCCCTGCGGCGTCGGAAGGAAGTGAGGGGCGCCCGTTCCCGGCCCCGGACGAGAGGGATCGAGCATGCCGGGGGCCGGACTCGAACCGGCACACGCCTTGCGTCCCCTTTTTTTCCTGGCTACGCCTTCTGCTTTTCGTCTTCCCGGCTGGCCCGGCTTGTCACGTAATCTGAGAGCGACAGGCTTGGTTTCTTGTTTGCTCTCCAGTTGCGAAGGGACGAACTCCACGTAATGGGAAGGTTCGATAGGGGTTTGGCTTGCAAGCGGACCAATAACGGAAACGTTTGTTCCGCTGATAAGCTGCCACGGGGAACCGATTCCAGCAGTACCAAGCCACGTTTGGTGTCTCATGAATTGAGTCGATTTTTTGCTTCTCTTCGTCCCCCATGTGAAAATGCAACAACTTCCGCGTCAACATTCGAATTTGCTCTTTCGCGCTGTACACGCTTCCCAAGGCTATTGGACGTTACATCTGAAGCCAAAACACACACGATTTCAGCAATATTAGTCTCTGCTTTGACTTCCGCCTCCTTGCGTACCAGATCCATGAATGCAACGACGTCTTCAACACTCAGTGGCAGAAACTGAGGTGGGGTCCCAGGCTGGTTTCCCGGGAGCGTGGGATTGAAAGGCGATGTGATTGTAGGATCAACTGGGCTTAAGGACCCCATCCGACTCATCACAATCTCATCGGCCCCGACCGCAATCAGGGTAGCGGTGCTATGCGCCTTAAACGGAACGAGCACACAAAGTCTGTCGCAAAACTCTCTCAAAAGATTGACAAGCCCCCAGGCTGCCATTGTTACGCCGCCGGTGCTGTACAAGAGAAGATCAATTTGCTCTTGTTTCCCCATCCGCCTCAATACCTGGTAGAAAAGAGGGAAAATGTCCATCCCGATCCGGGTCTCACGCAAAACGCACTCTCGTGGCCGGCATACCGCTTCATTTTAGCACAGCCTTTGAGGCAGCTTTCCGACCAGCGATGCTACAATCGCTAGATCTGAAAAGGTACAATTGAAGTTTGAGGATGGAGGATTGAAGATCGAAGATGGAAAATCAAGTCGCGATCCTCGATCGTCAATCCTCGATCCTCAGATTTGGACTGCCGATGCGCAGGTTTCTGAACAGAACCATTTCAAAACTGTACGGCGCCCTGCCCTGGCTGGCCCGCCGCTGGGCGGAGAAGGCGCGGTTAGTGGAATCCCGCGACGTTCCCTGGACCCAGCTCCGCAAGCCTCTGGGAAGCTGCCGGGTGGCTTTGATCACCACCGGAGGCCTTCACCTCCGCCGGGATCCTCCCTTCGACATGAGCGATCCGCAGGGAGATCCCACCTACCGGGAAATACCTGTGACTGCCTCGGCGGCGGATCTGACCATCACCCACGACTATTACGACCACAGGGACGCCGACCGAGACTTCAACATCGTTTTTCCCCTGGATCGCTTTCGAGAGCTGGTGTCCCGCGGGATCGTGGGAGCCCTGACGCCCGTGCACTTCAGTTTTATGGGACATATCGACGGGCCCCACATCCGCACCCTCCAGG
>JACQTF010000194.1 GCA_016210925.1 Acidobacteriota bacterium | reverse complement strand
TGTATCCCGACCATTTTCGGTGGCGGCAGCCGCCTTACGAATACGAGACCGAGAAGCTGCCCATGGACATCCTCTGTGGTGATGATCGGACGCGCCTCGAGATCGAGCACAAGGTTCCGCCCCACCGGATGGAGCAGGGATGGCTCCCGGAGCTGGAGCAGTTCAAGGAGAAACGGAAGAAATATCTGCTGTACTGAATGGGCGCACTTGAGACGGCGCTGTCCACCCACACGTGAGTGGGAGGCTTTAGCCTCGCCGGTCCTGTTTGGTAGACTTGGCTGCGAGTGGGGCCATGAGGACAGAGAGGAAGTTCGACGGCAAGACCCTGGAGCTCTGGAAAGGAGACATCACCGAACTGGAGGTGGACGCCATCGTCAATGCGGCCAACAACCACCTTCGGATGGGCGCAGGAGTTGCGGGGGCGATCAAAAAGAAGGGTGGCCGGCAGATCGAGAGTGAGGCCGTAGCCAAAGGCCCGATTCGCATCGGCGGTGCCGTGGAGACGGGAGCGGGGAACCTGAAGGCCCGGTACGTGATTCACGGGGCCGTGATGGGGTTGGATTTCCAGACGGACGCCAGGAAGATCTCGGACGCCACCGTCAGCTCCCTGGAGGTCGCCGAGCGCCTGGGCCTCCGCAGTGTGGCCTTTCCTGCCTTCGGGACCGGAGTCGGAGGGTTTCCTCTGGAGCGATGTGCGGAGCTCATGTTGAACATCGTTGTGGATCGCTTCCTGAACCGGCCCGGCTCGTTGCAACGAGTCATCTTTGCCCTCTGGGATGAGGAAGGGTTCCTCGCTTTCCAGAAGGTCTTGCAGGAGCAGAAGTCCCGGTAGATCATGGCATTGGAGATCGAGATCAAGCTGAGGGTGCACGACCTGGAAGAGGTGCGGCGAAAGCTGGCGGGCGCGGATGCCCGGCGCCAAAAGGACCGCTACTTCGAGGACAACTGGCTGTACGACTACGAGAGCAAGCAGCTGCGGGGCCGGGGATGCATCGTGCGCTTGCGGAAGGCTGGGGACGAGGCTCAGTTGACCTTCAAGGGTCCTGCCCAGAAGGATGACCGGCTGAAGGTGCGGGAGGAGTTGGAATCCTCCATCTCGGACGCCGAGGTGGTCCGAAAGATCCTGGGGGAATTGGGACTACGGCCGGTTTTTCGCTACCAGAAGTACCGGGAGGTCTTTGTGCTACCGGGCCTCGCGGCGCCCCTGGAGATCATGGTGGACGAGACTCCCATCGGCAACTATCTGGAGCTGGAAGGGGAGCGAAACGCGGTCATCTCCGGCGCCAAACGGCTGGGTTTCTCGGAGAGCGACTTCATCAAGTCCACCTACCTGAGCCTGTACGCCGATTACTGCCAGCAGCAGAAGTTGCCGATAGGCGACATGGTGTTCCCGGAATTTGAGAGAGGGGGTCCGGACGGACCGCCCACGGGCCGGGAGGGCGCATGAAAAGCACCGCCGCCGCGCCGGTGGTTTACATCGAAGAGATCGCCTCGCGCGTCGGCCAGGAGGTCACGGTCCGCGGCTGGATCTACAACAAGCGTTCCAGCGGAAAACTGCAGTTCCTCATGGTGAGGGACGGTACCGGGACACTGCAGGTGGTGGTGTTCCAGAAGAACGTGTCCGCCCCGCTGTTTCAAGCGGTGGATCGCCTCACTCAAGAATCGTCTGTCGTGGTCACGGGCAGGGTGCGGGCGGACGAGCGGGCCCCAGGGGGTTATGAGATGGATGCCTCGGACGTCCAGATCCTCCAGGTGGCCGAGCCCTATCCCATCACCCCGAAGGACCACGGGGTGCCGTTCCTGATGGAGCACAGGCATTTGTGGCTTCGCTCCAGCCGCCAGCGTGCCATCCTGAGAATCCGGCATGAGATCATCAAGGCCTGCCGGGATTTTTACGACAGCCGTGGCTTCACCTTGGTGGATACCCCCATCTTCACGCCGGCTGCCTGCGAGGGGACCACCACCCTGTTCGAGACGCGGTACTTCGATGACACGGCGTACTTGACCCAGAGCGGCCAGCTGTACAACGAGGCCACTGCCGCCGCGTTCGGCAAGAGCTACTGCTTCGGCCCTACGTTCCGGGCGGAGAAATCCAAGACCCGGCGCCACCTGATGGAATTCTGGATGGTGGAACCGGAAGTGTCCTACGCGGAGCTGGACGACATCATGGCCCTGGCCGAGGAGTTCATCTCCGAGATCGTTCAGAAGGTGGTTGTGGGGCGTCGAACGGAGTTGGCGACCATCGAGCGCGATGTGGGCCGTCTCGAGAATGTCCGTCCGCCCTTCCCCCGATTGAGCTACGACGAGGCCATCCGCCTGCTGCAGGAGAAGGGTTTGCCCATCCAGTGGGGGGATGACTTCGGTGGCGACGAGGAGACGCAGCTCTCGCAGCAGTTCGATCGCCCCGTGATGGTTCACCGATACCCGTCCAAGTTAAAAGCGTTCTACATGCAGCCAGACCCCCAGCGCCCGGAGGTGGCCCTTTGCGTGGACGTGCTGGCCCCGGAGGGGTACGGCGAGATCATCGGCGGCGGGGAGCGCATCCATGGTCACGACCTGCTGCTCAACCGGATCCAGGAGCACAAACTCCCCGCGGAAGCTTTTCGTTGGTACCTGGACCTTCGCAAGTACGGCAGCGTCCCCCACTCCGGATTTGGCATGGGGATCGAACGTGTGGTGGCTTGGATCTGCGGCCTCGAACACGTTCGCGAGACCATCGCGTTCCCCCGCATGCTCTACCGCATCTATCCTTGAAAGCCTGCCATAGGTCCGTCGTCCATCGGTCCATTCACCGGCGTCCGACCCGGACGATTTGATTACCACACATTTGTGTGGTAATCTTTCGCTCATGGAAAGGGCGCTGACGCCCAGGCAGCAACGGGTGCTGGACTTCATCCTGGAACGGACGCGGGAAGACGGAGCGCCTCCCACGCTGCGGGAGATTGGCCAGGAGTTCGGCTTTCGCTCCACGGGCACGGTGCGGGATTACCTGAGTGCCCTGGAGGCCAAAGGCTTCCTCAAGCGGGCGCACCGCAAGGCCCGGGCCATCGACGTAGAGGAAAAGGCGTTCCACATCCCCATCCTGGGCAGGGTGGCTGCAGGGGCTCCCATCTGGGTGGAAGAGAACATCGAGTCGTATCTGCCGTTCGGAAACATCTTCACCGCTGACCCAAAAGCCCGATTGTTCGCGTTGCGCGTCAAGGGCGACTCCATGGAACAAGCGGGCATTCTGGATGGCGACCTGGTGGTGGCGCGGGCCCAGGAGCTTGCCCACCACCGGGACGTGGTCGTAGCCCTCCACGAAGGCGAGGTCACGGTCAAAGAGTTGCGGGTGCAAGACGGCCACAAGTCTCTCCATCCCGCCAATCCTCGTTACGCTCCCATCGTTGTCGGCGAGCGCACCCAGGTTCTGGGGAAGGTCATTGCTTCTCTCCGTTTTTACTGAAATGAGCGTCATAGGGCCGCACCGAATAGGTCAGGCGCAGATCGATGGGTGGGCCTCGCCCCTCGGGACTCACCTTCACCTTCTTGCCAGGTAGACGGCCTGATCGTGTAAGGCATCCTTGGCTGGGGAGTCCTTGAGGAGGCGTCGAAGGGCTCGAACCAGGGGACCGACCGATCGTTGCGAGATGGTCTTCTCGCTGACGAAGATGATCCCCCAATGGGTGAGGCCTTTTTGTGACCATTCGGTCAACAGCTCTTGCAATTCCGGCTGGTGCCGGGCCTCCGACCTGGGCGGTCAGGCCAGGTCCAGTTGGGCCAGGTAATGGAAGGTGTGAGGGGCGGTGTCCTGCTGCAATTCGGTCTTCAGGAACTTCAAGTCCTCGATGGTGTCCACGTCGTACCAGAGGGGAAGGCAGACGATCTTCAAGCCGGCGCTCTGGGCGCGCTCCACGGTCTCGGCGAGCACTTTCTCCGTGCTCCAGGGAATGTCCGCGAAGAGAGACGGCTGCTCCCGCTTCAGCCCGATGAGATAATACCCGCCGTCTTTGCTGGGTCCCACCACCAGGTCCGCGTCGTCCTTCTCCAGATTCTCGAAGGCCTGCTCCACGAACTCCAGGGGCAGGCTGGGACTGTCGCACCCCATGAGGATAACGGCCCCATGGGATTGGGCGAAGAGTTGCTGAAAGACGCCTTGCATGCGGTCCCCCAGTTCCTCACCGATCTGGCTCATGGTTTGGAAGTGGTGGGCGGAGAGCTGGTGGAAGTAGTCGCCGGCAGTGGCGGGGAAATAGGCGATGTAGAGATCCAGATCGCGAAGCGTGCGAACCTGCGCCAGGACATCCTTCAGGAAGCACTCGTACAAGAGACGCGCTTGGGATTCGTCCAGGGGTGGGCAGAGGCGACTCTTGACCGGAACGTCGTGCGGCGATTTGGCCATGATCACCAAAGCTTTCTTCAACCGCGCCTCCCTGTTGCCTTTTAACTTAATACAAATTGCTGCAGCGCGCATCGAAAATCTACCCGTTCCGCCTCGCGGTGATCCGGGACGGATGTGTTATCATTCGGAATTCATGACGGCAGAATGGATCGATGGTGTGGCGATCGGGGAAGCGATCAAGGCGGAGGTGGCGCGGGACGTGGAGATTCTTCGGGAACGCGGTATTGTGCCGGGGCTGACGGCGGTCCTGGTAGGGGAGCACCCCGCGTCGAAGATTTACGTCCGCAACAAGGTGAAGGCGAGTCACCAGTTGGGAATCCGCTCGGAACAGCGCGAGCTGGATGCGAGCGTCACAAGCTCGGGGTTGCTGAGGGTGGTGGACGAGCTGAACCAGCGGGACGACGTGGATGGGATCCTGGTGCAGCTGCCGCTCCCGGGCCACGTGGACGCGAAGGCGATCCTGCGGGCGGTCTCGCCCGACAAGGATGTGGATGGTTTTCATCCGTTGAACGTGGGCAGGCTCTGCATCGGCGCGGAAGGTTTGCGACCGTGCACGCCGGTCGGCATCCTGGAGATGCTCCGACGGAGTGGGGTGCCGCTCCAGGGGACGCGGGCCGTGGTGGTGGGACGCAGCGATATCGTGGGAAAGCCTCTGGCGCTGCTCCTCCTTCACCAGCATGCCACGGTGACCATCTGCCATTCTCGGACCCGAAATCTCCCCCAGGTGTGCCGCGAGGCCGATCTGCTGGTGGCCGCCATGGGCAAGCCAGGGATGATCACCTCCGATTACGTCAGGCCGGGAGCCGTGGTGGTGGATGTGGGCATCAACCGGGTTTCCGAGGCCGAAAGGGTCGCCGACTATTTCGGCGATGATCCGGCTCGCATGGAGGACTTCCAAAAAAAGGGCTACGCGCTCGTGGGGGACGTGCATCCCCGCAGCGTCAAAAGGGTCGCCTCCCGCATGACCCCCGTTCCGGGCGGCGTGGGTCCCCTCACCATTGCCATGCTCATGAGCAACACCGTCAGGGCAGCCAAACTTCGCAGGGGTCTCCAGGTATGAAGACCTTCCCCGGGATGGTTCGAACGGCAACGTCGGCAGTCATGGTCCTCCTGGTGCTCTCGGTGGCAGGGGCGGCGAGGATCGAAAAAGTCAAGAAGATCAAGGTGGGCGAGGCACCCAACTTCATCGCCCTGTCCAGGGATGGCCAGCGGGCTTACGTGACCAACTACGGTTCAGACACAGTGTCGGTCATCGACCTGGTGGGTCGCAAGGTCGTGAAAACCTTCAACGCTGGCACCAGTCCTCTGGGGATCGCCTTGTCGCCGGTGGAGCCCCGGGCGTACATCACCAACCTCGAAGCCGGGTTTGTCTCCGTGATGAACCTGAACGACGGGCGCATCGAGGACAATATCAAAGTAGGGGGCCAGCCCAACGCGGTGGTGGTGGGCCCCACGAGGAACAAGATCTACGTCTCCAACTTCGGGCAGGGAGGCATGGGGCAGGTGGACATGATCGACGGGACGACGCACCGGATCCTGTCCACGGCCCGGGTGGGAAAGCAGCCCATTGCAGTGGCACTGTCTCCCGACGAGGGCACCTTGTACGTGGCCGATAGCTGGCAGAACAAAGTGTGGGTCTTGGATACGGGAAGCCTGAAGACCCGCACGCAGGTGGAAGTGGGCGAAAATCCCGATGGCCTCGCCGTTTCTCCCAACGGAGAGCGCCTGTATGTGGCCAACGCGGGGTCCAACGATCTGTCCGTGGTGGATACCCTCTCGGGCAAACTCATCGTGAATATTCCCCTGGAACAGAAACCCTTCGGTGTGGCGGTGGATCCCGGGGGACAGTTTGTGTACGTGGTCAACCGCAAGTCAAGGTCCGTCTCCGTCGTTCCCGCAGACCTGAACCTGGAGAAGATTCAGACCGTGCGGGTGGAGAATGGCCCGGTGAGCGTGTCGGTATCGCCCGATGGCAACTTTCTGTACGTCACCAACGAGCTGTCCGATGTGGTCTCGGTTTTCAGGCTGCGGTGATCCGGGAGATGGCGGCTAGTGCCGTTCCAACTGTTTGGCGCTATTTCCCGTGACCCGTTCCAGCCTGCCCGCCGCGTAATCGACCAAGCTGGTACGGGGTGAGCCACATGGCGAGGCTTTACCGTAGGCACCACCAAGTTGGAACGGCACTAGCGAACCGCCATCGCTGACCTGAGCCACGCTACGAAGCGGGCGATTCCTTCCTCGATGTCCACCTGAGGGCGGTATCCCAACAGCCGTTGGCCCTTCCGGACGTCTGCACAGGTGACGGGAACATCCCCTGGTTGTTCCGGCTGAAACTCCAGGCGCGCTTTTTTTTCCAAGTGGGTCTCCAGGTGCTGGATGAGAACGCGAAGCTCCGTGGTATGGGAATTTCCAAGATTGATGATCTCGAAAGGGAAAACCCGCTCCAGAGCCGCTTCCAGGCCCTGCAGGATGTCGTCGATGTAAGTGTAATCCCTGCGGCTGGAGCCGTCCCCGAACACCGGTACCGCCTTCCCCTGAGAGATGAGCCGCGCGAATTTGTGAATGGCCATCTCCGGCCGCTGGCGGGGTCCATACACGGTGAAGAGTCTCAAGCAGGTGATGGGGAGCCTGTGGTTGTGGGCATAGCTGTAGCAAAGCAGCTCGCCGGCCCGCTTGGTGACGGCATAAGGCGAAATGGGATGTTCGATGGGATCCTCCTCGGAAAAGGGGACCTTGGGGTTGAGGCCGTACACCGACGAGGAAGATCCGAAGATGAAGTGGCCCACGCTGGAGCGAACCGCCAGCTCCAGGAGGTGAAGGGTGCCGGTCATGTTCACGTCGGCGTACAGCACCGGGTTCTCCAGGGAAGGCCGGACGCCGGCCATCGCCGCCAGGTGCACGACCTTGTCGAATCGAGTTTTCCGAAGGAGTGCTTCCATGGCAAGCCGATCGCGGATGTCCAGCTCGTACACTTCCACCGGTCCTACCTTCCGCACCTGTTCCAGGTTGGCGCGTTTGACGGCGGGATCGTAGAAGGCATTGAAGTTGTCCACCAGCGCCACCTGGTCACCCCGCGCCAGGAGCCGTTCCGCCAGGTGGGAGCCGATGAATCCGGCACCGCCCGTAATCAAAACTCTCATGGGAGCCACGATAACGTGAAGTCCGAAACAGGTCAAACTCAAACTGTGGGCCCTCCGGCGACCTTCGCGCCTCCGTTTCTTGCCCGGCGGCACAAGGCGTGTGCTATCATGCGGGGCGTGTTGTACGTGGGGTTGACCGGAGGGATCGCCACGGGAAAGAGCCATGCTGCGCGGGTTTTCTCGCGCCTCGGCGCCCACGTCGTGGACTGCGATGAGATCGCCCGCGAGGTCGTCCAGCAGGGGAAACCCGCGTACCATGAGATCGTGAAAACGTTCGGCCGCGAGATCCTCCGGGAGGACGGAGAGATCGATCGGAAAAAACTGGCGGATATTATCTTTCACGATGCGGAGGCCCGGCAGAAACTCAATGGCATCGTGCATCCCCATATTTTTGATGAGGAGGCTCGCCGGGTCATCACCATCAAGGAGAAGTACGACGCGGGGATCATCGTGGTGGATGCGGCGCTCATGATCGAGACGGGCATCCACGATCGATTCGACAAGCTGGTGGTGGTCCATTGCCATCCAAAAATCCAACTGGAACGGATCATGTACCGGGACAGCCTCTCTGAGGAGGAAGCCGGCAGCCGGATCCAGGCCCAACTCCCCCTCGACGAAAAGGTGAAGATGGCTCACTACACCGTGGATACGTCCGGCACCTACCGGGAGACCCGTCTCCAGATCCGCAAAATCTTCCAGGAATTGCTCAAGCTGGCGCAGCAGCAAGACTGTTGAGTTCGGGATTGCCCCTCATGGCTTTCGGTTACATCAAGGATGATAAGCTCATTGTTTTCACCCAGCACAAGGAGCTGGGGTACGGGAAGGGAAAGCAGGGGAACTGGTGGGCCCTGCGTGCGTTCGGAGCCATCTGCGAAGCGGAGGAACGGTTGCCGTACCCGCTGACGAAGTGGGAGTTTCCGCTGGAGCTGGAGCTGGCCGTGGAGCGGATTCTCAAGGCGAGGCAGCGCGATCTCCAACTGGTCAGCGAGGAAGAGTGCGCGAAAATGATCAAGGAGATTCTGGGCTAGTGCCGTCACGCCGGGAGGGCGGCAGCCAGAAGCGGGAGCATGATCTCGTGATGGCCCGTGAGATGGATGCCGCGCCCAGTGCCCTGGGTGGGGCGCTTGACCACGTTCTGCTCGGGGCGGTACAGGCGGAGAAAATCCATGTTGACCGTGGTGAAATGCTCCAGCCGCCTCCCGCTGCTTCGCAGGACCGTGACCGCTTTCAAGAAGACCTCAGGCAGGATGACGGCGGATCCTACGTTGAGGTAGACGCCACCTTCATTCAGACCCTCCACCAGGGCCGTGAAGAGCCGGAAGTCGCGGTGGCCGGCTTTGCCCAAAGCTTCTCCCGACGCGTGAGGGCTGTAGTGGATGATGTCGGTGCCCAGGGCGATGTGGACGGTGACGGGGACCGTCTCCTTGTACGTCTGGGCCAGCAGGCTGAGGCCGGCGAAGGGCGGTGAAGTTCGATCCAGGGCCCGTCCTACGGCCTCTCCGATTCCCAGATCCTCCCGGGCCCCCTCGTTGATGGCCTGGTTGAGCAGCGTCCCGGTCTCCTCCGCCATGCCGAAGTTCCCAGACGGCAGCTCGGCCTCCACGTCTTCCGACGTGGAACCCACCAGGGCAATCTCGAAGTCGTGGATGATGCCGGAGCCGTTCAGGGCGAAACCGGTGGCATAGTCCCGCCGCATCAGGTGGATCAAGATGGGCGCCAGGCCCACCTTGACCACGTGCCCTCCCAGCCCCCACAAGATGGCGCGCTTCTTTTCCCGGGCGGACCGAAGGGCTTCCACCGCCGCCTTGAGGTCGGAGCCAGCCAGGATGTCCGGGAATGCGTCGAGCAGGCCCGGGAAAGCTCCCTCCGGGGCCGGCCGGGCGAAGTCTTTGACGCTGACCTTGCTCCTGCGGGACTTCAGGGGATAGGTCCGGATTTGCGAGAAGTCGAACGGTTGGGTCTTGTACTTGGACATGCGCGACCTGGATGTGGGAAGCCGGCCGGGGGTCCGGATCTCCTCACGGGTGGGGACCTGGCTCCCCGCCGCAGCCCCAAACTCCTAACGTGCGGGAAACATCTGCGACTCCACCAGGTGGCAGATCAAGTGGCCGATCATGATATGGATCTCTTGCACCCGCGACGTGGCCGCGTGGGGAACGTTCAGATGGTATTGAACCAAGGAGGCCAGCCTGCCACCGTCCCGGCCCGTGAGCCCCACCGTGACCAACCCCTGGGCGCGTGCCTGCTCGGCGCCCTTCAGCACGTTGGGCGAGTCCCCGCTGGTGGAGATGGCAATGGCCACATCGCCGGGGCGGCCGTGGGCCTCGATCTGCCGGCTGAAGAGCAGGTCGAAACCCAGGTCGTTGCCGATGGAGGTCAGCACGGAAGTATCGGTGGTCAGCGCGAAGGCGGAGAGCCCCTGGCGCACCTGGCTTCCGAAGCGGTTGACGAACTCGGCAGCAATGTGCTGGGCGTCCGCGGCGCTGCCGCCGTTGCCGAACAGCAGCACCTTTCCTCTCTTCTCGTAGCTCCGGATGATCTCCTGGGCCACGGCCACCAGCACGTCCAAGTTCTTCTCAAAGAAGGACTGCTTGAGTGTCACGCTCTCTGCCACAGCCTGGCGGATGAGCTGCTTCATCGCTGCGGTGTTACCGGTAGCAGTCATGGAGGCGTCAGGATCGGCGGTCTTGAAGGATCCGGTTCAGGGCGCGACCGGTGTGAGACTGTCGGATACGGGACACAGCTTCAGGTGGGCCTTCGGCTACCAGGCGGCCACCGCCCTCACCGCCCTCCGGTCCGAGGTCGATGATCCAGTCGGCGGTCTTGATCACGTCCAGGTTGTGTTCGGTGACGATCACGGTGTTTCCAAGATCGACGAGGCGGTGGAGAATGTCAAGGAGTTTTTTGACGTCATCGAAGTGCAAACCCGTGGTGGGCTCGTCCAGGATGTACAAGGTCTTCCCGGTGGATCGGCGGCTCAACTCCTTGGCCAGCTTGACCCGCTGTGCCTCGCCTCCGGAGAGGGTGGTGGCGGGTTGCCCCAGCCGGATGTATCCCAGCCCCACATCCATCAACGTTTGCAGCTTGGCCTGGATTTGGGGGATGTTCTCAAGAACCGGGAGCGCGTCGCTGATGGTGAGGTTCAAGATGTCAGCGATGGAGTAGCCCTTGTATTTGACCGCCAGGGTCTCCTTGTTGTACCGGGAGCCACGGCAGGTCTCGCAGTTCACATAGACGTCGGGCAGGAAATTCATCTCGATCTTGCGCAATCCTTCGCCCAGGCACGTGTCGCAGCGCCCCCCTTTCACGTTGAAGCTGAAGCGCCCCGGGCGGTAGCCTCGGGCCCGGGACTCGGGAAGCAGGGCGAAGAGCTCGCGGATGGGAGTAAACAGGCCGGCATAGGTGGCGGGATTGGACCGTGGCGTGCGTCCGATGGGCGACTGGTCAATCTCGATGACCTTGTCCAGGAGATGGATTCCATGGATGCTGCGGTGGGAACCGGGCTCCAGGGCAGCCCGGTGTAACTTCTTGGCCAGGGCCCGGTACACGATCTCATCCACCAGGGAGGACTTGCCCGATCCTGAGACCCCGGTCACGCAGAGGAAGAGGCCCAAAGGAAAGTCCACGTCGATGTTCTTCAGGTTGTGGTGCTGGGCGCCCCGGACAACCAGGTGCTTTCCGTTGCCGTTGTGACGGCGCTTCGGAACCTCGATGCGGAGGGCGCCGCTCAAGTATTTCCCAGTGAGAGACTCCTCGCTGTTCAGGATGGTCTTCAGGTCTCCTGCCGCGACGACGTGGCCCCCGCCGCTGCCGGCGCCCGGCCCCAGGTCCACGATGTGGTCGGCGGTGCGGATGGTTTCCTCGTCGTGTTCGACCACGACGATGGTATTCCCCAGCTGGCGCAGCCCCTGGAGCGTTTCCAGCAGGCGCCCGTTGTCCCGGGGATGGAGTCCGATGGAGGGTTCGTCCAGCACGTACAGCACTCCCCGCAGGCGGGATCCAATCTGGGTGGCCAGGCGGATGCGCTGGCCTTCGCCTCCGGAGAGGGTGGCAGCGCTTCGGTCGAGGGTGAGGTAGCCCAGTCCCACGTTCATCATGAACTGGAGCCGGTCGCAGATCTCCTTCAGGATCTGGCCGGCGATGGAGTGTTCTCGCGGAGCGAGCCGGATCTGGGAAAAGGCCCGGTGGGCTTCGTCCAGGGGCAGCGCACAGTAATCCGCGATGGATCTTCCACCCACCTGGACGGCCAGGCTCTCAGGCCGCAGGCGGGCGCCGTGACACGCGACGCAGACCTGGCGGGCGAATACCCGCTGCAGTTCCTGCCTCCGCGCCTCGGACCGGGACTCGTCGTAGCGAGACTGGAGCCACCGGTTGATCCCGTCGAAGCGCCCCGTGTACCGGTATCTGCCATAGTGGTAAGTGAAAGGTTCCGGCGTGCCGAACAAATATGTTTCCCGCGCCTTACGAGGGAGCTGATCCCAGGGGGTCTGGGGGGAGAGGCCAAAATGGCGCGCCACGTGGAGCAGGGCCTCTCGAAGGTACGTCGCCGTGCTGCGGTCCTCCAGGGTGAATGGAATCTTTTCCAGGGGCGCCTGCGGGTCGGCGATGAGCTTGCCCGGCTCCACCGTGAGCTGGCTGCCCAAACCCCCGCACCTGAGACACGCGCCGGCCCTGCTGTTGAAGGAGAAAGAGCGCGGCTCCAGGGCGGGGATGTTGATGCCGCAGTCCACGCACCCCAGCTTCTGCGAGTACAACTGTTCGTCGCCATCGATGACGGCAACGGTCACCAGACCTTCGGTGAGGACCATGGCAGCCTGGACGGACTGCTCCAGCCGCCGCCGGATGCCGGGCTGAATCAGAAGGCGGTCCACGACGATCTCCACCGTGTGCTTTTTGCGCTTGTCCAGGCTGATTTCCTCGTCCAGGCTAGCCATCCTTCCATCCACTCGGGCCCGCAGAAAACCCTCCTTCAGGTACTTTTCAAATTGCTTCTTGAACTCCCCTTTTCGCTCCCGAACCACCGGGGCCAGGATCATCACCCGCGCGCGCTCGGGAAGCTGAAGGATCTGGTCCAGAATCTGTTCGGTGGACTGGCGGCTGATCCTGCGGCCACACCTCTGGCAGTGGGGAATCCCGATGGAGGAGAAAAGCAGCCGCATGTAATCGTAGATTTCCGTGACCGTGCCCACCGTGGAACGGGGGTTGCGGCTCGTGGTTTTTTGCTCG
>JACQTF010000025.1 GCA_016210925.1 Acidobacteriota bacterium | reverse complement strand
GTAGTGACGAGGCATTAGGCCGCCAAGCGCGCGGCCTTTCTTTTGGAGTCAAAACGCCGGTTTCTCTGCTAACACCGTTGGAAAGCGACACGATAGAACTACGAAGGGGCAGACGGACGCCTCGGATTAGGCTGCGGGAACGGCCCTGTTTGCCCCGTTCCAATGCGCAGCCTAATTCTTGTTAACCGGACACGTTGAGTTGAGGATGGACCTGCGTGGAACGACTCCGGATCTGTGTCGACACATCGGTGCTGGGCGGGTGCTTTGAGGCGGGGTTCGCGCCGTGGTCCAATGGTCTTGTTCGCGACTTCCGGGCGGGTCGGCTTCGCCCGGTGCTGTCGGATGTGACGGCAGCAGAGGTGAAGGACGCACCCGAAAGCGTCCGCGATCTTCATCAAGAGTTGCTGGTGCTCGCAGGGTCTGTCCTCCCCGTGACGGATGACGCCCTGTCGCTCATGGAGGCGTACGAGGCTCGCGGGGTCCTGGGTGCCAAGTTTCGGAACGACATGCTGCACATTGCTGTGGCGACTTTGGCTGAGGTGGATGCCCTCGTCAGCTGGAACTTCAGGCACATCGTTCGGCTCGACAAGATTCGTTTGTTCAACGCGGTGAATCTCCAGTTGGGGCGGAAGGCGTTAACCATTCTCTCACCCAGGGAGGTGACGACATATGAAGGCCCGTAGAATTCGAGCCGTCGAAATGGTGCGCCAGATTCGTGATAGGCAGGCGCGCCTTCTGCGGAACAAGACAAGGGCGGAAGTGCTAGCGTTCTTTCGGGCCGCTGGCGAGGAGGCCATGGCAGACGCCCGACGCCGTTCCCGGACCCGTCGGAAGGCCGGCTAACAGGGCGATGAACCTGCCGAAGCCCGCCGCGGGCCAATGCGCTCACCCGACGACTGTCGCGCCCCCGACGGCGTGCTGTCTTCGACCGTTCTCGGGCAGGCTTCGCAGGTTATCGCCTGGGCGTTAGCTGGGCTTGAACTCTTACCCAGGCCTGTGACAGAGTGACTACAGTATGAAATACAAAGTTGTTTTAAAGAGGTCGAAGGAAGGCTACAGCGTTTCATGTCCAGGTTTGCCCGGTTGCTGGTCTCAGGGAAAGACGAAGCGCGAGGCACTCGACCACATCCAAGTGGCCATTCGTGAATACCTCGAAGCCATCAATAAGATCACAAAGGGTGCAGAAGTTCGCGAGGTCGAAGTGTCGGTCTGATCGTGCCGAAGCTTCCCGGGATCAATCATCTTCGAGCTGTTCGAGCGCTTGAAAAGGCCGGCTTCCGCATCGTAAGCCAAGGCAAGCACATCGCTATGAGTGACGGCACGCGGATTGTCACGATACCACGACATAACCCGGTTAACGCGTATACGATGGCTGGTATTGTGCACGATGCCGGACTCACGATTGAGCAGTTTAAAAAGCTGCTCTGAGCCCAGCGGTCCAGCTAACCTGGCGTTGCAGCCGACCGCGCTTCAGCCCTCGCACGCGAAGGTCGCTCGGCGGCGGCTGAACGCCGGAGTCGATGGCGCGGACGCTTCGCGCCGCGCCATCGGAGCTGCGGATCGCCATCCGTTAGCTGGACGACCGGAAGCCCGCCTCCGTGGAGGATTTGCTACAATGGCCGTTGTGAAAACCGACACTGCGAAACTGCTTGAAAAAGCACTCAAACTGCCGCCCGAAGCCAGAGCTGCCATTGCCGGATCACTTCTCGAAAGTCTGGACGAAACCGTTGATGAGGAGGCGGAGGCAGCCTGGGCCGATGAGATTGCACGGCGCATTCGCGAACTCGATACGGGCAAGGCGAAGACAATACCGTGGTCTCGGGCTCGCCGGATGATCCTCGGGCAATAATGCTGCGCGTGCTTGCAGCGTACCCTCGCTCGCTGCGCTCGCTCGGCGGCGGCGGAACCCAGAAAGATTCTCTTGAAAGAGCGCGGCTTCAGCCGCTGAGGGTCGACTGGATTAAGCACCTCAGGGGCTCAAGCCCACTCCATGCAGAAATTCGACCGGCACGTCTGACTTCGGCGAGCTCAGTCGAGCCGAAGCCCTGACGCGACCCTCCCTCAAGACTGGGGGTGGGCAAGCGCAGACCTTTCGCAGAGCTAAAACACACCTTCGAAAAGCACATCCAAAGCCAGCTTGCCGCTGAGGAGAAATATCCTTGAACTCCCGGTGGGTTTGATACATGGTATAATCAGTGCTCAAAATTCCGCGGGAGGCAAAGGCCGTGAAATCAAGAAAGTGGAGTCTGCTTGGCGGCAGCGCCGTGGTGGTTGGAGTGGTCGTTTATCTGTTCGTGACCGGGATGCGCGACACGATGGTATATTACTTCACCGTCGGCGAAGTTCTTGCCAAAGAAGGAAAAATCGGCAAGGGCGCCCGGGTGAACGGCCACGTCGTGCCCGGAACAATCCACAAAGATGTGATGAACCTGCGCTTGGAATTTGGGATCACCGATGGCAAGCAGACACTGCCGGTGGTGTACCGTGGAATCACTCCGGACACGTTCAAGGAAGGAGCGGAGGTGGTCGTGGAGGGGAAGTACGACCAGGCCGGGAAGACCTTCCAGGCGCACACCCTACTCGCCAAATGTCCGACCAAGTATGAAGCGGAAAGTTCAGCTTCCCGAACGCCTTCCAACAGCGGCAAAACCTCGTACTGAAAATGATTGATCTTGGACAGTACGCACTGATCCTGGCTTTTGTATTCGCCTGCTACGGAATCGGGAGCGCTTTGGTGTCGGTGCGGGTCCGGAGCCCGCGTCTGCTGGCGAGCTCGGAGAACGCTCTGCTGTCGGTCACGGTCTGCCTGGCCGTGGCGGCCGCTGTTCTGATGCGGGCTCTCGTGACGCACGACTTCCGGCTGGAATACGCGGCGGGCTACACGAGCCTGGCGCTTCCCTTGCGTTACACGCTGACGGCTTTCTGGGGGGGACAAAAGGGCTCCCTGCTCCTGTGGTCCATCCTTCTGGCGATTTTCTCGTCGGTCGTGGTGCTCCAGAATCACCGCAAGAACCGGGAGCTGATGCCCTTTGTGGGTGCCACCCTGCTGAGCGTCCAACTCTTCTTCCTGGTGCTGATGCTGTTTGCGGCGCCGGTCTTCGAGAAGCTGCCCATCCCTCCGGCGGACGGGCGAGGCTTGAACCCGCTCCTTCAAAACTACTGGATGATGATTCACCCGCCGATGCTCTACCTGGGGTTTGTGGGCTTCTCGGTCCCCTTCGCCTTCGCCATCGCGGCCCTTGCGTCCGGGCGACTGGACGCCTTGTGGATCAAGACCACCCGCCGATGGACTCTGCTGGCCTGGTCCTTCCTGGGAATCGGCCTCCTGCTGGGCGGGCGCTGGGCGTATGAGGAACTGGGATGGGGCGGGTACTGGGCCTGGGACCCGGTGGAGAACGCCAGCCTGATGCCCTGGCTGACCGGCACCGCTTTCCTGCACTCGGTGATGATTCAGGAAAAGAAGGGGATGCTCAAGATCTGGAACATGGTCCTGATCCTCCTGACTTTTTGGCTGACCATCTTCGGGACCTTCCTGACCCGCAGCGGGATCATTACGTCCGTGCATGCCTTCGCCCAGACCCCCCTCATCGGGCAGCTCTTCATCCTCTTCCTGACCCTGGTGACGGTGGTCTCCCTGGCCCTGCTCTTCAAGCGTCTCCCCCTGCTCCGCAGTGAAAACAAGCTGGAGTCCCTCGTCTCCCGGGAGAGCAGTTTTCTTTTTAATAACGTGCTCTTCGTGGGCATCGCTTTTGCAGTGCTTTGGGGCACGATCTTCCCAGTGCTCTCGGAGTGGGTGCGGGGCGTCAAGATCACGGTGGGAGCCCCCTTCTTCAACCGCGTCAACATGCCCATCGCCCTGGCGCTCCTGGCGCTCAGCGGGGTCGGTCCCCTGATTGCCTGGAGAAAAGCATCGTGGAGGGAGCTGAAGAGGAATTTCCGTACCCCCGTCGTCATCGCCGTGGTTGCCATGTGTAGCCTGGTGGCATTCGGGATCCGGCATGTCTTGTCGCTGCTCTTCTTCGGCTCCTGCGCTTTCGTCACAGCCACGGTTTTCCTGGAGTTTTACCGGGGCGCCCGCGCCCGCCAGTCCATGATGCGAGAAGCGTTTGTTCCTGCACTGGTCCGGCTGACGGCAAAGAACAAGCGCCGCTATGGCGGCTTCGTCGTTCACCTGGGGATGGCTCTGATCTTCGTGGGCATCGCCGGGTCTTCCTTTTTTAAGGTGGAGAAGGAAGCGACCCTCAGCCTGGGCCAGCTCATGCATCTAGGGCCCTATGAGATCCGCTACGAGGGGATCCAGGCCTTTCGGGACCCCAACAAGGACTTCGTGAAGGCCACCCTCTCGGTAAGCCGGGAAGGCCTCCCTCAAGGCCAACTGGTCCCGGAGCGCCATTTCTACGTCACCAGCGAGCAACCGACGACGGAAGTTGCGCTGCGCTCCACCTTCAAAGAAGACCTGTACGCCATCCTGGTGGGTTGGGATGCGCAATCCAAGGCCGCGGTCTTCAAGTTGTATCTCAACCCCTTGGTCCAGTGGATCTGGTATGGAGGCGGGTTGTTGGCTCTGGGCACGTTGATCTGTATGCTGCCCAGGCAGCTCCTGGTAAAGAGCCAGCGGCAGGCTTCGAAGCGGGAAACGGAGCACGTGGCGTGAGAAGAGCGATTCGTCTCTGGGCGATGTCGGCGGCGGGGTGGCTGGTCTTCCTCCCGGGGAGCGCTGCGCTGGGAGCCGGCCAGGTCACCCTGGAGGAAATCACGGATGCCCTGGTCTGCTACTGTGGCTGCGCGAACATGGTGGTCACCACCTGCAACTGCGGCACCGCCGATAAGATCCGATCCGATATCAAGAACCAGTTGGGCCAGGGAAAAGCCAAGGAACAGATCATCCAGGCTTACGTGGACCAGCACGGAGAGAAAGGGCTGGCCATGCCCACCAAGAAAGGGTTCAACCTCCTGGCCTGGATCCTGCCCTTTTTGGCCCTGGTCGTCGCAGGCGTTGTCGTGGTGGAAGTGACGAGGAAGTGGGCGAAACGAGGACGCGCGGTGCGGCCCTCGGAGCGACCCCTGGGAAATGACGAGCTTAGAAAGCGGATCGCTGAGGAAGTGCAACAATTCGACCAATAGAAACAAAAACCTAAAACTCTAAAACCTGAAACCTAAAACCCTAAATACCAGGAACGAAACATTAAGGTTTCGGGTTTCAGGTTTTCTAAGCGATGGAAATACTGACCGCCGTTGCGCTGTTGATTGGATTAGGGGCGTTCGTGGCCGCCCCGATGGTGCGCCGTTCTCCTCCGGTAGAACCCGGCCAGAACCTGAAGCTGGAGAACCTGTTGGACCGCAAAGAGGAAATCTACGCCGCCATCAAGGACGTGGAATACGATTTCCACATGGCAAAGGTCTCCGAGATCGACTACCAGCAGATGAAGAACAAGCTGTACGATGAAGCGGGCCGGGTGCTGGCGGAGCTGGATCGCCTCCAGTCCCGCGCCGATCTGGGAGTCCAGCCGGACCTGGACGCGGACCTGGAGACGGAGATAGCCATCGCGAAGGCGCGCCGGGCGAAGGCGAGCCGGGCCGGGCGTGCCGGGAAGGCCGGCCACATCCACCGCTGCGCCCGGTGCGGGCACTCCAATGCGGCGGCCAACAAATTTTGCGGAAACTGTGGAGCACAGATACCTTGACCCCGCACCTACCGGAAATCCGATTGATTTCGGGTGAAAAGAAGGGTAGGTGCGGCGTGAAACCTCTGCGGGTAGGGTCCCTTTTTCTGGCCCTGTTTTCCTCCTCACTTTTTGGGCAGATCGTGACCGGTAAGGTCACCAACGCCACGCTGAATCATCAGCCCCTGTCCCAGGTCCCGGTCGTCCTCCAGATCTTCGAGAAAGAGAAGCCGGCGGGCAGCCTGGAGGCGCGCACCGACGCCCAAGGTCGCTTTCAGTTCCGGGGCGTTCCCGACAAGCCACAGACCCACGTCCTGGCGGAGGTCCTCTACCAGGGGATCAAGTACCAAAGCGAGTCCAGTCACTACGACGCGAAGCAACCGGAGACCAAGCTGGACGTGGCGGTGTACGAGAAGACCGAGAGCGATGCGGACATCCAGGTCCTCATGGAGCACGCCATCGTGGATTTCCGGGAAAACCAGCTCTGGATCAGTAACCTGTTGGTGGTCCAGAACCAGGGAACCCACACCTTCGTGGGAGCCCAGAAGCTGCCGGATGGGAAAAGGGAGACGCTGCGGATCGGCCTGCCTGTCGGTCACAGCAACCTGCAGCTGGCCAGCGGGTTCATGGAATGCTGCACGGTGCAGGAGCCCACGGCCCTGGTGAATACCATGGAGATCAAGCCCGGGATGCAGCACTTTACCTACGCGTATCAACTGGCTCCCCGGCCCTCCCTGGACATAGAGAAGAAATTTTTCTCGCCCACGCGGGCCTACGCCATCCTCACCCCCGAGAGCCAGGGAATCCGGGTCACGGGGAGCGGCCTGCAGCCCCGGGAGAGCATCGAAAACGAAGGCCAGAAGTTCCGCGTGTACGCCACCGGTAACTTGAAGCCCCAGGCCCAGCTGGCCCTCCGGCTGGAGCTTCCGGGGGCGAAGAGGGATCCCCAGCTTTCGTGGATTCTGGTGGCGACGGTGGTGGCGGTCGCCCTGGGAGGGGTGACCTTCCTGGCCCTCAAGGGCAGGCGCCGGTCGCCAGGAGCTATCGGAAAACAACCGGAAACCCCGGGGGAGGATTGGGAAACTGAAAGGACTGCTCTGGTGGAAGAAATCGCGGACTTGGACCAGCGCTATGAGGCCGGGGAGATCCAGGAAGCCGAGTACCGCAGGATCCGGGCAGACAAGAAATCCCACCTCCTCAAGCTGGCAAGCCGACTCCCGCGGTGAGCTTGGGCCCGTCTCCGGAGGGAAGGCGGTCCCGCCGCCAACCGCAGGACGGCATGATCCTCGTTCAATCCGTCTCCAAGTATTTCGGATACTTCCCCGCCCTGCGGGATATCACTTTTGGCCTGGACCTGGGCCGGTTCCTCACCATCTTCGGACCCAATGGCGCCGGCAAGACCACGCTCTTGAAGATCATCGCCTCCCTCTCGAAGCCCACCTCGGGTTCGGTGCGCATTGACGGATACGATTGTCACACCCAGAGCCAGCAGATCCGGGGCCGACTGGGATACATCTCCCACCAGTCGCTCTTGTATCCCCAACTCACCGCCCGGGAAAATCTGACCTTCTTCGGGAGGCTGTACGACCTCCGCCCACTGGAAGCCCGGGTCCAGGCGGCCCTCTCGGGAGTCGGACTTCAGGACTGGGCGGACCAGCCCATCCGGACGTTCTCTCACGGGATGAAGCAACGACTCACCATCGCCCGGGCTTTGCTGCCGGAGCCCTCGGTGCTGGTGCTGGACGAGCCGTTCACGGGACTGGACAGCTACGCCTCCGAGATCCTTCGGCGGCTGCTCCACAGCTTGAAGAATGAACGGCGCGTCCTCCTGATGACCACCCACCACCTGGGCGAGGGCCTGGACCTGGCGGACCGGGTCATGATCCTGCACCGAGGCCAGATTCGTTTGGAGGAGGAAGCCTACAGCTATTCCCGGGAAGAATTCGGCCGCCTCTATGCGGAGCTGGTTTCCGAGACACGTTGATGCGCCTCCTCAGGCAAGCCGGATGGATCGTCTGGAAGGACCTGCTGACGGAATATCGCGGCAAGGAGGCCTTTCTCTCCACCGTCTTCTTCGCCTTTCTGGTCCTGATCATTTTTAATTTCGCTTTCAGCCCGGGCTCGGAATCCACGCCGGAAGTGGCACCCGGTATCCTGTGGGTGGCGTTCACATTCTCCGGCGTCCTGAGCTTGAACCGGTCCTTCCTCATGGAGAAGGAGACGGCCACCCTGGAAGCGTTGCTCCTCTCTCCTCTGCCCCGGGGGACCCTCTATCTGGGAAAGATGGCGGCCAACCTCCTCTTCCTGTTGCTGGTGGAGGCTCTGATCCTGCCCATGTTCGCCGTCTTCTTTAACTACAATTTGCTTCCGTTTTCCGCTACACTGGCGCTGGTGGTCCTGTTGGCGGACGTGGGATTCGTGGCGGTGGGGACGCTATTTGCCGCCATGGCCGCCAGCTTGAAGACCCGGGAGATCCTGCTCCCGATCCTGCTGTTCCCGATCGTAGTCCCGGTGCTGATCTCAGCGGTGAAGGCCACCGGCGCCCTGTTGGAACGACTGGAGTTTGGAGAACTGATACCCTGGCTCAAGATCCTGGCGGCTTTCGACCTGGTCTTTGTCTGGGTCTCGTATTGGGTGTTCGAGTACGTCGTTGAAGAAAGCTAAAACTCTGAAACTTAAAACCTGAAACCCGAACCTCGGTCCAGGGTTTCAGGTTTCCAAGTTTCAGGTTTGCATTCGCCCATGTCCAAGATGGTGCCTTGGTTGGTCTTGATCTCGATGCTGCTGGCCCTGTATGGGGCTTTCGTTTACGCTCCCACCGAGCGGGTCATGGGGCCCGTGCAGAGAATCTTCTACGTCCACGTGGGACTGGCCTGGAACGCCTTCCTGGCCTTTTTCGTCGTCTTCCTTTACAGCCTCCTGTACCTGGTCCGGGGCCGGCGGCGGGACGACATGGTGGCCGCGTGCTCGGCAGAGGTCGGCCTGATCTTCACCACCCTGGTGTTGGTCACCGGGCCCCTCTGGGCGCGCCCCGTGTGGAACACCTGGTGGCCCTGGGGGGACCCTCGCTTGACCACCACCCTGGTGCTGTGGCTGATTTACCTGGCGTACATGGTGCTCCGGTCACAAATGGAAGAATCGGAACAGAAGTACAAGTTTGCCGCGGTACTGGGTATCGTGGGGTTCCTGGACGTTCCGATCGTTTGGATGTCGATCCGGTGGTGGACGCGCACACTGCATCCCGTGGTGATTCGCTCCGGAGAGGTCCGGCTCGAGCCCCGGATGTTCCACGCCTTGCTCATCGCCGTCGTGGCCTTCGGCCTGCTCTACTTGTACCTGCTGCAGCTCCGGCTGGGAATCGAACAGAGCAAATCTCGCATTGAACAGTTCCGGCAGCAGTCCGGGCTTGCCGGATAGGGGGTCGTGTTGGAGTACCTTTTTGCTGCCTACACCGCGGTCTGGATCGCCCTTTTCATCTACCTGTTCTCGCTTTCGCGGCGAGAACGCAAGCTGCGGAAAATGGTCGAAAGACTGGAAGAATGGAAGACTGGAAGAATGGAAGGCTGAAAAAGCAGCTTCTCCAATCTTCCAGGATCTATGACCCGACTGTATTTGCTTTGGGTTCTACAATCCCTCGTCCCGCCCGAGACGCCGCTTCAGTTTTTCTACGATGTGGACGTGAACCTGGTCACCGTCTACGCGTCGGTCCGGGACGAGAAAGGCCGGCTGGTGACCCACCTGCGCCCTCGGGATTTTCAGGTGTACGAGGACGGCCGCCTCCAGCATTTGGTTGCCTTCAGCAATGAATACGTCCCCCTCAGCGTCTCCTTGCTCATCGATTTCAGCCGGAGCATGAGCGGCAAAAAGATCCTCACCGCCAGGAAGGCCCTGGTGGACTTCGCCCAGGGCCTTCGGGACGAGGATGAGATGAAGATCTCCGCCTTCAACGACCACATGAAAGTCATCCGGTTCTCTCCCCGGAAGGTATCTCAGCTGAAGGACTTCGTGCGAAGGATCTCGCCCCGGGGCTCCACCATCCTGTTCGACGCTCTGGCGGAGACGGCCTACGAGTTGAAGTCCGGCAAGAATCCCCGGAAGGTGATCCTGGTGATCAGCGACGGCGCTGACACCTCAAGCACTTTCTCCCTGGAGGAGGCCGTCCGGTTGCTCCGGGCTTCGGGAGCGAACCTGTACGCGGTGGGGATCGAGAACCGGGACCGCGGGGCCCTCGCGACCCGTTACGGCATGGACGGAGACGAGGTTCTTCAGAAACTGACCATGGGGGCAGGAGGCCACGCGTATTTCATGGACGACGACGAGAATCCCCGGCGCATTACGGACCGGATCCGGGACGAGCTGAAGAAGCAGTACGCCCTCAGTTACGTCACCCAGAACAAACGCCAGGACGCAACCTGGCGATCCATCGAGGTCAGGGTCAACCACAGTCACCTGAATATCCAAACCTCCAAGCGGGGATACTACGCGCCCCTCCGTCCGTAGGAAGCGAGAGCACCCCGTCATGGCCGTCCGGCGCTGGAAGTCCCAACTGGACTGCCCCATCCGTCGAGGCACCTTGTTCCTCGTGCTCTCCCGGGCAGTGGTGCCGCTGCTTTCCCTTGGAAGTCCCTCCTTGTTGATGACAGTAGAGAGCTGGTCTGCCTTCCGATTCAGCTCCTCGCTCGGACCTTTGCCTGCTTCGCAGGTCCGAGGCCCCACTTCTTCCGGAAGTGCTGAGTGAGGCCGCCGGCGAGAAGGATGTTCACTTGCCGGGCCGACAACTGGTGGCTCACCCAATAAGACTTTCGCCGGCTTTTATTCCGAACCAGGATCGGCTCGCCTTTTTCTATCCCCTTCCGCAGGCCGACAATCTCCAGCAGGTCGCCTTGCTTGACGGTCTTGAGATCGGCTGGATTTTCAAAGCGGAGCGGCGGGATACCGAAATTCACCAGGTTCGACTCGTAGATGCGGGCATAGGAGAGGGCCAGGACCGCCTTCACTCCGAGATACAGGGGAGCGAGGACAGCGTGCTCTCGGCTTGACCCCTGCCCGTAGTTCTGGCCAGCGACGATGAGCCCGCCCCCCTTTCGCTTCGCCCTCTTCACGAAGTCGCGGTCCACATAGACAAACGTGTACTCGCTCGTGGCTGGGATGTTGGACCGCAGCGGAAGCAACTGGTTGCCCCCGGAGATGATGGAGTCGGTAGAGACATTGTCGCCAAGCTTGATGAGGACCTCCCCCTTCACCGACCTGGGCAAGGGTTTACCCAGGGGAGGTGGGATAATATTGGGTCCCCGGTAGATTTCCACCGAGGCGGGATCCGCGGCGGGTTGAACGAAACCCCCCGTGTACAGAAGGTACTGGTCGGGCTCTTGGATGTCGGGCGCCAGGCCCAGCGTTCGGGGATCGGTAAGAACTCCTTGAAGGGCGGTGGCCGCCGCCACGGCGGGCGAGCAGAGCCAGACCCGGTCGTTCTCGGTCCCACTCCGGCCCGGGAAGTTGCGGTTGAAGGTCCGGACCGAGTTGCCCCCCGACGGCGGAGCCGCTCCCATTCCGATGCACGGTCCGCAGGCCACCTCCATCTCCCGCACGCCAGCAGCCACCAGATCGGCGGTGACACCGTCCTTGGTGAGATTCAAGAGGATCTGTCGCGATCCGGGCGAGAGGGTCATGTGCAGGTTGGAAGCCACGTGCTTGCCCTTGAGCACCTCCGCCACCACCTTGATGTCGCGGTAGGAGGAGTTCACCGAGGAGCCCACCGCCACCTGCCGTACGGGCATCCCGGTCACCTCCCGCACCGGAACGACATTGTCGGGGGAGTGTGGTTTGGCAATGAGGGGCTCGAGTTGCCCGAGATCAATGGTCAGCTCTTCGTCGTAAGTCGCATCCGGGTCCGGCTCGAGCGGCTTCCACTGTTCCTCTCGCTTCTGGGCCCGGAGGAATCGCCGGGTCATCTGATCCGAGGGAAACAGACCGGAGGTCGCTCCCAGCTCCTGAGTCATATTGCAGATGGTGGCTCGCTCGTAGACGGTGAGCCGGTCCAGCGCTGGCCCCACGTACTCCATCACTTTGTTCAGCCCGCCCTTGACGCTGAGCCGCCGGAGCAGCTCGAGGATGATGTCCTTGGCGGAAACCCAGGGCTGGAACTCGCCTACGAGGTTCACCTTCACCACGCGGGGCATCTTCACGTAAAAAGGCTCTCCGGCCAACGCGGTCGCCACCTCCGCCCCGCCCGCCCCGATGGCGAGCATGGCCATGGCTCCCGCCGTGCAGGAGTGAGAGTCCGCGCCGACCAGGGTCTGCCCGGGAGCGTCAAAGCGCTCCAGGTGCGCGAAATGAGAGATGCCGTTCCCCGGCCGGGAGAAGATGGCCCCGTACTTCTGGCACATCGTTTGGAGGAACAGGTGATCGTCCGGATTGCGAAAATCCGTTTGCAGGATGTTGTGGTCCACGTAGGTCACCGCCAGAGGCATCTTGATGCGGGAAAGGCCGAAGGATTCGAACTGCTGCCACAACAGCGTCCCGGTGGCGTCCTGGATCAGGCATTGGTCGATGCGAAGGGCGATCTCGGAGCCGGGCTCCATCTGGCCTTCCACCAGGTGCTCGCTGATGATTTTGCGAGTCAGATTTGTGCTCATTCCGTCGCCTCCCGTGATGGATGCTGCCCCGCTGCTCGCCGGCTGATCCCTTCATCGGCCACTGTGACGATTCCAGCGATCCGCGGGGCTGATGTACAGTCTAATCCATTTCTCGTTCGGTCCACAAAAGGCCTCGGGCGAAGGGTCTGTTAGAATGGGACCGAAGGAGAGAGCGGATGCCCCGGAAGCGAGTGGCTGTGGTTGGAGCTTCCAGTCAAAGGCACAAATATGGCAACAAAGCCCTCCGCGCTTACCTCCAGGAAGGGTTTGAAGTCTACCCGGTCAATCCCCACCAGGAAAGGGTAGAGGAACTGTTGAGCTATCCGTCCATCCTGGATATTCCCGTTCCCCTGGACATGGCCACCTTTTACGTCCCGCCGGAAGTGGGCATCCGTTTGCTGGACGAAGTCCGGCAGAAGGGGGTTCCGGAAGTCTGGCTCAATCCCGGCTCCGAGAGTCCGGAACTGCTCCAGCGAGCGGAAGAGTTGGGCCTGAAGGTCATCCAGGCGTGCAGCATCCTGGCGATCGGGGTCAGCCCGTCAGACCTTTAGCCTGTACATCTGGTCAAGGGTCAAAGGTCAACGGAGGGCAGGGTCAGGGAAAAGAGGCGGCCACGGGAACCGCTTCCGTGGCTGGCGGATGGGCCTGAACCTTCCGGCTCTTTTCAAAATCGTACAGGAAGGACTTGATCCCGAAATAGAACCAGCGCAGCCCCAGGGAGCGGGCCTCCTGATAGCTGCGCTTGGCCGTCCACCCCTCTCGGGAGATGCGATAGACCCCTACCATCGCGCCCGTCCGATCCGCTCCACGGCGGCAATGGACGAATACAGGGTGGTTGGCCGGTTCACCTACCGTCTTCAAAAACAGCTCAACCTCGGAGCCGGTAATCCGTCGCCAGCCGCTAAGGGGAATGTGAACATACTTCATGCCCAGTTGCTCCACCACCTGTCGCTCCCTCGCGCGGTTGCCTCCCCGGAGGTCCACCACGGTCCGGATGCCGTGCTGCCTGAGAATCTGGAACCCGAGGGCGCTCGGTTGCCCGCCCCGATAAAATCCCGGATTCAGTTGACGAAACCTCGGTAAATGCTCCTTCAGTTCATCCTGCTGCGCAAGACCACCTGTTTCCAAGAGCGGGAGGCCATCCCGCTCAGCTGCAAAGGAGGACAAGGGCAGCACCATCCCCAGCGGAGCAATCCATCGAACCAAGCTAGCGTTCATTGGAAAAACAGGAGCCATTATACCAAAGAGACCATCGAGCATCAACACAAACTATCTGACGGATGTAATGCCTCAGTAACACGGGGCGCAGGAGACGTGCAAGGGCTCGAACATCGGAGCCGCGAGCGGAAGGAAAAATGAGCCGCGGAAGGAAATGGAGGAAAAATGGGGACAGGCTACTCATTTCCCGGCATTTGATGTCCCGGCAACTCCTTCTG
>JACQTF010000192.1 GCA_016210925.1 Acidobacteriota bacterium | reverse complement strand
GGTCTACCCCGAGGAGGTCTCCGCGTTCCTGGATTCTGTGCAGTTCACCCGCGACGACGTGCCGCGCTTGACCGATCAACTTCTCCATTCCATTGAGATCCACGGGCACGAAGCCGTCATCAACCTCTACACAGTGCCGGCGCAGGCCGTGATCGAGGGAGTGTGGGCCCGGCAGGAGGCCCTCAACCAGCAGCCCTTGGTGAAATTGGCCACAACATCCTGCTGATCGGCCCGCCCGGGTCGGGCAAGACGATGCTGGCCCGACGCATCCCTACCATCCTTCCCCCTCTGAGCTTCGAGGAGGCCATCGAGACCACCAAGATTCACAGCGTCATGGGGCTGGTGTCGGCCCAGCAGGGTATGGTCTCCAACAGGCCTTTCCGGGCGCCGCACCATACGATTTCCGACGCGGGGCTGATCGGTGGAGGGAGCCCGCCCCGTCCGGGGGAGGTGAGCCTGGCCCACCACGGGGTCCTCTTTCTGGACGAGCTGCCCGAGTTCCAGCGCCACGTGCTGGCGGTGTTGCGGCAGCCGCTGGAGGACGACCGGATCGTCATCTCCCGGGCGGCCATGAGCGTGGCCTTCCCCGCCCGGTTCATGCTGGCGGCGGCCATGAACCCGTGTCTGTGCGGTCACTTTAACTCGGGGGTGAAGGAGTGCACGTGCACGCCGCCCCAGATCCAGCGTTATCTGGCAAAAATTTCAGGGCCGCTGCTGGACCGGGTGGACATCCACATCGACGTGCCGGTGGTCCCCTACAAGGACCTCGCCCGGGCGGACGGGGGCGAAGGCTCCGCCGACATCCGGGAGCGGGTGACCCGCGCGAGGGCGATCCAGCTCGAGCGATTTCTAGGAACCAGGATCTACTGCAACGCGCAGATGACCCCGAAGCACCTGCGAAAGCATTGCCAGTTCCGGGAGGAGTGCCAGCGGCTGCTAGAGCATGCCATCACACGCCTCGGCCTGAGCGCCCGGGCCTACGACCGGATCCTGAAGGTGAGCCGGACCATCGCCGACCTGGAAGCGCAGGTGGAAATTCAGCCCCGCCACGTCTCAGAGGCCATCCAGTACCGCAGCCTCGACCGCAACTTCTGGGTGTAAGGGGGACAGACTACGAATTGGCGCTTAACTCTTTCTCGGCTGTATGAAAAACCGATGGCCCGATTACCACGAGTCGTAGTACCCCGGTTGAACGACTAATCGATGACGCCTTCCCTCCTGAGGTCCTCGAACTCCTCTTCCGGAAGACCGAGGACCTGGGTGTAAAAATACTGATTATGTTCTCCCAGAAGCGGGTCGGGCCTGGTGGGACCTCCAGGGGTCTTCGAGAGGTGGAAAGGAGGGCCTTCGTAAGCGAAGTTGCCGATCTCGGCTTGTTCCAGCTCCCGCCATGTCTTCCGGTATTGAAGCTGGGGGTCGGTTTCGAGATCGGCCATGGTGTTCACGACGGCGGAACGGATCCCTTTGTCCTGAAGTTTCTTGACCACTTCCTCGGGCGAAAACTGGGCGGTCCATCTCGCCAGCTCGCGCTCCAGCTCGTCCTCGTTCTGTTTTCTTCCCTCCAGGGTGGCGAATTTTGCCTGCCGGGCCCACGCCGGCCTCCCCATGACCTCGCAGAGCGCTTCCCATTCGCCGTCGGCAAAAACGCTGATGACGCACCAGCGATCTTCTCCCTTGCACGGAAAGGCGCCGTGGGGAGCGGCCTGGGGATGGCGGTTCCCCATCCGCTGTGCAACCCGACGGTTCACCAGGTAGTCCAGGATCGCCGGAGCCATGAACTGGACCCCCGCGTCGTATTGAGCCGTATCGATGTACTGCCCCCGCCCGGTCCGGCGCCGGTAGTCCAGTGCCGCCAGGATCGCCACGGTGCCGTAGCCGACGGCGATAAAATCCACGTAGGGTCCATAGAGGAACTGAGGGCTCGCTTCCGGGTAACCGGTCAGGTGTGTAAAACCCGCCAGAGAGGAAAGCTGGGTACCGAACCCGGGATGGGTGGCGTAGGGACCGGTCTGGCCCATGTTCGACGTGCTGAGCATGATGAGTCTCGGGTTGATCTTCTTCAGCTCTTCGTAGGCCAGGCCCAGCCTGCGGATGGTCCCGGGGGTGAAATTCTCAATCACCACGTCTGCCCAGCGGACCATCCGGTGGGCGAGGTCCAGCGCCCGAGGTGGCTTCTTCAGATTCAAGGTGACGTCCAGCTTGTTGTTGTTGCAGAGGGCGAAGAGTCCGGAACGGTTCAGACCATAACGGTTGTCCTTGTAAGGAGGGTAGTGGGTACGGAAGCCGTCCGGCCGGCTGCGAGATTCCACATGGACGACCACGGCGCCGTGATCGGCAAGGTGCTTGCCGATCACCGGGCCCGCGGCGAACGCGGCAAACTCCACCACCTTGACACCCTCCAGCGCTTGCATGATCACGCTCGCTCCGCGGGCGTCAGATCACCCGCGTCTTCCTGAGCCTGGACAATTCATGCTCTTTCAGGCCCAGCTCCCCGCCATAGACTTCTTGGTTGTGTTCGCCGATCCGTGGCGCCCGGCGCCGGACGCCACAACTTCCCCGCTCGAACTGCGCGAAGGGTCCGGGGTACAGGATCTGCTGTTGCAGTTCCCGGTGCTCTACTTTTTGCCAGTAGTGTCTACTTTGCAGTTGGGCATCGTTCAAGATCTCCGGAACCGTGTTGACGGGGTAGCCGAGCATGTTCCGCTCCAGGACGCCGTCCAAGAACTCCTTTTTGGTCAAGCTCCGGAAAAACCCTTCCAACTCCTGTTCGATCTCATCAATTTCTTTCTGGGTGACCTGCGCGATCTCGAAGCTCTCCCAGTCTTTTTCTCTGAGCAACTTCGAACCCATCCCTTTGCTCTCCATCCATTCCACCAGCGCCCGATTGGTCTTTCTGCCCGCGGGTCCGCCGTAGATGATGAAGTTCACGTAGCCGTCCTTGCAGGGCCAGAAGACCCGCATTTTCGCCCCCGTGACGCTTCGGCCGATCACGTAGGGGCCCGATCTTCTTTGAAGCTCTCGATTCATCCGCCAGAACGCATAGGCGTGGGAGTGAGCCCAGAGGGTGGCGGACTGGGCGGAGGCATCCACCTGTTGTCCTTGTCCTGTTTGTTGGCGGTGGTAGTGAGCGATCAGAGTTCCCGCGGCGGCGTAAAGCCCCGACCAGGCCGTGGACTGGGGGAGGGAAATGCGCAGCGGAGGCCCATCCGCTTCCCCGGTCAAGGACATGCAGCCGCTCGCGGCCATGATTTCCAAATCGGAAGCCCGGTAGCCACTCCAAGGCCCGCCTTGACCGTAGGGAGTGATGGAGGTGAAAACCAGGCCTTTGCGCAAACGGCTGAGTTCGTCATAGTCCAGCGAGAGCTGCTTCAGATAGCCCGGAGGAAAGGACTCGATGACGAAGTCAGCGGTTTGGACCAGCCGTTTGAACAGCGCTTGTCCCTCGGGGGCTTCCAAATCCAGGGTGATTCCTCTCTTGTTGTTGTTGTAGGAAAGCCAGAAGAGGCTCTTTTCGGGATCCGGATCGTCCTGAAAGAAAGGACCGATCTTTCTGGCAGGATGGCCGCCCGGGGCTTCGATCAGGAGGACGTCGGCCCCCAGGTCTCCCAGGATCTTTCCGCAGAAAAAGCCGAACTCATCGGCGAGGTCCAGGACGCGGTAAGGCAACAACACCTCGTCCCTACCGTTCATCTCTTTCGCTTTTTCCGCTGGAACCAAGAGTCCCCGATGGGACCCTGACAGGAAGAGGCGTGCAACGACCGGCGCCTCTTCCCATCCGGGTGCACTCCGTTCAGTAACCGGTTCTGGAAAAGAACTTGGCGTATTCGGTCTGGGTCTTCTTGGCCTTTGCGATCTGTTCCGGCGTGAAGAACTTTCCCAGATCGACTTCGCTCACGGCGTAGGGAGGGCGTTCGAAGGCATCCCGGTACCGGAAAGGCACCGTGGCGTCGATGGCGAGTCCGCCGGAAAACCGAATGTTGGTTTGGGTCCAATCCCGTTCGCCGGCGGAACTCCTTTCGGCGGGTTGGAAGGTCTGACCGAACCCACCGGCACAGACGGTTTGCACATCGAAGGGAGGGTTCACGCGGGTGACCAGCGCCCACATGACGTCCTCCACGCTGTACAGGTCGATGTCCGTGTCCACCGCGATCGCCATTCTCATTCCCAGCGAGGAGGCCAGAGCTGCGGTGAGAATGTTCTTTTGCAATCCTTCGTCCCGCTGCCTTCTCTTTTTGATTTGAAAAATGACCCCGCCCCAGTCGGTCATGCTCATGGGAATGTGGGTATCCACGCACAATCCCGGACTGATCCGGTCCGCCAGCTCATAGAACATGGCCTCCCGCATCATCACGTCGATGTAGTGGTCGTCGAAGGTGTGCACTCCCAGGCCATGGTAGATGGGCTTGTGCCTGCGATGGGTGATGGCGGTGGCAGTGAATTTGTAGGTCCGGTACGCCTTCCCCATGTACCCGGCCCACTCCGGGTGGAAAGGATGAATCCCCTGTTTCTGATCCTGCTCGGCCAGAGGGCTCTCCCAGATCTTCTGGGTCGTGTCCACGTATCCCTCGATGACGTACTCCGCTTCGGCAATGGCGTAGGCATCCACCGTCTTGGCCTTCACGATCTCCACCGGATAACCTTGCGCGGCTCCCGCCACCCCAAGTTCGTCGCACCCTTTGTGCAGGACCATGTACATGAAACCCGCTCCAGCCAGCAGCGTACAGGCAGGGGGAACTCCCATGTTAATCGTCATGGGGATCGGTTCCTTGCGGTACCACTCGGTGGCGATCATGTCCGTATGGGATCCCGGGGAGATCTGAAAGCTGGCGAAATTGGGTCCCCGGAAGTTCATGCGGTTGTAACTGATATGAGTTCCTCCCCAGAAGTACTTTCCCGTCACCAGGGTGTTGCCCCCACCCAGGGTCCTGCCAGGATCCTTCCGAGTGTGGGAGACCATGGGGACCACCCGCCAGACGTTGACATCTCGGTCGATGACGACCTCCTGGCACGGAGCGTCGGTGACCACCTTGGGAGGAATGGGGTGATGCAGGGCTTCGACGGCCTTGAATTTAAATTTCCTGCTGTCGTCCACCCCGAAGAGCCTGGAAACCCGTTCGTCCGTGGCAAAGAGATTACAGGTCAGACGTCCATTCGGGTAGCCTTTCACGTTCTCAAACAGAAGCGGAGCCCCCCCATCCAGATGCTTCTGAACTCCGATAAACTCCACCTCGGGATCGACCTCCTTGTCGGTGTAGATCAGCTCCCCTTCCGACTCGAGGTAGTCCAGGGTGGATCTCAGGCTGCTGATGTCTTTCTTGACTCCGCCCGCTTCTCTTTTCATTGCGCGCTTGCTCGTCATCTTGCCTTCTCCTTTTATGAGGCCTTGTTGGATCACTCTGGCGAGCCTGACTCCCTGTTCGATTGCCTCGCGAAGTCATTGACAGGCAACCACTCTGTCTATCACCAGCGGGTTGATCCTGTCAAGGTTAGTTGATTTGCTGCAGATTTGCTGGATTTGCTGGTTTGCGCTTCCACGGGCCAACAGCGGGGGTCTGGGTGCTGCCCACCTGATCCAGGGAAGCGCTGGTGTCGTCAGTCGAGCTGGCACATGCCCTGCCGGGGGGCCCCGCAGCTGTTGCAGGGCCCGGCACCAATCTGAGGCGTGGGCGAGGAGGTGCGGACAGAGAAGGTGGAGAGCTGGCGTTCGGTACGGGCGCTGCCGCACTCCTTGCAGGGAATCAGCGCTGCATCGCCGTAAACGATCTTTTCAAAATGGCTGCCGCAATCCTGGCAGAGATACTCAAAGATAGGCATCGATGCTCCCAAAGCCCGAATACACTGACCCGCTTCCTCCTTTTTAGGACAAAAAAGCGGCCAAGTCAATATCGATGGAGTCCGGTGGGTCCGGTGGAGTCGTGAAGCC
>JACQTF010000200.1 GCA_016210925.1 Acidobacteriota bacterium | reverse complement strand
GTACTATGGGGCTGTGCGACTTCCCGTGTCCGTTCACCATCGGCGTGCGTCCTCGGACTTCCCGATGCGGTCTGCCAGTATTTCTACAGACAGACACGGGATCTCCCGGCTCCCGCCCCAGGTGCGTGCGTGCATGCGCGGGGTCTCTGACCGCGCGGGGTCCCCAAGCGTCACGCGATATCGACACTCGAGGTTTTGCCTTCCGCACCAGGTTAGAGCGTCGGCACCCCGGAGTGGCCACCGCTTATGCGGTGGGTCAGGGATTTCGCGGCTCAATGGCCAGCCTGCACGTCCCCCTGTCAACGCTTCGCCTGCACCCTTGCGGTCGCCGGCGCATGACTCGGGGCCAGTGTGGATCGCTAGCCCTTCACTGTATGAGACTTTCACTCGTTACACCCTGCCGGTTTTAACCGGCGCACAACCTGAAACCCTGAAAGTTCGAAATTAGAGAAGCGCAATCGTGTTCCGTTTCCGGGTCTGAGGTTTCACAGTTTCGACCTTTTCAGTGCATGTAAAAGAAACACGCAAACAAGATTTCGTCCTCTTTCTTTCGTGGCGAGACGCGGATGACCACATCGGGAAAACCTACCTCGACGTTCGCGCTCTTGCCGTCTCGAAACACAACCGCTCGCGCCTCGCTGTCCAGCGGAATCTGAGCACCCAGGGGAACTGATGCATCGACCCGGAAGGTCAGATATAAGAGCAACCCATCCGGCATTTCCTTGCCTTTCTCACTTTGTAATTCTACGCGGAGAGTAGAAATTTGTTTTTCATCGCTGGTCGCCCCCGCTTCCGCTCGCATGTTGACACCGCTGTCCTTGAGCTGGGCTCCCGGTTCGGCCTTCACGAATTTCACCTGCGCTTCGGGCACCTGCAAGATCATTCGCAGACCCTGAAGAGGCGGCGCGCCTCTCTCCTTCTTGAGGTACAACGGACAAGATACCTCGTCACCGGCACTGACCATGAAGGTGTTGACGTTCACTTCAAACACCTCTTGTCCCAAGCCCTCGCCACTCAACATCACCGCGACCGCCAAGAGCGGCAGAAAACGTTGGCCACTGCTAGAATCCCTTTTTCGTGGGGAGTGTCTGTCCGCTTGGAACATTTCCGATTGGTCAAACTCTTGAACTGCTGAGAGAGGGGGGCGCCTGCCCCGATAGATATCCCGCTAGCTTTTATCAGGCCGGAATTTCGTTTGTCAAGGGTTTTTTCTTGACAGATGGCGTGGTGCTGTTGTGACCCCAATCCAACCGAACAGGGGAACTTGGCCCATAGCTTCCCCGCGTCAAAAGGGGGCCCCATGGCAAGAGGAAGGCGTCTGCATCGCCTGTTCTACCCGTTCGTCGTTGCTGCATTTGCCTTTTTTGGGGGGGTCGAGTGCAAGCATAGCCCAAGTGACGACAGCCGCGATTGAGGGCGTCGTCTCCGATGAAAGCGGCGGAATCATTCCCGATGTCACTGTGACCGCTACTCACGTCGATACTGGGGCAACGCGCACGGCCATCACCGACGACAGAGGTCGCTACAGCCTTCCCAACCTCCGGGTGGGGCCATACGAAGTCCGCACGGAACTCCCAGGATTCACGACCCAGATCCGACGCGGCATCCACCCGCTGCCCAATGGACAGGAGTTTAATGATGGTCGGGCGGAGCTCGTGCGTAGCCCAGACAGCTGATCAGGATTACGTCACCGTTCGAGTCGACCACCAATTTAGCAAGACCAGCTCGTTTTTCGGGCGCTACACTCGAGATGACGCGATCCGCACGGTAAACAACCCGCTCGCAAGTTCTCGGTTTTGAGTTTTAGATTCTTACACGTTCAATCTGAGAATCTATCTACTAACAACGTTGATAAGTGCCAATCGAGCATTAGAAATTTCAAATATCTTCGGCTAGGTTTCAGGTTTTGAGAAATCACATGTCGCTCAGTCCACCAGGCCGATTGGACTCCGACCCCTTCTCCCAGCTGTAACGCAACTGGTGCCCGACCGGCTGAAGGCCAAACTCGGCCGCAGCATCGGAACGGACGTAACGGATCTGCCCGCCCACCACGCTGATGACCGGATAAACCCGCGGAATTTCTTCCACCGGCACGGTGAAGTAGTCTTTGTTCAGGACCAGAAAATCAGCCCACTTTCCGTTCTCCAGCGTCCCCACCTTGTCTTCCCTGAGCACAAACTCCGAGCTCCAGGAGGTAGCCATCTTCATCACGATGTTTCGATCGACAGCTTCCTGAGGCGCCACCAGTTTACCCATTTCGTTCTTTCGGGTGACAAAGGGCTCGAAGTAAGCGAACAAGCCATCGTACAAATCCTCCTCGCACTCGAAGGCGACTTTCACGCCCGCATCGAGAGCCGACTTGACCGGTGAGATCCAGTTGGCATACTGCATCCCATACTTCTCCAGCCACGGATAAGTCCTGGTCAGCACATTGGCCCCGCAGCTCAACATCACTCCGTATTTCTTCATCCGGGGAAGCTGATCCGGTCGCGGATAAAGTCCGCAGTGATCGGTCGAGAGGCGCATGGCCCGGATCTCTTCCACCGTGAAACCTTCCTTCGCCACCAGATCGTCGAGGAGTTCCAGATATTGGTCGAGGCCCTTGTCGCCGTAGTTGTGGCCGACAACGGTTCGAACGTGATTTTTGAGACCGTTGTAAAGGAAGTCTCGATAGCGCTTGAAATCGAGACGGCACCACTCGCGTTTCTTGACGTCTTCAGGGGCCTCGATGCCGGTGCAGATCATGGGAGGCCCGGAATCGATCGCGGAGGCCGAGATCGCTCCGAACCAGAAATAGTCATCCCCGAGGCCGGCGATATCCCCCAGACGTGCTGCAAACACCTCCATCCCGGGGTTGAAGAGCCCGCCCATATAATGGGTGAAGGCGAAGCGCAGCGGCATCCGCTTCTCCCGAACGAGCTTCATGTAGGCATCCATGTACCGGGCCCCTGTCACGTGCGAGGAAAAGGTCGTATTGCCCGCCGCGACCTGGGCCTGCAGCTCTTGTTCCAAGATCTCGGCCAGCTTGTCGATCTTGTCTCTGAAATAGTCATCGACGAGCGCCATCCGTCGAAACTCAACAATTCGAGAACCAAACGCCGACTCGTCGTATTCCTCTCGGGGATGAGGAGCATCGTAGATTTGCTCGAGCCGCTTCTCCGCCGTGCTGTTGATGACGTAGGCGGGATGAGCGTTGACCAGGACGGGATGGTCCTTCATCATTTTGTCCAGCTCTGACATGCTGAGCTGCCCGTCCTGGATAAAATAAGTCCCCACGAAGTCCCGCATGGGCAGATTGAGGAAGATCCACTGTCCCGGCCTCAACTTGCTGGTCTTCTCGCTCAGCGTTACTTCGATGTTGTGCTTGATCTCTTCATAGTTCGAACCCGCAATCCGGAAAGCGGCCACCGGCAGATCGGAGCCACCTTTCTTGTTCTCGGCCTCCACCCACCGGGTGACGCCGTAGTCGTGAATATGAGTGTGCGCGTTGACGATCCCCGGAATGACCGTGTGCCCTTTCAGATCAATTTTTTGGGTCTTCGGCCCAGACAGGCCAAGAATTTCTCCATTCTTGCCCAGAGCAAGGATCTCATCCCCCCGCACAGCCATGGCTTCCTGGACCACGCCGAGCGCAGGGCTGACCGACTTATCCGACATGGTCACGATCTTTCCGTTGAAGACGATGAGATCGGGATACCCGATGAGGATGGCAGGCACGTTCTGGCCTGAAACCGTCCACGGCGACAGAAAACCCATAGCCCAAAATGCCAGTGAGATGACTCTTCCCGAAAAACTCATCATAGTCTCACCTCTCCTGCACAGCGAGCCTTCTCAAGAGCACAAAAACAGCCCACCATACTGAAAACTCGGAACCGCCCTTCGATTCCAAGTGACTTCTCATAATAGCAGACAGCAGCTGAGGTCAAGAGCCCTGTTTCGTCGAGGCTCCCTGCAGGGGGAATTTCATCTACGATTTACCTCTGGGGCGCAACTTCCAGGGAGCGGCGGGCCAGTTCGTGCGCGGCTGGCAGGTGAGTGGCATCCTGAACCTGGCCACGGGAAACCCCCTCAGTCCGGGAGCAAATACTCGAGTCGTTCACGCACTTCTTCGGGAACAGAACGTCAGGCCCGATCTGAGTCCTGGCGCCAGCGCGAACCCCGTTCTGGGGGGACCGGACAAGTACTTCGACGCCAGCGGCTTTGCACTCCCGCAGCCGGGGTTCTTCGGGAACCTGGGGCGGAATACGCTGATCGGACCTGGCCTCGCCATGCTGGATTTCTCGATCATCAAGAACTTCTTTTTGAAGGGAGAGACTCAGAGGCTGCAGTTCAGGTCAGAATTTTTCAACCTGCTCAATCGCGCGAACTTCGGCTCTCCCGAATCGGTGGTCTTTGATTCCAGAGGCAGACGACTGGGAAGTGTCGGTCGGATTAACAAAACCGTGACCACGTCGCGGCAGATCCAGTTCGCGTTAAGATATGAATTCTGATAGTACAAGCCGTCATTCGTCACTCGTCACCTGTCATTGGTAGATCCTGGAGCAAATCGAGCGGGGGACGTACCCGTACCTGGCGCGGGATTGAAGGAGAGCCGGAAACGCTGGGAGCACTGGTTCTGGCGGGCTTTCACCTGCTTTTTCCCCACAGCCCTTTCAGCCGGGCATCGCGGCCGCAGCCATACCGGTATAGCTTGTAGCGCAATGGATTCTTCTTGTAGTAGTCCTGGTGGTATTCCTCGGCTGCGTAGAAATCCGAGGCGGGGACGATCTGGACCACGATGGGTCGCTGGAGGCGCCCGGAGGTTTCCAGCTCCTTCTTGGATTGCTCAGCCAGCTGCCTCTGCGTGTCGTCACGATAAAAGATCGCGGTCCGGTACTGGCTACCGCGGTCGCAGAACTGCCCACCGAGGTCCGTCGGATCCACATTCTTCCAGAAAACCTCCAGAAGCCTCTCATAACTGACCTTTCTAGAATCATAGGTGACTTCGACCGCTTCCGTGTGTCCCGTTCCCCCCGCGGAAACCTGTTCATAAGTGGGGTCTCTGAAGGGTCCGCCGGTGTAGCCGGAAACCGTGGACACCACACCCTCGAGCGCGTCGAAGGGAGGCTCCATGCACCAGAAGCAGCCACCCGCAAAAGTGGCCTTAGCCAACACCGGGCCGCCGTGTCCACGCTGGGGTTCCGGCTGGTTTTGGTGGGCCGCCAGGGCAAATGGCACAAGGGCAGTCAAGACGAAGATCGCAATCGGTGTCATGGAGATGTCAAGCAGGCGAAGAAAAAAGGGTCCTCCCTGGAGGTTTCAGGTCTTAAGGTTCGGAGTTTTGGGTCGTAGTCGTGACCACTCCATGCCACCTTGAGGTTCGCAGGCGGTTGCGTTTCGTTGTACAGCTTCACGAATTCACGGGCCGCCTCGGCTCCTGGTCGATCGAGCAATTCCAATAGACACACGCGGCCGAAGTGAGCTTCGATGGAACGCGCCATCCAGCAACCCACCCAATAGGCTGACTTGTCCTTCCAAAACAAAACGGTCAGAGGATCCTGAGCGTCTCTCCTGGAAGCAGACAGTCGAGGCCAGTGCCGCCGCACGGCCCTGAAATGTTTTTCCAAGAGGCGGCGGTCCTCGACTTGAGATTGGACATCAGGAAAGAGACCCGTCTGAAGAGCCAAGTGAGTCCCAACGCCTTCGATGAGGACATTGGTCCAGAAGACGAGGGGATCTGCGGGACTGTCCCCCGCCGACAAGGCCGATCCGGGTCCCGCGTGCCAGAGCACCAGATGATGCCATTCGTGGGCCACCGCAGCCACCCAACGACCCCACCGGTCCTCTTCCCTTCCCCGGGCAAAGGCCCTGGGATTGATCCCAATCACCCCGTCTTGCAGAAAGGCTTTCGCCGTGACCGGGAGGCGCGAGTCCATCACAATTTGAACCGGGGGCCAGCTCCCTTGAGAGGAGCGGAGACGATGGGGCAGATAAGAGTCTGCCAGGATGACCGCCTCGTTTACCCAGGACCAGGGCGGAGCCTGGAGTTGCCTGACCCAAGGGTCCAGGACCGAAGGTTCCACTGAGGGTATGGGGCCCGAGGCTTGATGCCGAAGTGGGGGCAGATCCGCCGCTTCGGTAACGGCGAGGTCAATTTCGACCGGTTCAATTCGCACCGTTAAGGCCCATGCGGAGCTCGTTTGAGAGGATAAGAGGCTACCGGCTAAGATCGGGTGCAAAAAAACAGCACCGAGGAATATCAGGCAGGAAGAATGGAAGAACGGAAGAATGGAAGAATGGCAGGTCCGGTTTTTCAGTCTTCCAGTCTTCCAGTCTTCCGGTCTTCCGGTCTCAGAAGATTTCCGGCCAACGAAAAGCAAAGAGCGCATTTTGCATCTTATCGATCACGTAGACTTCTTTGAGCGGAGGATTCAAGATCACCCCACGCGGGGCGATCAGGAGCGTGTCCTTCCCTTTGATGATGGCCTTTGGCGGGACATCTCCGCTATCCGTATAGTTCCAGACGCCCACGAACGAGTTGCCAAGCTCGCGGGTCTCCTGCGACCCACGCGCTTCGATGGAGCAGAACACCTCCTTGCGCGCCGGGTTCGCCGTAAAGCCCTGGGTGCTGTAAATGCCGGTGTTGGGCCCCGAAATGATCGCTCGCGGCACCACATCCCCCTGGTCGGAGAGGTTAAAGACGAGAAGCCCCCTGGGCCGGCTGTTTCCCACCACGAGGATGTTGTTCACCGGGTCCACGGCGATCCCCCGTCCCATGTCCAACTTCGTCTTCAGACCGCCGATCACCCGCTTCGGGGCCACATCACCATTGGCGTTCCGCGGGAAGAACAGGATCTGATGCCGGAGGGGGACAACGATTTCGTCGTTTTTCAGATCCAGAGCCAGCTCGTCGTTATCCTCCAGCATGGTGTGAGGCCCTTGGATCACCCGGATGGGAGGTTCGTCTCCGCTGGCCCCTCCGCGATAAACCAGAATCGCCTCCGCGAAAGGATTCGGAATCACGATTTCATCGTGAATCTCATCGTACGCAATGGCGTGCGACGTTCGCGCAAGCCGGGTCTTTTGACCTTCGATCACTCTCACAGGAGCCACATTCTTGTTCGCCAAACTGGCGAATGCCGCGATCCGCGGATTCGCCACTCAGTTAGGAATCAGGAGCTGCTTGCGTTTCGAATCGTACGCGATCCCGCCCGGGTTCCCGATGCCCACGACGGGCGCCTCTTTCGGGGCGCTGCGGATCGTTCGCAACGGCGCCGCGTTCCCCTGAGCCGTGCGCCTGTAGACCGTCGCCGTGTGGTTGCCCCAGTTGGCGACCCACACCTCGTCGTTCTTGATGTCGAAGAAAACGCCCGTGGGATGGTCCAGGCCCGTGGCGGGTCCTTTGATTTTGCGCAGGGGCGCCGCGTCTCCGTCCGCCGTCCTGCTGAAGATCAGAACCGAGTCGTCCTTGCTGTTGGCCACGGCAAGCTCGTTGTGGACAGCATCCACGTGAATCTTCATGGGCAGGGCCAGCTGGGTTCGAGGACCGTGGATCTTCCGAAGAGGGGCCACATCTCCGTTGGCCGTCCGCGAGTAGACCGCGATGGAAGAATTCACGAACTTTCCCGTGGAAGGACGGAGCCCCAGTTTTTCGGTGATCTCACCGCTGACGCCAAAAGTCCCCGTGTCTCCTGTCTCCACGCTGTGCCAGGAGTCGTGGTTGGCGACGAAGATCTCGTTGTTCTGTGCATCCACATAAAGGCCGTGCGGATCCGAGAGCTCGGTGTTGGGGCCCTGGATGATTCTCACAGGCTTCTCGTCTCCCTGCGCCGTCCGCCGGTAGATGGCCACCCGGTTGACGTGCTGAACAGTCACTGCAACCTCATCGTGCTTCCGGTCCACAGAGACGCCCCAGGTCCCGCGGGGGGCAGGTTTTAAAACCCTTAAAGGAGCCACCTCACCGTTGGCATCGTAGTCGAAGACCATCAGATCAGCGCCCGTGTCGTTGTTGACGGTGAAGATCTCCCGGCTCATCGGATCCAGGTCCACTCCGCAGGCGAAGTCGAGGCCCGTCTTCGGCCCGGTGATGACGGTGCGAGGCTCGGCGCGGGAATCACTCACCAGTCGCCGGTCGTAGGTCAAGAGGCTAAACCGGTTTTCGTCGGTCACGACGACGATGTTCTTGTCACCGTCTACCGCGATATCCGTAAAGGTCGGATAAGGGTCCTGGACGACCCGCACGGGAGCCATGTTTCCGCCCAGGGGCCGGTCGGAGCTTCGACGAGGCGCCTGGGCGAAAGCCGTGCCGTCCCAGCTTGAGAACAAGACCCAACCGCTCGCTCCGCCGATCAACATTGCAAACAGAATCGCAAGCATCCCGCCAGCGATACGAGACGTCTTCGCCATGGTGAATTGACCTCCAGACTTGGTTAAAATCGCTAATGCCCCTTAAGGAAAAACTCCCATCCAAAGCCAGTCTTCCCAGTCTTCCAACCTTCCAGTCTTCCAGTCTTCCAGCCCCGCACCTACCGTCTTTCCCGGCAGTTTTTAGCAAATTGTCCAGTAGGTGCGGGGCCAGCTTCAGAAGATCTCCGGCCAATGAAATGCAAAAAGGGCATTTTGCATCTTATCGATGATGTACATCTCCTTGTTCTTGGGGTTTAAGGCGACGCCTCGCGGAGCGATCAGCATGGTGTCCCGGCCCTTGATCAGGGCCTTGGGTGGGACGTCGCCGTTGTCGGTGTAATTCCAGATCCCCACGAACGAGCTCCCCACCTCACGGGTTTGTTGGACCCTCGGGGCTTCGATCGCAGCAATCACCTCTTTGCGTTCCGGATTGACCCAGAAACCTTTGGTGGCGTGGATGCCCGTCTTGGGGCCCGTAATGATCGCCCTTGGCGCCACGTCCCCCTGGTCGGTGCGGTTAAAAATCAAAATCGCTCTGGGTGTGCCGTTTCCCACCGCGATGATGTTGTTGACCGGGTCCACCGCGATCCCGCGGGCCGTATCCAACTGAGTCTTGGGACCCGCGATCATCCTCAGCGGCGCCACGTCACCGTTCCCTTCCCGCGGGAAGAAGAGGATGGCGTGGTTCAGGGGCACAATCACCTCATTGTTTTTGGTGTCCAGAGCCAGCTCATCGGAAGAGTCCAGGCTGGTGTGGGGTCCCTGGATGATCCGGACGGGAGCCTCGTCGCCGCTGGCCCCGCCCCGGTAGAACAAAATCGCCTCCGCGAAGGGATTGGGGGCCACGATCTCATCGTGCACTTCATCGAACACAATGGCGTGGGTCGTCCGCGCCAGCCTGGTCTTCGGTCCTTCGATCACCCTCACCGGAGCCACATTTCGATTCGCCGAACTGGCGAAGGCCGCAATCCGCGGATTGGCCACTCAGTTCGGGACCAGAAGCTGCTTTCGGATGGGATCGTAGGCGATGCCGCCGGGATTGCCAATCCCCACCACCGGCGCTCCGTCCGGCGCGCTGCGGATCGTGCGCAGCGGCCCTGCGTTCCCGTGCGCCGTCCGCCGGTAGACCGTCGCCGTGTGATTGCCCCAGTTGGCCACCCACAGCTCGTCATTCTTGGCGTCCACGAAGACCCCGGTGGGATGATCCAAACCGGTGGAACGTCCGGAGATCTTGCGCAGCGGTGCCACGTTGCCGTGGGCCGTCCTGCTGAAAATCAGAACGGAATTGTCGCCGCTGTTGGCCACGGCAATCTCGTTGCGGCTGGTGTCCACGTGGATCTTCATGGGCAGGCTGAGCTGGGTCTGCGGCCCCTGGATGGTGCGCAGGGGCGCCGCGTCTCCGTTTGCCGTCCGGGAGTAAACCGTGATCGAGAAAGACAGAAACTTGCCCGTCGAGGGAGGGAGCAATGGGCTCCCTGCCCCCACGCCCTTTTCGCCGTAGCCCTCCTGCTCACCACCCTCCTGATAACCGGTGCGAACCCTGTGCCACGAGTCATGGTTGGCGACGAAGATCTCGTTGTTTTCCCCATCCACAAAGACCCCGTGAGGATCTGCGAGTCCCGTGCTGGGACCCTGGATGACTCGCAAGGGTTGCTCGTCTCCCTCGGCGGTCCTGCGGTAGATGGCAACCCGGTTGACGTGTTCGATGGTGACCGCGACCTCTTCATGTTTCCGGTCCACAGAGACGCCCCACGTTCCCCGGTTCGCGGGCCGCAACACTCTCAAAGGAGGCACGTCACCGTTGGCATCGTAGCTGAAGACCATCAGATCGGCCCCCGTGTCGTTGTTGGCCGCATAGATCTCCCGGCTCTCAGGATCTATGTCTACCCCGCAGGCGAAGTCAACGCCCGTATGAGGCCCCGAGATGATCGTGCGCGGTTCCGCTCGAGAGTCGCTCCGCAGCCGGCGGTCGTAAGTCAAGAGGCTGAAGCGATTTTCATCGCTCACCACGATCAGATCGTTCCCAGCGTCCACCGCGATGTCCGTAAACGTCGGATATGGGTCTTGGACGACCCGCGCGGGAGCCATGTTACCGCCCAGCGGCCCATCGGAGCTTCGACGAGGGGCCTGAGCCACGGCGTCGGCACTGGCGGAAGTGTAGGAAAAAGCCGTACCATCCCAACCTGAGAGCAAAACCCAGGCGCTCGCTGCACCCACGGACAGCGCACCGAGCAGGATGAAGACGTGTACAGCGACGCGAGAGCTGTTGGCCCTTCCAGTCACGATCGGGTTGACCTCCAGATAAGTCAAGACCTCAGACCCCAGAAACTGAAACCCTGTCGCCGGGCTATTGGTTTTTCAGTTTGTTCCGATAGTGTTCCCGAAATTTCGCTATCTTCGGCGCAATCACCAGGCGGCAATAAGGTTGCTCACCGTTCAGCTTAAAGTACTCTTGATGATAATCTTCTGCCTCGTAAAAAGCTTTAAACGGTACGACCTCCGTCACGACAGGCCCGCTCCACATTTTCGCAGCTTGAATGTCTTTGATCACCTGCTCGGCGACGGCCTTTTGTTCCTGGCTGCGGTAGAAAATCACCGAGCGATACTGCGTGCCGACATCTGGCCCTTGGCGGTTCAGGGTGGTCGGGTCGTGTATCGTGAAAAAGATCTCGAGCAGTTCTTTCACCGAAATGACCTTCGGATCGAACGTCACTTGTACCACTTCGGCATGCCCTGTCGTCCCCGTACAAACCTGCTCGTAACTTGGACTCGCAACCGAACCTCCTGAATAACCAGACTCCACCCGCTCCACGCCTTTCAGGTCATCAAAGATCGCCTCCAGGCACCAGAAGCAGCCGCCGCCCAGCGTCACGACTTCCCTGCCTTGCGAGGTGGTCATGGGTCGATTTTGTGTTTGGCTCATATCTACGATGTTCCCTGGGGTGCTGGCCAGCACTAAGCCGCCCCATAATAAGCTCGTCCAAAATGTGCCGGTGGCCATACCAAGACGAACCTCTTGATACCCGATCATAACACGTTCTATTCACGGACCGAACGACCCAGGCACGACCGCTGGCCTGGTGCACGATCGAACTCAGAGCAAGCCGTAAGTCTCAGCTGGAGATTACGATGAAGCGCCCTTCGCAATGCGAAGTCGAGTCCTCACGGCCCGACCCTGATCGAGAAGATGGGAATGAAGCCGAACAGCTTGAACTCAATTGTCATATCTGGCTGGAACCGCAGTCCGACGTCAAGCTTGATCGGATCGAGTGTGATCGGCGCGCCGGTCCCGCCGATGTTCGCCGCGACAGGCGTGGTTCCCCCGCTGATGGTCGCACTGAGGATACACCCCAAAGGGCATCTGTTACAAGCGCTTGTCAGGCCGCCTTACAATGGAATGCGCTCACCGCGGTGTTGATGGACGAGTGAGGGAAGCTCCGGCATGGAGGGGCACCAGTTCGATGAAGCTTCACCCGCTCAGGGGAATATCACGGATCTTGCGGTCGTCGATGAGCCCGGCAATGCTGGCACCCATTTCCTTTGAAGAACCCGCACGCGTCCGCTGCAAGGCGCGGTCAGGCGCCCGGGGCGTCCTGACCGCCACCGGACTTCCGGCCCCGGGCGATGCCCAACACAAGAAACACAACACCGACGCCAAGAAAGGCGGCATTAGGCGCACGCCCCCGAAAGGTGGGCGGTACCGCGGCTACCAGGAACAAAACGCCGGCCAGAACCAGCCCGCGTGCAGCAACATTTCTCCGTCCCACACTCACCCACGGATCACAGTGGTATTACGCTTCACCTAATAGGTCAGTTCCCGCTTCGCGACACCGACGAATTCCCGCCTGCCCTCAAGCTCAAGGGCGTCGACGTTTATTAGCTCCCATCCCTCGGCTCCGAGCTTGTTCAGGTACGCCTCGAGTGCCTCTCGGCTCCTGCCCTTCAAGAGGCCCTCGCTCTCGACGTCTTCGGAATCAACGATTCTGTATTCCCACTTTCTCATCGCAGACCCCCCCATCGAAACAGTCCGTCTAACAACCTCGAGCTCAGCGGCCCGCCCGAGGCGAAGTGGCGAGTCCGCCGCAGGCGTGTT